>JAIXTS010000121.1 GCA_027483805.1 Azospirillum sp. | reverse complement strand
GCCCATTTGGCCGGTTCCCAATAGGTGACGCGGTAATCATTCAGCCCCGCCGTGATCAGGATCGGCGGATAGGGCCGCTTGGTCACATTGTCATAGGGGCTGTAGGTCTTCATGACATCATAGATTTCCTTGATGTTGGGATTGCCCCATTCCGGATAATCGCCGGTGGTCAGGGGCAGCGTGTCATCGAACAGGGTGTTCAGCACGTCGACAAAGGGCACATGCGCCACGGCACCGGCAAACATGCCGTCGGACGCCATGTTCAACACGGCCCCCATCAGGGTGCCGCCGGCGGACCCGCCCTCGATGCTGATCTGGCCGGGGCTGGTATACCCTTGCGCCACCAGGAACTGGGCGACATCCAGGAAATCATTGAAGGTGTTGGGCTTGTTGGTCAGGCGGCCGGCATCGTGCCAGGGCCTTCCCATTTCTTCGCCCCCACGGATATGGGCGATGGCATAGACGAAGCCGCGATCCAGCAGGCCGATACGGTTGGTGGAGAAGCCGGGTTCCATGGCGATGGAGTAGGAGCCGTAGCCATAGAGATGCATCGGCGCCTTGCCATCCTTCTTCACATCCTTGCGATAGACGATGGAGACGGGGATGGGCGTGCCATCGCGCGCCGGCGCCATCAGCCGTTCGGACGTGTAGAGGGAGGGATCATAACCGCTGGGGATTTCCTGCACCTTACGGGTCGTCAGGGTGCGGGCGGTCAGGTCATAATCGAACACGGTCGGCGGCGTGACCAGAGAGTGGTAGCGCACACGCAATGTTCCGGTCTCATATTCCTCATTGTTCATGCCGGAAACGGCGAAGGCGGCGTCGGGGAAGGCGATGGTGTGCGACCCGCCCTTATTGTCCAGCGCCCAGACCTGCTGCGTGCCGTCCTGCCGGCCAAACACTACCAGCCAGTCCTTCAGCGCCAGCAGGCCGGTCAGATACTGCCGATCGCTGCCCGCCATCACCTCTGTCCAGGCCTTTTCCGACCAGTCATGGAGCGGGGTCTTCACCAGACGGAAATTCAGGTGCTTGTCATTGGACAGGATCCACAGGCTGTCGCCCTGGTCAGCCACGGAATAGAGGTGGTTTTCGCGGCGCGGGATCACCGGCTTGGGTTTGGCCGTCGGGTTGTCGGACGGGATCAGCAACGTCTCGCTGGAGACAAGGGTACCAGACCCGATTTCGATGAAGCGGCCGGATTGGCTTTCGCCGATGCCCACCCACCATGACGGGTCCTGCTCTTCATAGACCAGTGTACCGGCATCGGCCTTGGCGCCCAGGCTGGTGCGCATCACCTGCTTTGGCCGTTGGCTTTCATCCTTCAGCACATAGAACAGGGTCTTGTTGTCGGCGGCCCAGACGACGGAACCCGAGGTGCCGGGGATGGCTTCGCCCACGAACGCCCCGCTGGTCAGGTCCTTCACGACGATGGTGAAGTTTTCCGAGCCATTATCATCGAAACTATAGGCGAGGTAACGACCGTCGGGGCTGGGCTCCAGTGAATCCACATCGTAGAAAGCCTTGCCCTTGGCCAGTTCGTTCACATCCAGGATGGTCTTCTCATGGCCCTCCGGCTCTCCCTTGGCGCGGCGGACATAGATGGGATGATCCTGACCGGCGGAATACCGGCTCTGGTAGATGTAGCCGCCCTTGGGATAGGGCACGCCCGTGTCATCCTCCTTCACACGCCCTTTCAGCTCCGAAAACAGGCTGGCGCGCAGCCCCTGTTCTTCCTCGCCCAGCACCGTGTCGGTGTAGGCGTTCTCGGCCTTCAGGTAGTCCAGGACTTCCGGGTCATCGACCTTGGGATAGGAGCGGTCGCGCAACCAGTCATATGGATCGATCCAGGTCTCTCCGTGGCGTACATGTTCCACCGGAATCTGCTGTGCGACAGGCGGCGCCGGGAACAGGCTCTGGCGCAGCGGCGGCAGGTCGTTGCCGGCCTGGGCGACGGACGGTGCGGGCATTTCGGCTGGCTTCCTCGGCAAAGTCACATAGGCAAGGGTAGTGGCCCCGACCAGGGCGGCGAACAGAATTAGGATGGCGGGACGGCGCGGTCCACCCCGTGCTGGATCACCCGAAGACATTTGCAACGCCCTTTCCTGGTAAGTTTGGCGCCAAGGATAGGGCGGCGCGGGCGATGGCGCCAACGGGGAAATCCAGCCTGTCCCATCATTTAATCCTGGCGGGCCCATCATTTAGGGCGGGCATCAGCCCCTGAAACGATTTATAGTGGTAATACGATAAGTCAGCCGCCCGATCCGTTCCACCGTTTGACCACGGGGAATGGCTGGGGTGGTTTAATTTTGTTTCGGTTTGGCATGTCGGTGCCGGTCCAACGGGGGACAGGCCCGCAGACGGAACGGGGCGACCTTTGGTTGATGACGATTTCCTGTTCGCGGAGGATGGCACCCTTAGGGGTGAGCCTGCCGCGCTTCCGGAAAGCCGCCAGCCGGACGGCCCGCCCTGGCGTATCCTGGTCGTCGATGATGATGAGGAGGTGCATTCCGTCACTCGCTATGCCCTGCGCAAGGTGCGTTTCCGCGACCGACCTCTGGAACTTCTCTCTGCCTATTCCGCCTCGCAGGCGCTGACCATGTTGGCGGCAGAGGCTTCTGTCGCGCTGGTCTTGCTGGACGTGGTGATGGAGACCGATGATGCGGGCCTGCGTCTGGTCCGCGCCATCCGCGAGGATTTGGGCGATACTGCCATCCGGATCATTCTGCGCACCGGACAGCCGGGTCAGGCGCCAGAGGAACGGGTGATCGTCGATTACGACGTCAATGATTACAAGGCCAAGACAGAGTTGACCTCGCAGAAGCTGTTCACAACGGTGATCGCGGCGCTGCGGGCCTATGACAGCATCACCACCATCGAGGCTAACCGCCGGGGCCTGCGCCGCATGATCGCCCTGGATGACCGGCTGCGGCCCGATATGGGCCTGGAAGCCTATGCCCAGACCGTTCTGGAACAAGCGGGCCCCATCCTGGGCTCGAATGCCTGTGGCTTGGTGTGTGCCGTGGAAGGGGTGGAGGGATGGTCCATCGGCGGCATGCGTTTTCGTCCGCTGGCTGCCACGGGCGGATTTGCCGGGACGGATGACGTACCGGTCGGGGGGCCGCTGCATGGCCGGCTCGCCCATGCACTGGCTGCCCGGCGCACCGGGGTGGAGGATCGGACAGCCACGCTCTATATGCCGGGGCCGGATGGTGGCGCCTTCCTGGCGATTCTGGATTGCGATCGTCCCCTGTTGCCGGCCGATGCGGAAATGCTGGGTGTCCTGACGGCGAAATTCGCCGGCGGTCTGGTCAATCTGATCCTTTACGAACAGCTGAGCCAGGCCAACACCGATCTGCGCGCCCTGGCCCAGACGCTGGAGCACCGGGTTGCCGAACGCACACGTGAACTGTCGGAAGCCAATGCGAAGCTGGAAACGCTGGCCAGTATCGACAGTTTGACCGGTTTCCTCAATCGCCGCCGCTTCATGGAACTGGCAGAGGCGGAATGGGAACGGGCGGTACGGTACAACCGGCCTTTCGCCCTGCTGCTGCTGGATCTGGATCAGTTCAAGCGCATCAATGACGGCTATGGGCATGCCGCTGGCGACACGGCCATCCGTGTGGCCGCTGAGCGGGCGGGCGGCATGCTCCGCAACACGGACAGTCTGGCCCGCTTCGGTGGCGAGGAACTGGTGGTGCTTCTGCCAGAGACGGACCTGTCCGCCGCCCTGCTTGCGGCTGAACGGATTCGGGCCGCCATCGGTACCCATCCGGTCCTGCATGAGGACAAGGCCATCCCACTGACCACCAGCATCGGCGTGGCGGCATGGCGGGGGCTTGAGGAAACGCTGGCTCAATTGCTGGACCGCGCGGATCAGGCGCTGTATCTGGCCAAGCAGCGGGGACGCAACCGCGTGGAAGCGTCCCGCATCACCGTTTCCTGAAGGCCTGTTTTCCATCATGCCCCTGCTTGTGCCGGCGTTCCCGCGCCCCATTCATGCCGTGATCTTCGATATGGATGGGCTTCTGATCGATACTGAACGCCATGTGCGCGAGGCGACCATGGGGGCTGCGGACGATATCGGCCGGCCGATGGATGATGATTTCTATGCCGGCATCATCGGCACCCCCTGGCCGGAAACCCTTGTGATGCTGAAGGATTATTTCGGCGGACAGGAGGGTTTCGACCGGTTCCGCGCCCATTTTACCGCCCGGATGGACACCCTGCGCCAGGGGGTGGAAATGATGGCCGGCGTGGTTGAATTGCTGGACAGGCTGGAGGCGCTGGGCCTGCCCAGGGCGGTCGCGACCTCCACGGGTCGGGAAAAAGCCGATGAGCACCTGCGCCATGTCGGAATCCATCACCGGTTCGCGTCCATCATTACCCGTGATGATGTCACCCGGGGCAAACCGCATCCGGAACCCTATTTGACGGCGGCCGCGCGGCTGAATGTCGATCCGATTCATTGTCTGGCGCTGGAGGATAGCCATAACGGGATCCGGTCCGCGCATGGGGCGGGCATGATGGCCGTCATGGTCCCCGACCTGCTGCCGGCTACCGACGAAATGCGGCGCCTTGCCCTTCATGTGGCCAGCGACCTGCATGCGGTGCGGATGATGTTGGGGTAGGGTCCGCAGGGCCGGTGAGCAACCGGCGGATCAAACGCCCTCGGCCAGTTCTTGCAGGATTTCCATGTCGTTCAGGCGGACCTTGCCACCTTCCAGAAGCGATATGGCGCGGCTGGTCTTCAGTTGCGTAAAGGTCCGGCTGACGGTTTCCGTGGTCAGGCCCAGATAGTCGGCTATGTCCGACCGGCTCATGGGCACATGCACGGGGTTCTCGGCATAGCCGCGTCGCCGGGCCCGTTCCGACAGCATCAGCAGGAAGGACGCGATGCGTTCCTTGGCGTTCTTGCGCCCCAGCAGCAGCATCTGGTCCTGGGCCGCCGCCAGTTCGCTGGATGCCATCGCGAACAGCCGGCGCTGCATCTTGGGATAATCCTCCAGCAGCCCTTCCAGGCGGCGGCGGGGGAAGCGGCATAGCGAGGCCGGCGTCACCGACTCCGCCGAATAGGCATAGGTGTCGTTGATCGACAGGCCCAGGAAATCACCCGGCAGCAGGAACCCGGTGATCTGACGGCGACCATCCGGCAGCAGCTTGTAGAGCTTCATGGTGCCAGCGGTGACGTTGAACAGCGTGTCGGCCCCGTCACCCTCGGCGAACAGTGTGTGCCCGGCATCGACCTTCACGGATACCAGGATATCGGCCAGCCGCTTCAGCTCATCCGCTTCCAGGGCGGAACAGACCGACATGCTGCGTACCGGGCAGGCATTGCAGGGGGAAATGTCGATACGGGTCGCCACGGCGCTTTCGCGTGTGCATGCATGTCCAGCCAACGCCATAAGAGGCCCCCCGATATAAGCATTACCGCCGGTTTTCTGCCGGAAAGCAGAATGCGCCCTTTGGACACGATCCGCAACGCACAACAAGGACGCCGGATCGGTCCCAATCATGTCCGCCAGCCAATGAAAGGATTTCATAATGGTTGGCCGATGAACACATATCCGAACGTCTAGGCGCAACTGTGCGATCGCGCCTTGATCCAGATCAAAGCGCGACCATCGGCTTATCGGGTAACGATGGGGGGCCGCCCTTCTGCCCGGGCAGCCATGTTCAGACAGACCGAGGCTTCGCCGTGCTTATCTCGCCGGGACGGGTGACCATGTCCGACCGTTTTAACGTGAAGCCGCTGGACCACAGCCGGATCGATCAGGCTTGGCCTCTGGTCCAGACGGGCCGTGCTGCCGCTGACCGCGAGGCCTGGCGTCGCTATGCGGGTCTGCTGCTGGGCCCGGCCGATAGCGGCATCCGCACCGTCGAAGGTGACCATGGTTATATCCATGGCATCTATGCCTATCAGGTGCTGCCCAGCCCAAGGCATGGCAAAGTGTTCCAGGTGGATATGTTCCTGGCGCTGGATTTGATTGAGCCGGAGGCGCCCATAGATGTCCTGCTGGACGATATGGACCGCATGGCGCTGGACCGGGGCTGCAATGCGGTGCATCTGCATCTGCCGCAGCGGGAAGGCATCGGTGCCAGCGTCTCCATTGCCCTGGCTCGCGCCTTGGACCACGGGCATCATCGCGAGGATCTGCGCCTGTGCCGGCCGCTGGTCTGATATTGTTTTGCTCTGCCCGATGCCGGCCGCCGCCTTCCTGCGGCTTGGCTCAGGGCGGGCGAGCGGCGGGCCGGCGGTCACCGGCCTGATGTCACCACCTTAAGCCTTGTGAATGGCAGGGTGACCGCCTTGTGGCTTGAGCCGAAGGCGGTCCCGGCGGTATTTTCCGCGCCATGACTGAGATTCCCGCCGCGACGGCCCCCGCCATGACCATCGATACAACGACCCCGGCCCCAAAGCCCGCCACTCTGCCCGTGATCCGTATCCAGGCGGGCCGGCATAAGCGCGCACAGCATGGCCATCCCTGGGTCTATTCCAATGAAGTGGACATGGACAAGGCCGCCAAGGCCCTGCCCGCCGGGTCCATCGTGCGGGTTACCGATGCCGGCGGGGCTACGCTGGGGCTGGCCGCCTTCAACCCGCACAGCCTGATCTGTGCCCGTTTCCTGACCCGCGATCCGGCCGAGGCCATTGATACGGCCTTCTTCGTGCGCCGCATCCGCCGTGCGCTGGAGATTCGCGAACGGCTCTATGACCGGCCCTTCTACCGCCTGATCCATGCCGAAAGCGACGGGCTGCCGGCGCTGATCATCGACCGGTATGGCGATATCGCCGTGGTGCAGGCGAACAATGTCGCGATGGACCGCCGTCTGCCGATGATCCTGGCAGCGCTGGATGAGGTGTTGAACCCGTCCGCCATCGTCCTGCGCAATGACAGCACGGCCCGGTCCTATGAGGGGCTGGAAGAGGTGGTGAAGGTGGTGAAGGGCTCCGTCCAGGGCCTGATCCCGCTGGAGGAGAACGGCGCGACCTTCTTCGCCGATCTGTCGGAGGGACAGAAGACTGGCTGGTTCTTCGACCAGCGTGACAACCGTTCCTTCATCGCCAACCTGTGTCAGGGGCGCAGCGTGGTGGATTTCTACACCTATGCCGGTGGTTTCGGCGTGCTGGCGGCCAAGCGTGGCGCATCCCACGTCACCCTGGTCGACCGGTCGGCCCTGTCGCTGTCCATCGCCATGAAGGCGGCAGAGGCCAATGGCGTGGCTGACCGCGTGACGGCGCAAAAGGGCGACGCCTTCAACCTGATGGATCAATGGGTGGCCGAGGGAAGGACGTTCGAGGTTGTGATCGCCGACCCGCCGGCCTTTGTGAAGTCCAAAAAGGACCTGGCCGTGGGCAGCCGCGCCTATCGCCGCATGACCAAGGCCGCCGCCCGTCTGGTCGCGCCCGGCGGCATGCTGCTGGTGGCCAGCTGCTCGCACAATATGGAACCGCCCTTGTTCCATACAGAGGTCGCCCGCGGTCTGGGTGAGGCCGGCCGCCAGGGCCGCATCCTGCGCTTCGCCGGGGCTGGCAGTGACCACCCGGTTCACCCACTGCTGCCGGAAACGCAGTATCTGAAGGCGATGGTGTTCGCGCTGGATTGAGGGGCGGGGGACAGGAGACGGTTCAAGCCCTGAACCGCACCCCCTCGCCGGCGCCATCCGACGCTGCGACCAGTTCCACACCCTGCGCCGTCAATGTTTGCAGGATCAGGGTCAGGCTGCCCCGATGCGGCTCATGCCGGCCGCTTTCGAAGTCGCGCACGGTGCTGCGCGACAACCCGGAGGCCTGGGCCAGTTGTTCCTGGCTCCAGTCCAGCAGGCCACGCGCCGCGCGGCATTGCGCGGGAGAAAGCGTCCGTGAAGAAATTTCAGGGGGCACGGGTTGTTATCCGAGGTATCTCAACCATATTGGGCGATATTAGATTAAATGGTTGAGAGTTCAAGGCCCGTCAGGGTCATTGGCCCGGATGAAAGGCAGGCTTCCGATGCATGACATGCCCCTGATCACGATGATTGTCGCCGCCCTTGCGCTGGCCTTCATTTTCGGGGCTATCGCGCAGAAGCTTAAAATCTCGCCCCTGGTCGGCTACCTGGTGGCCGGCGTGATGATCGGGCCCGGGACGCCCGGCTATGTCGCTGACATGGAACTGGCACCACAATTGGCGGAGATCGGCGTGATCCTGCTGATGTTCGGCGTCGGGCTGCATTTCTCCGTCAAGGATCTGATGTCGGTGAAGGCGATCGCCATCCCCGGCGCCATTGGCCAGATCGGGATCGCCACGTTGATGGGTATGGGCCTGTCCTGGGCATTGGGCTGGACACTGGGGGCCGGTCTGGTCTTCGGTCTGGCCTTGTCGGTGGCGTCCACCGTTGTACTGCTGCGGGCCTTGCAGGAACGCCGTCTGGTTGACAGCAAGCGTGGGCGCATCGCCGTGGGCTGGCTGATCGTGGAAGATCTGGCCATGGTGCTGGCGCTGGTGCTGCTGCCGGCGCTGGCCGGGTTGCTGGGTGACAAGGCGGGAGCCGACGGTGCGGCGGCGGCACCGGCCCTGACCGGATCCGAACTGATCACCGTCATTGCCATCACCCTGGGCAAGGTCGTGGCCTTTGTGGCGCTGATGCTGATGGTCGGCAAGCGCGTGATCCCCTGGATCCTGCACGAGGTTGCGCATAGCGGGTCGCGGGAGTTGTTTCGGCTGGCGGTCCTGGCTGTCGCCCTGGGTGTGGCCTATGGTGCGGCCACCCTGTTCGGCGTGTCCTTCGCGCTGGGGGCCTTCTTCGCGGGCATGGTCCTCTCCGGTTCTCCGCTGTCGCACCGCGCGGCGGAGGAGTCGCTGCCCTTGCGCGATGCGTTCGCCGTGCTGTTCTTTGTGTCGGTCGGCATGATGTTTGATCCGGCCATCCTGATCGAACGGCCGCTGCCCGTCCTGGCTACGGTGCTGATCATCGTGCTGGGCAAGTCGGTGGCCGCCTATCTGATCGTGCTGGCCTTTGGCCATCCGCGCAGCACGGCGCTGACCATTTCGGCCAGTCTGGCGCAGATCGGTGAATTTTCCTTCATCCTGGCGGCGCTGGGCGTCAATCTGGGGCTGCTGCCGCAGGAAGGCCAGGATCTGGTGCTGGTCGGCGCCATTCTGTCGATCCTGCTGAACCCCGTGATGTTCACCCTGATCGACAAGTTCGGTCACAAGCTGGAACCAGGCGGGATTGACCCCGCCGCAGCCCCCATCGTGGCGGAGCCCACGCGGGAGCCGATCCCGCCGACAACCCTGACGGATCATACCATCATCATCGGTCATGGCCGCGTCGGCAGCCTGATTTCCGCCCGACTGCGGGAAGAAGGTCATCCTTATCTGGTGGTCGAAGACAACCAGATGCGCATCGACGTGTTGCGGGCCGAGGGGGTGGAGGTTGTGGTCGGCAATGCTGTGCTGCCGGAGGTGCTGACGGCGTTGAACCTGCCGGCGGCCCGCCTGATGTTCATCGCCATTCCCGG
>JAIXTS010000501.1 GCA_027483805.1 Azospirillum sp. | reverse complement strand
TCCGTTCCCGCCATTCCGGTCGTCAGCTCGGAAAGCAGCCTCAGCCGCTATCTCCAGGAAATCCGCAAGTTCCCGATGCTGGAACCGGGTGAGGAATATATGCTGGCCAAGAGCTGGCGCGAGCATGAGGATACCAAGGCCGCCCACCGTCTGGTGACCAGCCATCTGCGCCTCGTGGCGAAGATCGCGATGGGGTATCGCGGCTATGGCCTGCCGGTTTCCGAACTGATCTCCGAAGGCAATGTCGGCATGATGCAGGCCGTCAAGCGCTTCGAACCGGATCGTGGCTTCCGCCTGGCCACCTACGCCATGTGGTGGATCCGGGCCGCCATCCAGGAATATATCCTGCACAGCTGGTCGCTGGTGAAGATGGGCACCACGGCGGCGCAGAAGAAGCTGTTCTTCAATCTGCGCAAGCTGAAGGGCCAGATGCAGGCCATCGATGATGGCGACCTGCCGGCAGAGGTGGTGACCAAGATTGCCACCACGCTTGATGTGCCCGAGGCCGACGTCGTCTCCATGAATCAGCGTCTGGCCGCATCTGACCATTCCCTGAACGCGCCCCTGCGCATCGATGGCGAGGGGGAGTGGCAGGATTGGCTGGTCGATGAACGGGAAAGCCAGGAAATCCGCCTGGGCGACCAACAGGAACTGAACAAACGCAAGGCCCTGCTGGCCGGCGCCATGAAGGGCCTGAACGAGCGGGAGCGTCACATCCTGATCGAACGCCGCCTGCGTGAAGAACCGACGACCCTGGAAGACCTGTCGCAGCATTACGGCATCAGCCGTGAACGCGTGCGCCAGATCGAAGTGCGGGCGTTTGAGAAGCTGCAAAAGGCCATCAAGACCGCCGCCATCCAGCAGCAGCTGGCGTGATACCGAGGCGGCGCCACATGACCTAGGTCAGGTTGAGGGCGACAGCCCTTGCCCTGACAGGTCAACGGCACCGGCGCTTGTCACTGCTCGCCTGCGGCTCGACCTGACCTACGCACCTGACCTACGCGGTCCCCGCCGCCGTCATCACCGGCAGATGGCGGGGCAGCACCATGGTGAAGCAGGTGCCCTCCCCCTTGGCGGAGGTGACGGCGATGCTGCCATGCAGGGACTGCGTCACCAGATTGTAGACGATATGCAGGCCCAGGCCCGACCCGCCGCGCGACCGGTTGGTGGTGAAGAACGGTTCGAACAGGCGGTTCAGATGTTCGGACGCCACCCCGCGCCCATCGTCCCGGAACCGCAATTCCACCTGATCGGCGGGCATTTCACGGGCCTGGATGGTGATGGTGCCCGCCCGCCCCGGCTCATAGGCATGGATCAGGGCATTGATCAGCAGGTTGGTCAGCACCTGTGACAGGGCGCCGGGGAAACTGTCCATATGGATGCCGGGCGGGCATTCGACCTGCACCCGGTGCGGTTCCCCGCGCAGGCGCGGCGCCAGGCTTTGCAGCACCTCGTCGATATAGGCGCCCAGCAGAAAGTCACGCCGTTCGGCACTGGCCTGATCCACCGCCACCCGCTTGAAACTCTGCACCAGTTCGGCCGCCCGGCCGATATTGGCATGGACCAGCCGGGAGCTGTCGCGCAGCATCTCCTGGTAATCGGCCAGCTGCGTGCGGGTCAGCTTGCCAACCGCCACCACCTTATCCAGCGACACCACCCCATCCTCCAGATGGGTGATGGCGGTCAGGGCGATGCCGACGGGTGTGTTCAGCTCATGCGCCACCCCGGCCACCAGGCTGCCCAGGCTGGCCAGCTTTTCCGACTGGGCCAGGCTGTCGCGCGTCTCCACCAGCTGGTGCTGCGCCTCCTCCAGTTCCACCACCTTCTGGGCCAGCTGGTCACGCTGGCTGGCGATGATCCCCTCGCGCCGCGACAGTTCGGCATTGGCATCGACCAGCCGCGCCTGTTCGGCCTGCAGCGCGCGCAGGCGCTGAAACTCCGACCGGCGCAGCGTCGACAGCTGATAGGCCGTGAAGCCGCCAAAGATATTGGCCAGCGAATGCATCACGATGGTGGTGCTGATCTGTGACGGGGTCGATCCCGATGCCGGCATGAAGATGCCGATATAGACGCCGCTGGCCGCCACGCCCCAGGGGATCTGGAAAATCACCCGCGTCGGCAGGAACAGATAATTCATCAGCACGACGATCATCACGAAGAAACCGACCGTCAGCCCGACCTGAAACCCCTCGATCACCAGCGCGCCATAGGAGGTGAGCGCCCAGATATAGCTGAGCGTCAGCATCACCATGCCATGGCGCAGCCCCACCAGCCCGGCCCGGACCGGCACCAGCATGGTGGCGGCGATCAGGACATAGACCACCCCGCGCAGGGGCATCATCAGGGTGAAGACGGTTTCGCGGCTGAAATAGACAAAGTCCAGCGACGCGGCCATCAGATAGAAGACAGCCAGCGCCACAAGGTTGCGGCGCAGGCCCCGTGCATCCGCGTCCAGCACATGCTGGCGGAAATCCTGTTCCATCGCCTTATCGGCGAATTCCCCGAACCTCAGCATCTGGGCGCAGCGTCCCTTCCCCGTGACCGCAGCGCGATGCGCCGGAAATCGGCCGGCATTCTAGGCAAGAAGGTCGTGCCCGGCAACAGACGTGCAACCATTGGCGGACGACGACGAATGAACTCCCGCCGCCCGCCCCGCACCTGTTCAATAGGCATATTCCTGATAGGCGGGGTCAACGGAACCCGCCCAGGCGCCATCGTACTTCTCCAACATCTCCGTCGACAGCGACCGGCCCGACTCCGCCATGGCCACCAACGGTTCGATGAAGTGGGTTTCGTCATCGCCCATGCCGGCCGTGCGGGCGCGGCTGCGCAGGCCTTCGCGCGCGATCTCCACCACGTGCCGGGCCACATCCTGCACGGTTCCGCCCTGGAACGGGGTCGACAGGCCCAGGCGCGGCACATCCCGGCGCAGCGTGGCGCGGTCTTCACGGGTCCAGCCCTTGACCAGATCCCAGGCCGCATCCAGCGCCGTGCCATCATAGAGCAGCCCGACCCACAGCGCCGGCAGGGCGCAGAGGCGGCCCCAGGGACCGGCATCGGCGCCGCGCATTTCCAGATATTTTTTCAGGCGCACTTCCGGGAACATGGTCGTCATATGGTCCGACCAGTCGGTCATCAGCGGCAGTTCGCCCGGCAGGATCGACAGTTTGCCGTTCAGATAGTCGCGGAAGGACAGGCCCGACGCGTCCAGATATTTGCCGTCGCGATAGACAAAATACATGGGCACATCGAGCGCGTAATCGACATAGCGCTCGAACCCGAAACCGTCCTCGAACACAAAGGGCAGGTCGCCGGTGCGGTTCCTGTCCGTATCGGTCCAGATATGGGACCGGAAGCTCTGGAACCCGTTGGGCCTGCCCTCGGTAAAGGGGCTGGCCGCGAACAGGGCCGTGGCGATGGGCTGCAGCGCCAGCGACACCCGGAATTTCTTCACCATGTCGGCTTCGGATGCAAAGTCCAGGTTCACCTGAACCGTGCAGGTCCGGGTCATCATGTCCAGGCCCAGCGTCCCGACCTTGGGCATATACTCACCCATGATCTTGTACCGGCCCTTGGGCATCCACGGGATATCGGCACGCTTCCATTTGGGGTTGAACCCCATGCCCAGCATGCCGAAGCCCAGATCCTTGCCGATGGCGCGCACCTGGGACAGATGCTCGCCCACCTCGCCACAGGTCTGGTGGATGGTGGACAGGGGCGCACCCGACAGTTCGAACTGCCCGCCCGGTTCCAGGCTGATATTGGCCATGCCCTGGGTGAGGGCGATGACATTCTCGCCCTCATAAACGGGTTCCCAGCCGAATCGGCGCTGGAATTCCCCCAGGATCTCCCCGATCCCGCCGGGGCCGGCATAGGGCACGGGCGCATGGTCGGGGCCGCGGAAGACAAACTTCTCATGCTCGGTACCGATGCGCCAGTCGGCCGCCGGCTTATTGCCCTTTTCCAGATATTCGACCAGTTGCCGGCGATCGGTGATCGGTTCGCCGCGCGACGTCGGAGGTGCGGACATTCGAGAGGTTCCTTAAAAGATAAGGACGTTGCAGGGACGGCGGGCGGATTGCGATCAGTCTCGATTGGGCGGCCGCGCATCGCCATCGCCCGACCGCCAGTCTCCCGCCGCCGCCTGCCAGACGGCAAGCGCGGAGAAAGCGGCAGTGTCGGCGCGCAGCACGCGCGGCCCCAGGCCCACGCTTACCACAAAGGGCAGGCGGCGCAGGGCATCAAGTTCCTGTTGGTCGAATCCCCCTTCCGGACCCACCAGGAATGCGACGGGCCTGCCCGCCGCCGCTGTGACGGCGGTCACCAGCGGCGCTGCCGCCCCGCTTTCC
>JAIXTS010000137.1 GCA_027483805.1 Azospirillum sp. | reverse complement strand
GGCGCGGCGGAGGGGCGCAGCTGGAAAAGCTTCAATGCCTATGATTATGCCGGGTCCAACCCGGATCTGGTGACCACGCTGGGCTATGACGTGGCGGCCCTGACCCGCCATTACCTGACGAGCGGCTTTGCGGAGGGGCGGCGGACGACCGCCTTCGATGTCACCGCCTATGCCATGCAGAATAATATCACCGGCGATGACTGGCAGCTGGCAGCGACCAAGGCCTTTCTGGCCGGCACGCGGACCAACGGCACCGTCTATGGGTCTGACCAGACCAGCCACTGGCTGACGGTCGGCACCCCCACCACTGGTACGTTCAGCAGCATCAATGACAATGACTGGTTCATGTTCCGCGGCGATGCCTACACGAATTTTAAGGTGACGCTGGAATTCCTGAACCAATCCTCCGCAACGACCCTGGCCGAGCTGGGCCTGCGTGGGCAGGACAATGTGCGGGTCACCTACGAATATGGCCGCTACCCGTCGCTGACCATGGAGTTCTTCACCCAGGAGGCGGAGGATGTCTATCTGCAACTGACACCCTTCAGCTCCACCGCCCGCGACTACCGCCTCACGGTCTCGGTCGTCACCACCAACATCACCAGCAGCAATGCCGCGCCCGCCGAACCCCAGGCCGAACCGGCCCCGGTCGAGGTCCCCGTCGGCGACTATTGGCTGATCTGATCCCTCGACCTGACCTGCGGGTGGGTGATGGCCCCGACCCCTTAATCCTCCAGCATGTTGGACAGCTTCAGGGCGATGCCCATATTGCCGCTGACCTTCAGCTTGCCGGTCATGAAGGCCAGGGTGGGGGCCAGCTTGCCCTCGGCCAGCTTCATCAGATTGTCGCCGGAAATGGTCAGGGTCGTGTCAGGGGCCGCACCCTGGCGGCCCACGGTCGGCGGGGTCGCGCGGCCATCAATGAACAGGACATCGCCGCCGCCCAGGTCGAACTTCACCAAGGCCCCCAGCCCGACAAAGTTCAAGGCGCGGGCCTTCATCTGGGCTTCGATCTGGTCGATATTCATGGCGCTTCCTCGGGTCCCTGAAAGTAACGTTTACGTAATCGGAATCTATACCGTAGTGGCCGCGTCCGGGCAAGCAAAAGGCCTGGCACTGCGGTTGCGATGCCACGTGCGCCCTACCGCGCGGCCACCGCGACGGCCACGCCGGCCATCACGCCACCGGTAGCGCGGTTGACGGCGCGCACTCGTTCCGGCGTCGCAATGAAGCGCCGGGCGCTGTCGGCCAGTAGGGCATAAACGGTCATGATGCCGCCCACTACCACCACCATGGCCAGACACAGTTCGGCGATCGCCAGCGGCGTCATGGCGCGCAGCGCGATGACCTGGGGCAGGATGGCCAGGAAAAACACCATGGTCTTCGGGTTGCCCAATGTCAGGCCCAACCCGGCCATCACCAGCTTGATCCCCTCGCCCTTGATCTGCGGCTGTTCGCTGATCCCTTCGGCCGGCGCCCGCCAGAGTTTCCAGGCCATGTAGAGCAGATAGGCGGCACCGGCATATTTGATGACGGTGAAGATGATCTGGAAACTCTGTGCCACAACGGCCAGCCCGCCCACCACCAGCGCGAACCAGGTCAGGTCACCGATCACGATGCCGGCGATGAAGGGCAGGGTGCGCCGCGTGCCCACCCCCATGGCCCGTGCCACCACGGCAGCCACCCCCGGACCCGGTGAGGCAACAGCCACGGCATAGATGCCGGCAAAGATCAGCAGGGCGGTCAGTTCCATGATGCTACCTGAATTGATGCTACCTGAATTCAAATCCTATCGATAGCCTAGCATGGAACAGGTGCCGGGGCACGGGGAGCTGCCCTATCCAAAAGCGGCCGGCGAAGGACGGCGCGCACCAGTTCGCGGGCATCATGATGACGTCCGGCTTCGACGTGCGATTGGATAACATCGTCAAGATCACTTCCAGGGCTGATGCCGGCCATGATGTCCACCGATGTTATCCGCTGATAATGAACAAGATGTCCCCGCCGCCAGGCCGTCATCGATCCGCGCGCTACACCCTGTATGCCAGCCGCACCGACCCCCAATGTTTGCCCGCCACGATGATGGGGGCGGAGCAGTCTTTCATCAGGGCGAAGGTGCCGTTGCCCATGTCGCGGCGATAGGCCTGGAGCAGGAACGGGGCCGTGTTGCGGCCGGCGGCCAGGCCCACGCGATCGTCGAAGATGCGGCGGTTGCGGCAATTGGCCGTGTTCCAGGCGACATCGCCCGACCGCTGCGGCTGGCTGAACTTGCGGTTATGCGTGGGCAGATAGCCGTTACGGTCCACGGCCGCGCAGAATACCACCTTGTCCGACAGGACCAGCGCCGGTTCCTGGATATCGGGCAGCAACCGGTCGGTCAGGTCAGTGAAACGGGTTCGGTGCTGGACCGGGTCGGTGCCGGGGATCGGCTGGTACTTGTCATCGTACAGGTCCGCGACCGACAGTTTGCCCGCCGCCACGGCCTGTTCGAAAGCAGCAGCGATACGGGCGGCAATGTCGCGGACAGTGCGGATATAGGGTGTGTCCACCGTCTCCACATCCAGTTCAGCACTGTGCCCGATCAGGCGTTCAGACGTGGTCAGCAGCTTGTTCAACCGATCGCCGGCCACCGACAGGCTGCTGGCGCTGTCCTTCACATCGCCGGCCAGACCGTCAATCCCGCTTTCCACGGCGCCGATGCTGGTGGCGATGGCGCGGGCGGCGCGGTCGATATGGTCCTGGTGGCTGTCCACTTCCGCCATGGCCTTGTCCAGCGTATTCATCACGTCGCCGATGCGGGTCGTGTCGTTGCGCACCGCCGTGGCCTTGGCGGCGCCGGCGGCCCCCCTGGCGGACAGGGCCTTCACCTGTTCGCCCAGGTCGCGCATGGTGGCGTCGATCTCCTGTGTCGCCTCCGCCGTCTTGTTGGCCAGGGCCTTCACCTCTGTTGCCACCACCGCGAAGCCGCGCCCGGCATCGCCGGCGCGCGCCGCCTCGATCGTGGCGTTCAGGGCCAGAAGGTTGGTCTGTTTGGCGATGGTGTTGATCTCTGCCGCCACCCGGCCGACACGGGTCAGGGCCTCGGTCAGGCCCGACAGTTGGCGTTCGATGCCGTTCACATCCTCCGCCAGGGCCCGGATATCGGCCAGGGCGTGGTCGACCTGCGACCGGCTTTCCGCCACCTCGCGCCGGGCCCGCGTTGAAACTTCCCGCGCGGCGGACGCGGCATGCGTCACCTGACTGTTGCCCGCCGCCATGTCATGCGCTTTGCGCCGCAATGTTTCGAAGATGGCGGCCTGGCGCGCGATGCGGGTGGAGACATCGCCGACATGGCCGGCGACATCGGCGATGGCGACACCCAGCGTCCCCACCTCCTGTGCCATTTCGGCGATGGCAAGGCGCGTTCGATCCGTGGATGGGGCAGTTTCCCGCCACGCAGCCGGGTTGTCCATGCTTCCTCCCGATACCTGCGCCATTATCGTTCCCCTTGCTGGTGGAACCCGGCCTTCTGGTTCAACGGAAGATCATCTCACCCTTTCCTGTCTTCAGATATATGGTCTTTGGTCGATTGTTACCCATTTGCCTGGGTGATTTTTCCGGATTCTTCAGGCTAAGGTGCTGACGACGGCCAGCCATGTGCGGGGACGGCATCTGTCCCCAGGGGCGCGCGATGGACAGGACGGTCGGGGATTGCCATAAATTCCCGCGACAAAACCCATGGCCCTGGACGGGGTCGCACAATAATGGATGGTCATTCAAATGGCTGATACGCAGTTCGACCTCGTCGTCATCGGTGCCGGTCCCGGTGGCTATGTCGCCGCCATTCGCGCGTCCCAATTGGGCATGCGCGTCGCCGTGGTGGAAAAGCGCAAGACGCTGGGCGGTACCTGCCTGAATGTCGGCTGCATTCCGTCCAAGGCCCTGCTGGTCGCTTCTGAAAAGTTCAGCGAGGCCAAGCATCACCTGGGCGCCTTCGGCGTCAAGGTAGGCAGTGTCGAACTCGACCTGCCCGGCATGATGAAGCACAAGGACGAGGTGGTGAAGTCCAACGTCACAGGCGTGGATTTCCTGTTCAAGAAGAACAAGGTCACCCGCTTCACCGGCCTGGGTTCCATCAAGGCTGCCGGTGTCGTCACCATCACCAAGGATGATGGCAGCAGCGAAGATGTGGTCGCCAAGAATATCCTGATCGCCACCGGTTCCGACGTTGCCCCGCTACCCGGCGTGACCATCGATGAAAAGCGCATCGTGTCGTCCGATGGCGCCATCGCGCTGGACACGGTGCCCGCCCGTCTGGTCGTCATCGGCGGCGGTGTCATCGGCCTGGAACTGGGCTCTGTCTGGCAGCGTCTGGGCGCGCAGGTGACCGTGGTCGAGTATTTCGACCGTATTCTGCCGACCATGGATGGCGAAGTATCCAAGCAGATGCAGCGCATCATGGCCAAGCAGGGCCTGTCCTTCAAGACCTCCACCAAGGTTACCTCGGCCGTGACCGAGGGCGAGGTGGTGAAGCTGACGATCGAGGCGGCGGCCGGCGGCAATGCCGAAACGCTGGAAGCCGATATCGTCCTGGTCGCCATCGGCCGCCGTCCCTTCACCAGCGGCCTGGGCCTGGAAGCCTTGGGCGTGGCGCTGGATGAACGCCGCCGTGTGAAGATCGACCACCACTTCCAGACCAATGTGCCCGGCATCTATGCCATTGGCGACGTGGTGGCCGGCGCCATGCTGGCCCACAAGGCCGAGGAAGAGGGCGTGGTCTTCGCCGAAATCCTGGCCGGTCAGACGGGCCACATCAATTATGACGCCATCCCCGGCGTGGTCTACACCTGGCCGGAAGTGGCGTCGGTCGGCAAGACGGAGGAGCAGCTGAAGGCTGAGGGTGTCGCCTACAAGGCCGGCAAGTTCCCCTTCACCGCCAATGGCCGCGCCCGGTCGATGAACGCCACCGACGGTTTCGTGAAGATCCTGGCCGATGCCAAGACCGACCGGATCCTGGGCGCCCATATCATCGGTGCGTCCGCCGGTGAGATGATCGAGGAACTGGGTTTGGCCATCGAGTTCGGCGCGTCGGCCGAAGACATCGCCCGCACCAGCCACGCCCACCCGACCCTGACCGAGGCCATCAAGGAAGCGGCCCTGGCCGTGGATGGCCGCGCCATCCATATG
>JAIXTS010000538.1 GCA_027483805.1 Azospirillum sp. | reverse complement strand
TGACCGCTGGCGCCTGCGCCCGTCCTGCTGGTCACCCGGCTGGGAGCTGGAGGTCTGGCGCGATGGCGGCTGGTTCGGGCTGTATTGGTTCGGGGAAGAGGAGGTGGTGGATCACGACCCTGACGGAACGGCACACGCTGCTGAACGGCCAGTATCGCCACCGCCTGAACGGCGTCCTGGTGGAGGAGATGGACATCCAGGATGAGGCCACGTACCGCCATATCCTGCATGAACGGTTCCTGATCGACCTGCCCCCGGGTGCCGTATTGAAGCCGGTGGCCGGCATCGCCCCCTGACGGGGACGTCTTTCAGCCCCAGCGTCCGGCGCGCAGGCTGCGGCTATCGGCGGTGCCCTGACCCGGCATCGCGATGGCGTGATGGACCAGGGCCGTGGCCATATCCGCCTCCAGCGGCTTGGCGAACAGATATCCCTGCGCCCGGTCACAGCCCAGCTGGCGCAGCAGCGCCTCCTGACGCTCCGTCTCCACCCCTTCGGCCACTACGCCGAACTCCATGATGCCGGCGATATGCAGGATGGCGCTGACCAGGGCCTTACCCTTGTCGTCACGCGCCATGGCGGTGACGAAGCTGCGGTCGATCTTGATCGTATCCACGGGCAGGTTCTGCAAATAGGCCAGTGAGGAATAGCCGGTGCCGAAATCATCGATGGCCAGCCGGATGCCCAGATCGCGCAGGCCCCGCAGGATGCCGACCGCCTCGCCGCCCTGGCCGATCAGGCCGCTTTCAGTGATTTCCAGGCGCAGCCATTCCGGCCGGCACTCCGTCATCTCCAGCACACCCGTCACCCAGCGCACGATATCCAGGCGCGACGGGTCCAATTGATAGGGGGACAGGTTGACGGAGACATAGAGCGGGTTATCGGCCCGGTCGCGGTTCCATTTCGCGACCTGGCGGCAGGACTGAACCAGGATATGGTTGCCCAGCGGCACGATCAGACCCGTCTCCTCCGCCACCGCAATAAAGGTGTTGGGCGGGATGGGTCCGTGGTCGGGATCGGTCCAGCGGGCCAGCGCCTCGAACCCGGTCAATTCGCCGTCGGCCAGCCGCACGATGGGCTGGAACACCGGCCTGACGCCATTGGTGAAATAGATGGCCTGGCGCAGCCGGTCATAGATGACATGGCGCTGCGTCAGTCGGGCCCGCATGTCGGCGTCGAACACACGCCGCCCGCCACCGCCCGCCGCTTCGGCCTCCGCGCTGGCGATCTCCGCATCGCGCAGCAGGGCGGCGGCGTCGGTGGCGCCATCGGCCTCGGGCACCAGACCCAGGCTGGCCGTCACGAACATTTCCCGTCCCGCCACGGCCAGCGGCGCGCGCAGCGCGTCGCGCACGGCATGGGCCAGGCTGTCCACCCGTTCCGCGGCACCGTCATAGGAGAGGACGGCGAACTCACCCGTGTCGATGCGGCCCAGCAAATCCTCTGCCGCTATGCAGTCCCGCAGCCTCTTGCCCACGGCGGCCAGCAGCGCGTCGGCATCCGCCTCGCCCAGGGCGGCCTTCACGGCGCGGAACCGGTCCAGGCCGATGACGGTAATGGCCACGTCGGTTTCCACACCCAGGGCCTGCTGCAACGCCTGCAGCACATGGGTCCGGTTGGGCAGGCCGGTCACCCGGTCGAAATTGGCCATGACGTGCAGCTGCTGCTCCGTCCGACGGCGGTAAATCTCGGCCTGGCGTTCGGCCAGCAGATGGTGCAGTTCCTGCGCCAGCTCCAGTTCGGCATGGTTCCAGCCCGCCTTGCCGTCCCGCAGCAGCACGATATGCCCGTCCGGCACGTCGATGCCCAGCACACCCGGTCGCCAGGCGATGCCTTCCCGCCGCGCCGCACCCTCCGCACCCAGGGCTTCCAGCCAGTGTGGCAGGGGGGGAAGGTCATGGCTGGCCCAATGGCTGCCCTCAATCCCTGCCACCATCGCGCTGTGGGGCAGCAATTCGCCGATCACCGTCTGTGCCGCCACCAACCCATCGGTCAGCTGGGCCCCTTGCCGCAGCAGGCGGGACAGGCGGGTCAGGCCACGGGCGGCATTGGTGCGGGCGGCGATGCTGGCCCGCTCCTCCAGCGTGGCGATCTGTGCCGCCACGATCTCGCCCAGCGCCTCGCACAGGGCGCGGACAGAGGGGCTGACGGCATGGGGATCGGCACTCTCGCACCAGAGATAGCCCCACAGGCGGCCGCCGACCAGCAGGGTGACGGCCAGAACGCCGCGCACCTGCCGGCGCCGCCCATGGCCCTGGAACAGCCGCGTCGGCTGGCGCAGGCTGACCCGGCTGAGATCCAGAAGCGCACCGGTAACGGGGTTGATGGCCGGCAGCAGCGCCACCGGTTCCGCCCGCATGTCCAGCACCAGCCGGGCGCGGTTCAGTTCCAGCAGCGAAGTCTCCAGCGGGCGCAGGGGCACAAAACCCACCGATGGCCCCTCGTCCCGGCCGGGCGCGGTGGCGGCGGCCATGACCTGGGCCTGCCCGCCATCGGGCATGCGCACGAACAGGGTGCGGTCATATCCGGTCAGGCGGCGCAGATCCTGGGTTACCGTCTGGGCCAGATCATCGACGTTGCCGATATGGCGATAACGGCGGATGGCGGCGCCGAAGCTGGCGGTCACCATGCCGGCATCGCCCAGCGGCGGGGCGGTTTCCAGTTCCAGGATCAGGCCGCCTTCGTCCCATTGCCCATGCGCGATCAGCCGCCGTCGCTGTCCGTCACGGTCAAGCCGAAGGGAAACGGGCCCGATCATATCGGAACCGGCCTGGGCGATGGCGCGGTCCAGGGCGCGGGCCGCCACAGGGCCCAGAAGCTCGGCCACCGGCCGGCCCAACGCCTCCTCCACGCTCTGCCCCAGCAGCTGCGGCAGGTTGGCGCCCGCCTGGATCAGGCGCCGGTCCTGGCCATCCAGCACCAGAAGCCATCCGTGCGGCTGGATCAGATCCAGCCTCTCACCGGATGCATCGCCGCCCGCCGCGATCAGCGACAGGGGATCGGACCATCCGTGGGCGGGGGGAACCAGCATCGGTGAGCGGACCAGGCGGGGGAAAGGGAAGGTGGAGTGACAGTGAAGCGCAACAACGCCCATCCGTCGGTGAGAGCGATCACATAGGGGGCGATCTGTTAATATTGCGTTGAGCGGGGGTGAGTAATTGCGCTGGGTCAAATGGTTGTGGTGGAAACCAGCATGCCGTGCCCGTATCTGAATTGGCAACAGCCTAATATCGGCCACCCTGCGGTGACCTCATGGCCGCGTAAGCCAGACGGACGGGGCGCACGAAATGCAATGGACCATGAAAACCTGATCGATGGAGCGGTTTTCCTTTGACTGGAGACATCTCCATCGCGTCATTCCGGCGTGGTCCGGGGTGACGAAGGAAACGGCGATTCGCCGCAGCATGAAACCGCGTTAACCCTGTTTTACGATTACTTGCCCGAAAGGGGTACAAAGGCTGGCTTCTTGATCCGTTGTGAAATTGCGTCCGCGGCATGGGACGTGATAACGATAATGGCAAAAGAATGTTCTGGTCGGAGTATGCCCGGACCATGTCGATCGAATGCAGTGTGCCTGCCGGTGACCGGGGCGCCATCCGCGCGTCGCGGGTTTCTGGTGCCTTGGTCCCGTCCCCGGTCTGGGGATGGCGGAGTACGCGATGCTAAGCTCCCTAATTCGTCGCCTGACCGGTCAGCGTTCCGAACCGGTCCGCTCGGCTGTTTCCCTGCCGTCGCCGGCTGAGGAGACGCGTGCCGAAACGGCCGCCACCGCCGCCTCGGCAGAGATGCCGGCGGACACCGACCTGCTGGTCTCCAGCCTGGAGGCGCCGGCCCTGGCGGCGGGCATGGGCAAAAGCCCCGTCTTCTCCTCCCGCGCGGTGCGCGATGCCACGGTGGTGACCGGTACAATCGAGTCGCTGACCCGATTCGTGGATGGGCAGGATGTGCTGGATGACCTGACCTGGCGCCTGGAAAGCCTGACGCCCGATCAGGTGAATTTCCTGCAGCTGTCCGCCGAACCCGGTCTGATCCAGCGCGCCCAGGCCCGCAGCGAGGTGCTGAAGGGCGCCAAGGCCGCCGCGGCGCGCAAGCTGCTGACCGATCTGGCCAGCGGGGCCATTCCCGAACCGCTGAACCGGACCAACCCGCTTTCCCTGCCCAAGGGGCCCATCGTGCCGCCCCTGGCATCGTTGCAGCCGCGCCCCGTGACGGCGCCGGCCGATCCGGTCGCGGCACCGGCATCCGGGCCCGGCCCGGCGGTCCCCCCGCCGGCATCGCCCGGCATGCCCAGCCTGACCACGGCCCCGCCCCTGGCGACCCGGCCCATCCCGCCGGCCCCCGCCAAGCCAGTGACACCGCCGCCGACACCGCCGAGCACATCGCCCGTCACGCCATCGGCACCGCGCTTGGGTTTGGGGCTCGCGCCGCCCCGGCCCGAACCGGCCATGGCGAAGGCACCGGAACCCAAGCCGGCGGAACTCCGCGCGCCGGAGCCGACCCCCATGGTGAAGGCCGCCGAACCGGCGGCCAAGGTGCTGGACGCCCCGGCCGAGAGAACGGCCGCAAAACCGGTGGAGCCCGATGCCGCGGTAACACCTGCCGCCCTGGCGCCCGCGGCCAAGGCATCCGTCACGGTTCCCGTGGCGACGCAGGCCGACCCTGCCGCGACCCTGGCGGTTCCCCCGCCAGCTTCGGTGGTTTCCCCGCCATCGCCCAAGGTTCCGGAACCGGTCAAGACGCCTGATCCGCCAAAGGCCGTGGAGGCTCCCCGGACGGGTCCTGTGCCGGAGTCGCCGCCGGCCATGCCGTCGGTTCCCCGACTGGGCCGCCACGACGCGGAGGCGCGGCGCTCCCGCCTGTTGGCATCCTTGAATGACACTCTCTCCTCCAGCGAGGCCGCCCCATGAGCATCCCGTCCAGCGACACCACCGACGCGCGCAAGCCGGTGGAGGCCGGGACCCCCGGGGCCGCCCTGACGGGAGAGGTCCAGGACTCGGTTGATCCGTTCGATTATGCGGAAACCATCGTCCGCGATCTGGCCCTGCATGTCGGGTCGCGGCTGCGTGACTTCCGTTCCGATCTGGCCGCCATGCATTCTGCCGTGGTGCAGCTGCCGGAGACGATGAAGATCAATGCCCTGGGGCAGAGCATCCAGGAACTGCGCGAACGGCTGGCCCATCTGACAGGTGTGGTCAGCCAGCAGGTGACCCGCTATCCGGAGGAGCTGGACCGCGTTTCCCGCTCCGCCTCGGAACTGCTGAACCGCGTCGCCGGTCTGGAAAGCTGGATCGCGGCGGCCCGCCAGACCATGGCGCAGGGGGGCGATACGCCCAATCTGCCCATCCCGTCCGGCGGTTTCATCGGTCATGATCAGTTCGAAGCCATCATCGGCCAGGTGCATGAAAGCATCCTGCGCGTGGTTGGCGCCGTGCGCGATCTGCAGCTGGATGTGCGCGACATCCGCAGCGATATCCGCAAGGCACCGGCCGCCGACATGCCGGCGTCGGCGGAGCCGGCCGCCCCGGCTCCCGATCACGGCCCCGCCCTGGCCGACCTGTCGCGCCGGCTGGCCGCCCTTGAAAACCGCCCGGCGCCGGCCAGCGGTCAGGCCCTGGCCGATCTGGAGCGCCGCCTGAAGGTACTGGAGGACCGGCCGGCCACACCGGCCCCCGTTGCGCCCGTGATGGCGCCGGCCCCGGCGCCGGTGCAGGCCGACATGGCCGCCCTGGTCTTCGGTGCCTGGCACCGGCTGTCGCTGCCGGCGGGGGACAAGGCCCTGACCCAGACGGTGGAAGCGGTGCTGTCCACCCTGGCCCGCACCTTTGATCAGACGACCCGGTCACCGCTTGTGGCCAAGGGCTCCGGCATTGTGGCGGTTGCCACGGCCACGCGCGGCGGCACGCCGATCACCGCCCTGCTGGCGACCGAGGATCTGTGTGGCCGCACCTGGACACTGGGCACGGACGGCGCCGAAATGGCCGCCGCCGCCGACGGGGACAAGCCGGCGGCCGTGCGCACACCCTGCTGGCGGGCCCTGCTGGCGGCATCGGCCCTGGTGGAACAGCAGCAGCCGGGCAGCAAGGTCCTGCCCATCCTGGTTTATGGCCATGGCGCCATCGACAAGCTGCCGGCGCGTGACGACATGGCGGCCCATGCCGGCCGGCTGGGCGTGGCGGCGGCGGCAGACCGGCTGCTGGTGGTCGGTACGCCGGATCAGTCGGGCCATACGGGGTTCGCGCAGCCGCGCGACCTGATCACGGCCCTGACCGATCTGGGTCTCTGATCCGGCCATGGCGCGTATCCTGGTCACCGGCTTCGCGCCCTTCCTGGGCCATGCCGTGAACCCCACCGCCTGGCTGGCCGACCGGCTGCACGGGTCGGTGGTTGCCGGGGCGGATGTGCTGGGCGTCCGCCTGCCTGTCACCTTTGCCGGTGCTGTTCCCGCCCTGCTGGATGCGGTGACCACCCACCGGCCCGATGCCGTGATCATGTTCGGCCTTGCCTATGAGACCGACCTTATCCGGCCGGAACGGCTGGCGCTGAACCTGGATGATGCCACGGCGCCTGATAATGATGGCGTGATCCGCCGTAACCGGCCCATCGATCCCGCCGGTCCGCTGGGTTACTGGTCTTCCCTGCCGCTGGACGCCATCATCGACGATCTGGAAAATAGCGGCTTTCTGGTGAAGACCAGCCGCGATGCCGGCGGCTATATCTGCAACCACCTGTTCTTCGGCATGCGCCATGCCCGTCCCGATCTGCCGGCCGGCTTAATCCATGTGCCGCCCTTTCCGGACGGGCTGAAGCCGGCGGACACGGGACACCGCACCGGCATGGACCCTGACCGGCTGGAACAGGCGGCCCGCATCATCCTGGCGCGCGTCGCGGGAGTGTGATAGGTTTGTTTTCCCATAAACCTGTCCGGCGGGCGCCATGAAACAGCCCCTGTTTTTCTGTTCCATCATGTTGCACAAGGCCCGGAGTCCGAATGCTGGCTTCTCCGAATGGCCTTGACCGGGGATGCATTTGCTTCCCCCTGCTGGTGAAAGCCGGTAGCATGGGCTGACCGTCGTCACCCGCCCCCGCCAAGGGATCTTCCGGGATCATGCAGATTTACCTTCCCATCGCCGAACTCTCGGTCAACGCCCTGTTGATCTTGATGCTGGGTGGCGGTGTGGGGTTCCTGTCCGGCCTGTTCGGCGTTGGGGGTGGTTTCCTGATGACCCCGCTGCTGATCTTCATCGGCGTGCCGCCCGCTGTGGCCGTGGGCACCCAGGCGAACCAGCTGGTGGGCGCCTCGGTTTCCGGCGTCCTTGCCCATTGGCGGCGCAATAATGTCGATGTGAAGCTGGGCGGCATCATGCTGATCGGCGGTGCGGTGGGCACCGGCCTGGGCGTCTGGCTGTTCGGCCTGCTGCAGAAGCTGGGCCATATCGATCTGGTGATCTCGCTTTCCTATGTGCTGTTCCTGGGGACCGTCAGTTCCCTGATGCTGACGGAAAGCGTGCGGGCCATCGTGAAGGGGCGGGGGGCGCCGGTACGCTCAAAGCTGCATCACCATACCTGGCTGCACGGCCTGCCCCTGAAGATGCGGTTCCCGCGCTCACGCCTCTATATCTCCGCATTGCTGCCGGCCTTTATCGGTTTTGTCGGCGGGGTGCTGGTGGCGATCATGGGTATCGGCGGCGGTTTCCTGCTGGTGCCGGCCATGATCTATATCCTGGGCATGCCCACGGCCCTTGTGGCGGGTACCTCGCTGTTTCAGATCATCTTCACCACCGGTCTGGCGGCCTTCCTGCAGGCGGTGGGCAATCAGACGGTCGATATCGTGCTGGCCCTGCTGCTGCTGGTCGGCGGCGTCATCGGGGCGCAGTTCGGCACCCGGGCCGGGGCCAAGCTGCGCGGCGAACAGGCCCGCGCCCTGCTGGCCCTGATGGTCTTGGCGGTGGCGGTGAAGCTGGCTGTGGATCTGGTCATCCGGCCGGAAGATATCTATTCCATCACCCTGCCGGTGATCCGATGACCCGCCGGTCCCGCTGCCTTCTGGCCCTGCCCGTTGCCATCCTGGCCGGTTTCTGTCTGTGGCAGGCGTCACGGCCGGCCTGGGCCCAATCGCTGGTCGCCGACCTTTCCAGCCATCTGATCGCCATCACCACGGGGTTCACGGGCACCGATGTGGTGCTGTTCGGGGCCGTGGATGGCGACGGCGATGTGGCCGTCGTGGTCCAGGGGCCGGAAGGGGAGGTGACCGTCCGGCGCAAGGACCGTGTGGCCGGCATCTGGATGAATGTGGAGGATGTGGCCTTCGCCCGCGTACCGGCCTATTACAATGTCGCGGTGACGGCCCCGCTGGAAGGGGTGGTGCCGCCGACAGTGCTGCAACGGCATGAGATCGGGCTGGATTATGTCCGCCTTCTGCCGGAAAAGGTGAAGCTGACGCCGGAAAAGCTGGCCGAATTCCGCGCGGCCCTGATCCGCAACAAGCAGCGGGCGGGGCTTTACACGACAGAGGTGGGGGAGGTGTCGTTCCTGGGTCAGCGGCTTTTCCGCACGCGCATCTTCTTTCCGGCCAATGTGGCGACAGGGACCTACACCGCGTCGGTCTTCCTGATCCGGGACGGCGATGTGGTCAGCGCGCAGACCACGCCGCTGCTGGTCTCCAAGATCGGCTTTTCTGCCAATGTGTTTGAGTTCGCGCAGCGTAACTCCGTCTTCTACGCCATCCTGGGCATCATGCTGGCCGTGACAGCGGGCTGGCTGGCCGGGATCGTTTTCCGCAAATCATAGTCGCCTTCGGGGGGAAGCCGCCATGACCGACAAGACCCGCATCTTCCTGGTCGTCGTGGACGAGACGGAGGAAATGACTGTCGCCCTGCACTATGCCGCCCGCCGGGCCCGCACCACGGGGGGCAAGGTGGCGCTGCTGCATGTGATCCCGCCGTCGGAGCTGCAGCATTGGGGCGCCATTGAAGAATTGATGAAGCAGGAGCAGCGGGAGGAGGCGGAGCAGCTGATGCAGCGGCTGGCCAAGGAGGTGGTGGATATCGCCGGCTCCATGCCCATGCTCTATATCCGCGACGGTCAGGCCAGCGAACAGCTGATGAAGCTGATCCAGGAAGAACCCAGCATCTCCATCCTGGTGCTGGCCGCCGGTACCGGGCGCGGCGGACCGGGCCCGCTGATCAGCTATGTGGTGGGCCAGATGGCGGGCAATCTGCGCATCCCCGTCACGGTGGTGCCGGGCTATCTGTCGGATGATCAGCTGGACGCCATCACCTGACCCCGCGCCATCGTTCCAGGGCGTTGCGCAGGGCATCGGCGAAATCCCGCCTTTCATCGGGTGACAGGTCGCTGCCCACCACCAGATGCCTTCCATGGCTGGTCAGGGTGATCTGGCTGCCAGGCGTCAGCGGCTCATCCAGATGCACACGCAGCCAGCCGGGCGGCAGGGTCCAGACCTGCCGGCGGTTGGACGGGTCCACCCGTTCCACCCGCAGGGCGCGGTCGGTCAGCTCCACCGTTTCGAACGCCGTCCCGCTGCGGTAACTGGCCTTGAACGCCCAGTAGAGCAGGGCCACATCGACCCCCATGAAGCCGATGATGGGCCAGGCCCCCGACAGGTAGAATCCCAGACCCGTGATCAGGCTCAGGCCCGCCACGCACAGGATCAGACGCCGGAACCCGGCGGGGCTCAGGCTGCGATGGGGGTGGATGACGGCCCGGAACAGGACCGTGCCGTCATCTGCTGATGGGGCGGCCGCATTGTTCATGGGCAAGACGATAGGGCGGGATGATCCGCCCGGCAAGGTGGGGTGATTGCGACAGGCTGTCCCGCCGATTATGGTGAAGGACCCTCTGTCCTGCCGGATTACTCCCGTGAAGCGCGCCGCCATCGACGAATTTTTCAGCCGCCTGTCCCAGGCCAATCCGGAACCCAAGACAGAGCTGGAATATTCCAACCCCTACACGCTGCTGGTCGCGGTTGTGCTGTCGGCCCAGGCCACCGATGTCGGGGTCAACAAGGCCACCCGCGCCCTGTTTGAAAAAGCCGACAACCCGGCCGCCATGCTGGCGCTGGGCGAGGCGGTGGTGCGTGACCATGTGAAGACCATCGGTCTTTACAAGACCAAGGCCGCCAATGTGATCAAACTGTCGGAAATCCTGGTGCAGAAGCACGGAGGGCAGGTTCCGAAGCGGCGCGAGGATCTGGAGGAATTGCCCGGTGTGGGGCGCAAGACGGCGAATGTGGTGCTGAACACTGCCTTTGGCGAACCGACCATCGCGGTCGATACCCACATCTTCCGTGTCTCCAACCGCACCGGTCTGGCGCCGGCCAAGGATGTGGAGGGGGTGGAGCAGTCCTTGCTGAAGCGGGTGCCCAAACAATGGCGGCTGAATGCGCACCATTGGCTGATCCTGCACGGACGCTATGTCTGCAAGGCCCGCAAACCCGACTGCCCCGCCTGTATCGTGCGTGATCTCTGCGGGTTTGAGGCCAAGGTCCTGGAATGACCCCTTCCCGGTTGCTTAACCGGGAAGGGAGTATCTGATCATTCGCCAAAGACACGGCGGAAGATCGTGTCCACATGCTTGGTGTGATAGCCCAGGTCGAAGGCGTCATCGATGGCCGCCTCCGTCAGGTGCTTCATGACCTCGGTGTCGGATTTCAGCAGGGTGCGGAAATCCTTACCTTCCAGCCAGACCGGCATGGCATTGCGCTGCACCGCGCGATAGGCGTCCTCGCGGCTCATGCCCGCCTGGGTCAGGGCCAGCAGCATGCGCTGCGAATTATGCAGGCCGCCCAGCATATCCAGGTTCTTCTGGAGGTTTTCCGGATAGACCACCAGCTTGTCGATCATGCCGGTGGCCCGGGCCAGGGCAAAATCCAGAGTCACGGTGGCGTCGGGGCCGATCATACGTTCGACCGAGGAGTGGGAGATGTCACGTTCGTGCCAGAGGGTCACATTCTCCAGCGCCGGGGTGACATAGCCGCGAACAATACGTGACAGGCCCGACAGATTTTCTGACAAAACCGGGTTGCGCTTGTGCGGCATGGCGCTGCTGCCCTTCTGGCCGGGCGAGAAATATTCCTCCGCCTCGCGCACTTCACTGCGCTGCAGGTGGCGGATTTCGGTGGCCAGATTGTCGAGCGAGGCGGCGATGACGCCCAGGGTGGCGAAGAACATGGCGTGGCGATCGCGCGGGATCACCTGGGTGGAATGCGGCTCCACCGACAGGCCCAGCTTCTCCGCCACATATTCTTCCACAAACGGGTCGATATTGGCGAAGGTGCCGACGGCACCGGAGATGGCGCAGGTGGCGATCTCGGCCCGGGCGGCCTCCAGGCGCTTCTTGTTGCGGGCGAAGGCCGCGTAATGGCCGGCCAGCTTGACGCCGAAGGTCGTCGGCTCAGCATGGATGCCATGGCTGCGGCCGATGGTGGCTGTGTATTTATGTTCCAGCGCGCGGCGCTTCAGCGCGTCCAGCAGATTGTCCAGATCGGCCAGCAGCAGGTCGGCGGCCTGGGTCATCTGCACCGCAAGGCAGGTGTCCAGTACGTCCGAACTGGTCATGCCCTGATGAACGAAGCGGGCCTCCGGCCCGACATGCTCGGCAAGGTTGGTCAGGAAGGCGATGACATCGTGTTTGGTCTCCCGCTCGATCTCGTCGATCCGGTCGATCTCCCAGGCGCCCCGTTCCCACACGGCCTTGGCGGCCTCGGCCGGGATCACACCCAGCTTGGCCTGCGCGTCGCAGGCATGGGCCTCAATCTCGAACCAGATGCGGAACCGGTTTTCCGGATCCCAGATGCGGGTCATTTCGGGGCGGGAGTAGCGGGGGATCATGTCGTCGGCCCTGGCGCAAAGATGTGGCGGGAAAGGCGCGGCGGACCATAAGGGCAGTTCGCGGCCCTGACCAGTGCCGCCCGGGACGGGGTGCCATGCCCGGTGTCTGTGGCAGGTTTGCCACGCCGGGCGGGTGATATTGCCCCCCACCCAAAGGTCGGGGTTACAGTTTTGTGACAATCCCCGTCAATCTGGACTTGTTCCGGTGTGCTGGCCAGTAATGGATGGACCGATCCCATCATGGGCCCAAATTATTCAGACAGCACATCATCGATGACATTGCCGTTGTTTGGTCGGGTTGGGGAAATTCCCGACGCCTTTCCCCGCACCGGTCGTGACCTGCAAAAGAAATGTCATCCTAATGCAATGAAAGAATGCCCCGGCACGGGGCCGCCCATGGGAGGATTTGCTGATGAGAGTTTCGTCCCGGATAACCGCCACCCTGCTGGCCGGCGCCGCCCTGTTCGCCGTTTCCACCGCCCCGGCGCTGGCTCAGCAGGCCTCGACCAGCGAGGTTGAAGCCCTGCGCGCGCAGGTGCAGGCCCTGATGGCGCGTATCGACAAGCTGGAAAAGGCGCCCAGCACGCCAGCGGGTCCGCCAGCCAGCAAGGATGCTCCGCTTGTGTCCGCTGACGCCTTCAAGGCACCGCAGGTCACGCAATCGGGCAATGCCAAGGTGAAGCTGACCCTGTCCGGGCAGATCGGGCGTGCCGTGGAATTCGCCGATGACGGTTTTGACAGCGACATGATGCATGTCGACAATGCCCAGTCCTCCTCCCGCATCCGTGCGTCGGGTACCGCCAAGCTGGATGACAGTTGGACCGCCGGTACCGATATCGAGTTCGAGACGCAGTCCGGCTCGTCGCGTTCCACCGGTTTCGGCACCGACAGCGGCGCCTTCACCATCAATGAACGCAAGGTGGAATTCTGGGTCCAGCACAAGGAATTTGGCCGCATCTGGGTGGGTCAGGGCGATACCGCGACCAATGTGACCTCCGAGGTTGATCTGTCTGGCACCTCCACCTTGATCAGCCATACCGATGTCGGATCGCTGTTTGGGGGTGTGGTGTTCCGTAACAAGGCCACACGGGCCGCTGGTCCCAACGTCAATGCTGCGTTCAATAACTTCGACGGCATGCATCGCGAAGATCGTATCCGCTATGACACACCCACCTTCGGCGGCGGCTTCATGCTGTCCACCAGCGTCATCGAAGGCGGGGCCACCGACTTTGCCGCCCGCTACACCAGCAAGATCGGTGACACGGAAGTGTCCGGCGCCATCGGCTATGCCGACAATGACAGCCGTACGGGTTTTGATACGCAGACCAACGGATCCATCTCGGTGAAGCTGGCCAGCGGCTTCAATGTGACGCTGGCGGCGGGCACCCGCGATCTGGGGCCGCGTGACAGCGATTTCTGGTACGGCAAGCTGGGTTATATCTCCAAGCTGACCAGCCTGGGTAACAGCGCCTTCGTCATCGATTACTATACGCAGGAGGATTATTCCTCGCTGGGTGCCGACGCCAAGGCCTGGTCGGTCGGCTATGTGCAGACGGTCGATGCCTTTGCCGCCGACTTCTACATCAGCTACCGCAACCACCAGTATGATACGCCCACGGCCAACTTCAAGGACGTGAACGGTGTGATCTCGGGCGCCCGCGTCCGCTTCTGATTCCTGTCCTGATCTGATTGCCGCGTCGGTCGGTCGCGGCCCTGGCCCGGTTTCCGCAGCAGGCAGAGCGGAAACCGGGCCTTTTTGTCGCCGTTCCCCCATGTTGCCGGGGCGTGGTTTCATGCTATGTCCCCCGTAACGGTGTGGGATCATGGATCGCGTAATGGAAGCGACGGACACGGCAATGGGCGGCTGGCAGGGCGCCCTTCTGGTGCATGCCTTCTTGACCCTTGCCGCCCTGTGGCCCGCGCGGCGCCTGCTGCAACGGGCAGGACTGCCGGTGTCATGGATGGCCTGGCTGGCCCTGCCGCTGTTCGGCTGGGCGGTCTTTACCAGTCTGCTGGCCTTCAAGGCCTGGCCCAACCTTCCGCCATTGCCGGAAAAGCTGCATCCCCGCGAAAGGCTGAAGCGGCAGCGGGCGAAGGAACAGGCCACAAAGGCAGGGGAGGGCTGAGACGATGCCGCGTTATGGCGATCTGGTGGACATGCTGTCCTTCCTGCCCGGTTGGGGCGCAATCCTGGTGGTGGTGCTGGCCATCACCTGGACTGTCTGCATGGCCGGCATCGCGCTGGGCAAGACCGGACGCAATCCGCTCTGGGCGCTGGCAGCCTTTCTGTTCTTTCCGCTGTTGACGGTGGGTCTGTGGATCGTGGCGCTCACCCGCTGGCCCCGGCTTGACCGGAAGCCATGAGGGCAGCGTCCCGCCATCCCTATCTGGATCATCCTGGCCCTATTCCGTTTGCCCATCGCGGCGGCGGTCTGGAGGCGCCGGAAAACAGCATGGCGTCCTTCGCCCATGCCATCGCACTCGGCTATCGCTATATTGAAACCGATGTGCAGGTGACCGCAGACGGGCGGCTGATCGTTTTCCATGATCCCGTGCTTGACAGGCTGACCGATGGGCGGGGCCGGGTGGAGGACCTGCCCTGGACGGATATCGCCCAGGCCCGCGTGGGCGGGCGCGAACCGATCCCGCAGTTGGATGAGGTACTGGAGACCTGGCCCGACCTGCGCCTCAATATCGATCCCAAGTCCGACAAGGCGGCGGAAGCCCTGATCACGGCGCTGCGCCGGCATGGCGTTCTGCACCGCGTCTGTGTCGGTTCCTTTTCCGGCAAGCGGCTTGCCGCGATGCGCCGGGCGCTGGGACCGGCGCTGTGTTCATCGGCCGGGCCCTGGGATGTCGCCCGTGTGTGGTCCGCGGGCCACGGCCTGGCGTTGCCGGCGCCGCGCGGACCGCATTGCCTGCAGGTCCCCGTGACCCATCGCGGCCTGACGGTGGTAACACCGTCCCTGCTGCGCGTCGCCCATGCGCACAACCTGCCGGTCCATGTCTGGACCATCGATGATGGGGCGGAGATGGATCGCCTGCTGGAAATGGGTGTTGACGGCATTATCACTGACCGTCCCACCTTGCTGCGCGACGTGCTGCGCCGTCGGGGGCAATGGCGGGATTGATCACACGTTGAAGCACAGCCGCGCCTGCGCACCGGTACAGGTATCGACCATGGTGAAATCCCCGCCCAATTGCTGGGTCAGCAGCCGGACCAGCCGCAAACCCAGGCTGGGAACCTGGGCGGCGTCAACACCGGGTGGCAGGCCCGTTCCATTGTCGCTGACGGACAGTTCGACGCGGTTCCCCGCCTCCATCCGGGCCTCCACGCGGATGGCACCGTCGGTCCGCCCGACAAAGGCATGTTCCAGACAGTTGCTGACCAGGTCGGCAACGACCAGGGCCGCAGGAATAACCTTCTCCGTCGGCAGCGGCAGGGGCGGTGTATCCACGGCCACCTTGATCCCGGCCGGGGCGGATGCCCGTACCACATCCTCCACCAGTTCCAACAGGAAGTCGGCAAAATTGCCCTGAGCATTCTCCGGATCATGCAGACGGCGCTGAATCCTGCCGATGGTGGCCAGCCGGTTGGAGGCCTCTGTCAGGGCACGGCGCGCCGTCTCATCCGTTACATCCGCCTTTTGCAAGGCCAGGAGGGCGGAGACGATCTGGATATTGTTGGACACACGGTGCTGCTGTTCAGTGAACAGCACAGCGCGATGGGCGGCCAGCTCGCTGGCTTCGCGCTCCGCCATTTTTGGCGCGGGCCCGTTCCTGCCGCACACGCGACAGCGCGATGTTCATCACATGAATGATGGCGATATCGATGGCGACAATCAGGATGAAGAATCCCAGCGCCAGCGCGCCGGGCCTGTCCAGTCCGAACCCTCGGGCGGAACGAAAAAGTACCAGGCCGCCAACGTTGACAGCACAGCGACCAGGATACCCGGCCAAAGACCGGCAAAGAACGTGGTCAGAATGACGGCGGGAAAGAAAGTTAGAAAGGGAAATCCCGGCGGCAGGGCATGATCCGCCATCCACCGGAGCACCAGTGCCAACAAGAACGCAATCAGGGCGAAACCATAGGCAAAATAGGGGGATCGTCTGCCGGTCTCAATCGCCCGGAGAAGTGCCATCAGGGCCGGCCTTCACGCAAAAGAGGTTTTGTGCCGGAACCATAACAACTTCGCTTACGGCCGTCCTGTGGGTCATCATGAACCGTTGCATGGGACAAGAGCGGGCAGGGTGTCAAAGCCGCCGCTCCCCATCGGCGGGCATTCGGCGTGCCACCTCCTCATGCACGGCCTGGTCATGGCCACTGCGGCTGGAGAAGAAGGCCAGCGCCATCAATCCACCGCCCACCACCAGCGAGCCGATGATCCCAAGACCCAGCGCGATAAATCCATGCAGGCTAATCCCCTGGTTCGGACCGCCTCCGCCCACAGCGTTCCACGCCATGATGCCGCCGACCCCCGCCGCCAGCAGCATGGCCAGCAGGCAGACGAGCATCAAAACCCCACCGCGGCTCATCTTCCACCCTCGTCATTTGTTACAGGCGTCCCTTTCGGATATGGGGCGTGCCGCTGTTGCCGGCCAGCCCCCCGGTGGATGCGGGCTTCATGGTCTGGACAGGCGGGACCGCCCCCGATAACTTCCGTGCCCGGTTCAACCTGTTAGCGCAACGGATATTACCCATGAAGAGCGGCGTGAAGAAAGTCGTGCTGGCCTATTCGGGC
>JAIXTS010000064.1 GCA_027483805.1 Azospirillum sp. | reverse complement strand
GACCACGACCCAGCTCTCGTCGCTGACGACCACCCAGGTCCGGGCGATTGAGACGACGGACCTGGTGGTGCTGACCACCACACAGCTGGGCTCGCTGACCACCACGCTGGTGGCCGCCTTGAGCACCACCCAGGTTGGCGTGCTGACGACCACGGAAATCGGCGGTCTGACGACGACGCAGCTGGTGGCGCTGACCGCGGCTCAAGTTGGTGCCCTGACGACAACACAAGTCGTGATCCTGACGACGACGCAGATTGGTGGTCTGGGAACGACCCAGGTTCGTGCCCTGACCACGACTCAGGTCGCCTCTCTGACCACCACCCAGATCGGTGGCCTGTCGACCACGCAGATCAGCTCGCTGACCACCACCCAGATCGGGGGGATTGAGACGACCGATCTGGCCGCGTTCAACACGACGCAGATCACTGCACTGACGACGACCCAAATGGTGTCGCTGAACAGCACACAGTTTGGCGCCATTGAGACCACCGATCTGGCGGCGCTCACCAGCACACAGTTCCGGGTGCTGACGACGACCCAGATTGCCGGTCTGTCGACGACGCAGACGGGTATCCTGACCACCACCCAGCTCTCCTCGCTCACGACCACCCAGGTCCGGGCGATCGAGACGACCGATCTGGTGGTGCTGACCACAACGCAGTTCGGGGCTTTGACCACGACCCTTGTCGCGGCCTTGTCCACGACGCAGATCGCCGGACTGTCCACCACGGTGATCGGTGGTATGACGACGACCGGTCTTAGCGCCCTGACCGGTCCCCAGATCGTTGCTCTGACCACAACCCAGGTCACCGAAATCACGACGACCCAGATTGTGGATCTGACCACGACCTTCTTGCGGGCACTGGAAACGACGGACATTCCGTTCCTCGCCGTGACGACCACGGAGTTGGCGATGTTGTCGACGACCCAACTTCTGTCCTTGTCGACGTCGCAGATTGCGTCGCTGGCAACGACAGCGGTGGCCGGCATGACGGGTGGCCAGTTCATCGGGCTGACATCAACCTTCATCCAGGCTTTGACAACGACGCAGCTCAGTGTGTTCAACACCACCCAGATCGCTGCGCTGACAACCACGAGCATCGTGGGCCTTTCGACGACACAGATCTCCAGCCTGTCGACAACACAGATTGGCGGTCTGGAGACGACGGATATCGCCGCGATGACCGATGCGCAGGTCAATGGCTTCACCTCGACACAGGTCGGAGCGATGACCACCTCCCAGGTCAACGTGCTGTTCCTCTGATCCTTGATTGCCTGAAAGGGCCGGCTTCATCCTTCGGGGTGAAGCCGGCCTTTTCTTTTTGGGGCCCAGCAACCCCATACGATCAGTCAGATTGTGGTCGAACGCCCGTGCCGTCAGGATGCGCGGGGTCAACGATACCGGGCAGGACCATGCATCATCGTCAGATATTGGATATGGCATTGCGGGAGTTGCCGGCAGAAAGGGCGGCCTATCTCTCCAGAGTTGCTGACAATCTGTCGCGGGATCCCGTCTTGGATGAACGGTCGCATCTGCTCTATCCCGTTCTGGCCGCCGCGGCGAAGGGCATAGAACCCGTACTGGAACCCGCCCAATGTGCGGGGCTGGTGACAGGATTTTTGTGCGCCCACGCGGAAGGCATTGCCCACACGCTCTATTCGGCGGCCTATCTTCGCGACGGGATGCGGGCAATGTCACCATGGGCCGCGCGGCTGCAGGCCGATATCTCCACTGCCATCCTGGATCGTTTGGCCAATGGTCAATTGGTGCTGGATGAGCCCAAGGTCTGGCGCTTCCGCGCCGATGGCCGTGACGAAGCTGTTTTTCCCTATGGGGATGAAGAGCAGGACCTGGATTGAGCCGCCATCACAGGAAAGTCCGGCACGGCGACCGGGGCGGGTCGCCGTGCCGTCAAGTTTCCGCACCTTTGCCCTGAACCGAAAATGGGCCCGGCGGCGGGGCTGCCGGTGTGACGACGGAGATGGAAACGGTCCGGCGGATGCGTCCACCCCGCAACGTCTTCTTCGCCATCTGTCCGTCTCTGGACGGAGATGGCATGGAATAGGGGCCGGTGATGGCCTGGCCCCCAAAATCTGGTGTAGTAAAAGCAAGATGCAGGCCATCGAACGGGCGCTGCCCTTGTCCGGGACAGACCCCTTGTTTCCCTTGCCTTCTCTGATGGAAACCACTGGACGACGGACCCGCCCGCCCTTGCCTTTTGCAAATATTCCTGAACCTTCATGGGTTTTTCTTGCTTAACGCAACGCCCCATGCAATTCTTTCCTGATGACACAATCCGCACGCATCCTGATTGTCGAACCCGCCCCATCCCTGTCACACGCGTATGTGACGGCGCTGAAGCGTGATGGTTATGATCTGGCCGTGGTCGAAAATGGGGCTGCGGCGCGACGCCTCTTGGCGGTCGGTGATGGCATTGATCTGCTGCTGATCAATCTGCAACTGACGGACGGATCCGGTATCGATCTGTTGCGTGATCTCACCCAGTCGGGACTGGCACCGCGCGCCATTGCCCTGACCGCCCAGGGGTCGGTTCAGGCGGCGGTGGAGGCGATGCGCGCCGGCGCGGCCGATGTGTTGCTGTTGCCCGTGGGTACCGACCGCCTGCGCAGCGCTGTCTCTGCCATCATGGCACAGCCCGTTGCGACCCGCGAACCGGGATCGGCTTCCGCGGCCAAGGGGGCGAAGGCGCGGGGTGCGAAGGCGCCGGCGGCGGCCGAGCCGGCCATCACCGAATATTCCTTCTATGGCTTCATCGGCGCCTCCCCCCCGATGAAGGCCGCCTATCGCTTGATTGAGGCGGCGGCGCCGTCAAAGGCCACCGTCTTCATCACCGGTGAGAGCGGCACTGGCAAGGAGGTCTGTGCAGAAGCCATCCATCGTCGCAGCCCCCGTTCCGACGGCCCCTTCATCGCCATCAACTGTGCCGCGATCCCCAAGGATTTGATGGAGTCGGAGATTTTCGGCCATGTGAAGGGGGCATTCACAGGGGCCGGTACCGATCATGCCGGTGCCACGCTCCAGGCTGATGGCGGCACCTTGTTTCTGGATGAAATCGGGGAGATGGACCTGTCTTTGCAGGCCAAGCTGCTGCGTTTTCTACAGACCGGTATGGTCAAGAAGGTGGGCAGTGAAAAGCTGGAGCCAGTGGATGTGCGTATCGTCTGCGCCACCAACCGCGATCCCTATGCCGAGGTACAGGCCGGCCGGTTCCGCGAGGATCTGTTCTATCGCCTGCAGGTGATTTCCATCGAATTGCCGCCCCTGCGGGAACGCGGCGACGATATCCTGCTGATTGCCCGCTATTTCCTGGAAAAATATGGGCGGGAGGAGCGTAAGGCGTTCAAGGGCTTCTCAACGGAAGCCGAGGGTATTTTGCAAACCTATGCCTGGCCAGGCAATGTCCGCCAGTTGCTGAACGTGGTCCGCAATGTCGTGGTGCTGAATGACGGGGACGAAATCAAACCCTTCATGCTGCCCCCACCCCTGAATAAGCCGACCATGATTGTCCCACCGATCCTGCAGGACCCGCGCTGGGCGGCTGTGGCGGGACCGCTGGCCAGCCAGATCGGGCAATCCTTCCCGGCTCTGGCGGCGCCGCCCTCTGGTCCGATTGCCGGGCTGGGCATTCCGGGTGTGCCGATACCCGGCCTCGCGGGCTCCCGCGTTCCGCCGTCATTGCCCTCTTCCCCGGCGCCGGTGCCAGGCGAGGGCTGGCAGGATGGTGAACGGCGTATCCGCCCGCTCTGGCAGGTGGAGAAGGAGGCGATTGATGAAGCGATTCGTCTTTGCCATGGCAATATCACCCGTGCAGCGGCTTTGCTGGAAATAAATCCCTGCACCATTTATCGTCGCCGTCAGAAGAAGCGCCCGGGCTGAGCCCGAAACGGAAAGAAAGCCATGATCACCGAGATCCGGCACATCATCTTCTCCAATGACGAGCTGAAGCTTGTCTTCCAGTCGGTGCCGCTGGAGGGGTTCGACGCGACGCGCCGGATTACCCGCATCCAGGTGGTGGAGGGACCACCGCCGTCCATTCGTATTCAGAGCGAGATGGCCAGCACCGGCGGTGCGCGCGCGGAGCTGGAGGTCGAGAGTTATCAACTGGCACGGTTGATGGTGGCCTATTGCCGCGATAAAAAGATCCCGCTGCCCAAGGATGCGCTGAAGACCATCCATGCCCAAGGCGACGCCTTGTGTTTTTCCATCATGAGCACTCTGGGGTGAAACCGGTCGGGTTATGCCGATCGTGTGCAGGTGCCTTGGATTCTGATGCGGTCCGTCCTATATTGAAGGTGCCGGGGTTGGACAAGGGTATTGATCATGGAAGTCAACTCTTCCGCAGGCTACGCATCGGCCATAGGTCTGCTGAACACACGCAGCCAGATTCAGGTCGGTCAGGTTCGCGCCGCCTCTGACCAGTCGCAGCAGGTGACAGACCTGCTTGCGGGTGGTGGATCGGCCAAACCGGCGCCCACGGGTGGGCGTGGCCAGATCGTTGATATCCAGGTCTGATCCGGCCATCTCAAGATTCTCCGTACTTTCAGGCCCGGTCGACAGCATCGACCGGGCCTTCCTCTTTTACGGCCTGACTATGCTTTTGGGCATGGACCGCACTTCCCCTATGCTTTGCGATTCCAAGCCGTTATCTTGGGCGCCCATTAAGGTGCCTTCATGGGCATGGCGGAAGGAAAAAAGGCATGAGCGACATTTCCATTGGCGTTGGCGGTCCTGCGGATTTGGGCCGCATGGCGATGGATGCTGGTAACCATGCCGAAGCCGTGGCCCTGTTGCGGGAAGCGATCCTGGACGATCCAGGTGATGCCACGCTGCGCGCTGATCTGGGCGTCGCGCTTGAAACGCTTGAGGATTATGACGGGGCCGCCCAGGCCTATGCCGCCGCCGCGGCACTGGAGCCCGACAACCCCATCTATCATTTCAATCAGGGCGCGGTGGCCCAGGCCCAGGGCCGACCGCATGATGCCGCCGGCCACTATCTGGATGCGCTGGAGCGTGAGCCGTTATTCGCCGAAGCCTATTACAATCTCGGCACGCTGTTTTTTGATGCCGGCCACCTGGAGATTGCCGCGGAACATTACGGCAATGCCCTGAAGGCCCGCCCGGACTATGCAGAGGCCGCCAGCAATCTGGGGCTGACCCTGCGGCGCCTTGGCCGCCTGGGCGATGCGATTGAGCAGTTCCAACTGGCGCTCAAGCTGCGTCCCGAATTGACGATCACCCACTCCAACCTGGGGCTGACCCTGGCTGAAGCCGGGCGTTACGACGAGGCGATTGCCTGTTTTGGACAAGCCCTCGCCAAGGATCCCGACAGTCCGTCCCTGCATATCAACATTTCGTTGGCCTGGCGTGGTGTCGGGCGACTGGACATGGCGGCGGATGCGGCGCTGAAGGCACTGCGCCTGGCGCCCGACAATGCCGTGGCGCAGGTCGAATTGGGGGCGGTGGCGGCCAATCTGCGCCGCACAGGTGACGAAACGGCCTTGCAGTCCCTGCTGAACAGTTGGCGGGACATCACCGGGGAGACGGCGCAACTTCAACACACCTTGGCCGCCCTGGGCCAGGCACCAACCCCGGAACGGGCTGGCGATGCCTTTGTCGCCCAGACGTTTGACGCGTCGGCCAAGCGCTTTGATGAAATGATCGGGTCGCTGGGTTACGCCGTGCCGGACGCGGTGGGAGCGGCCATGCAGCGCCATCTCGGCGAGGGCAAGGGCGACAAGGACATCCTGGATGCCGGCTGTGGTACCGGCCTGGCCGCGCCCCATCTGGCCCCCTATGCCCGCACACTGACGGGTGTCGACCTGTCTTTGTCCATGTTGCAGCAGGCGCTGCGCCGTGGCCTCTATTCCGGTCTGGATCAGGCGGAACTGGGGGCCTATCTGATGGCGCGACCCGGCAGTTTCGATGTAATCTCAGCCAGCGACGTGCTGTGCTATTTCGGGGAATTGGCCGGCATTTTCCGGTCCGCCGTCAACAGCCTGCGCCAGGGTGGGATGCTGATCGCGTCGGTGGAAACGGCATCGACCGGTCAGCCCTATATTCTGCATGAAGGGGGGCGCTACGCCCATGACACAGCCTATGTTCGGGAAAGCCTGACGGCGGCAGGCCTGACGGTCCTGGACCTCTCCCCGCTGGTGCTGCGGTATGAGGGCGGCAGACCGGTCGACGGGTTGCTGGCCGTCGCAACCAAGCCCTGATCCCGTTTTCGGTCTTTTCCAGAGGGCCGGGGCATGCCATGAAGACGGCCCCGGCCCTTTTGTTTCCACGATATGCGTGCGCCATGACCCAGAGCTCTTCCGCCATCATCCCCGTCCTGTTGTCCGGTGGTTCCGGTTCCCGGCTGTGGCCCGTGTCGCGCGAACGTTTTCCAAAGCAGTTGCTGAACCTGTGCGGCGACCGGACGATGATCCAGGAAACCGCATTGCGGGTTGGCGGTACGTTCGGCTTTGCCGATCCCATTGTGATCTGCAATCAGGAGCATCGGTTCGCCATTGCCGAGCAGCTTCAGGAAGTGGGCATCCGGCCTACCGAACTGGTTCTGGAACCCTTTGGCCGCAACACCGCTCCTGCTGCGGCCGTGGCGGCGCGTCTGGCGGCACGGCGTGATCCGGCGGCCCTCGTCCTGCTGCTGCCCGCCGATCATGCCATCCTGGCCGCCGATGCCTTCCGGGCCGCCGTTGCCGTCGGCGCCCGCGCTGCGCAGGCGGGCAAACTGGTGACCTTCGGTATTCAGCCGACCAGCCCGGAAACGGGCTATGGCTATATCGAGAAGGGGGAGCCGGTGGCGGGTGCCGATGGTGCCTTCGCCGTCAAGCAGTTTGCGGAGAAGCCGAAGCTGGAGGTGGCGCAGGCCTATCTGGCCGGTGGGCGGCATCTGTGGAACAGCGGCATGTTCCTGTTCCGGGCCGATCGGTTTGTGGCCGAACTGGAACGCCATGCGCCCGACGCCTTGCTGGCGGCCGACCAGGCCATTGCGGCGGCGCGGGTCGACCTGGATTTCCTGCGCCTGGATCCGGACGCATTTGCAAAGGCCCCAAACATCTCCATCGATTTCGCAGTGATGGAAAAGACGGACAGCGCCGCCATCGTGCCCTGCGATATCGGCTGGACCGATGTCGGCGCCTGGAGTGCGCTGTGGGACATTGCCGGCAAGGACCCGGTTGGAAACGCCGTGCTGGGCGACGCCATTCTGGTGGATTCGCAGAATAATCTGGTGCGCGGTGAGGTTGGGCTGACGGCCCTGGTCGGCGTGAAGGACCTTGTCGTCATCACCACCGACGATGCCGTCCTGGTGGCCGACCGGTCCCGCGTACAGGATGTGAAGGCCGTTGTCGACCGGCTGAAGGCCGAAGGACGGACAGAGCGGCTGGATCATCGCCGCACCTACCGGCCCTGGGGCTATTCCCATCTTGTCCATAAGGGGCCGGGGTTCGAGGTGCTGCGCCTGACCATCCGGCCCGGCCACAAGATTTCGCTGCAAAAGCACGAACACCGGGCTGAACATTGGATCGTGGTCCAGGGTGAGGCCAAGGTGACCCTGGGCGACGAAAAGCGCATCGTGCGGGTGAATGAAAGTGTCTTCATCCCTGCTGGCACGCCCCACCGGCTGGAGAATGCGGGGCAGAGCGACCTGTGTCTGGTCGAGGTGCAAACCGGCGAGCGGATCAGTGCTGAGGATATTCTGCGCATTGAGGATCATTACGGGCGCACCTGATCCGCGCTTTCCCATTGACCCCATACCGCAGTGCGGCAACCATGGTGGGGCCCCCGCCAACCGGAGCCGCCATGCGCCTGGACCGCCGCCATCTGCTGATCACCACCCTGTCCCTGGTCCTTGCGCCATCGGCGCTGGCGCAGGGCACTTCCATGCTGGACAGGGTCCGCAAGGCCGGCACTCTGCGGGTGGGCACTACGGGGGATTATTTCCCGTACTCCTTCCGTGATGTGAAGACGGGCGGCTTCAAGGGGTATGAGATTGCGGTGGCCGAACGGCTGTCGGCCGATCTGGGCGTGAAACTGCAACTGGTGCAGGCCACATGGCCGACACTGGTTGCCGGCCTGATGGCACGCAAATATGATATTGCCGCCACCGGCGTGACGGTGACACCGGAACGGGCCAAGGCGGTGGCCTTCAGCAAGGCCTATCTGCGCCCGGCCTTTATCCCCCTGATCCTGAAGAAGGATACAGAGCGCTTCAAAAGCTGGGACGACCTGGACCAGCCCGCCGTCACCATTTCGGTGCAACAGGGTACGGCGCCGGAAACAATGGCGAAGAAGGTCTTCACCAAGGCACGGATTCTCTCCGTTGCAGACCCGGTGATCGATTTTACCGAGGTTCTGGCCGGCCGGGCGCAGGCGGCCTTCACCGACAATCTCTATTTCATGACCAAGATCGGGCTTGAATATCCGCAGCTGACCATGCTGACCCAGGGCGCGCGGCCCGGTACCGATACGGAAAACGCCATCATGACGCCGCAGGGCGACCCCGTCTGGCTGGACTGGCTGAATGGCTGGGTGGATGCGCGGGCCGCCGACGGCTTTTTTGATCGGCTGTTCAAGACATGGTTCGAGGGGACGGGGCCGACACCGTGACGGGTCGGCGATGGCTCCCGCTTCTGCTGGTGCCGCTATTGTCGGGTTGCACCGGCGATGGCTGGCATATTGTCGATCCGCGCACGGATGACGGGTGGGCAAACCTTTCCTTTCTGCTGGCCGGGGCGGGGCTGACCCTGGGCTTGTCGGCAGCCGCCCTGGTCCTGGCCATGGCGATCGGTCTGTTGACGGCCATCGCCCGGGGCAGCCGCTGGCGTGCCCTGCGGGTGATCAGCGGTGCCTATGTGGAACTGATGCGTACGCTGCCGCTGTTCGTCCTGCTGCTCTGGGTGTTCTATGCGATGCCGATACTGGTGCAGGGGCTGGACCCGGACGGGATCGGTTTCCGGGCCTTGGGCTGGATCGCCGACCTGACGCCCTTTACGGCGGCGGTGATCGCCCTGGCATTGAATGCCGGCGCCTTCCTGTCGGAGATATTCCGCGCCGGGATCGAGGGGGTGCCCAGGGGGCAGGTGGAGGCGGCGCAATCGCTGGGCATGGGCCGGTGGCTGACCCTTCGCCGCATCGTCCTGCCCCAGGCGTTGCGCCGCATGTTGCCGCCCACCGTGGGCCAGTTCATTCACACGGTGAAGGATAGTTCATTGGCATCGGCCATCGGCCTGGCCGAACTGACACGCCGCGCCACCGAATTGCAGACGCAGACCTACCGCCCGCTGGAGCTCTACACGTTGCTGGCCCTGGAATATCTGGTGATCCTGCTGGTTCTGTCGCGGATATCGCGCTGGCTGGAAAGGCGCTGGGGCACCTCCGCCTGACCCGTACCGCGCCTTCTGTAGTGAACTTTCGATCACTAGCTTTCTCTCCCCCTCCACGTGCAAGCTCTGTTACTCTTGTCGCGAAGCGGCTCCTCCCCAGGGGAGCGCCGGCAGAGGGGAAGGAGGCGCCATGAGCACCGTGACAACCGATTGCCTGCTGTATACCCGCCACAGCGCCGAAGGCGTGGCGGAGATTACCTTCAACCGCCCCACCTGCATGAATGCCCTGAACCTGGACATGGCGGCGGCCTTTGCGGAGGCGGCCACGGCGGCCGCCAATGATCCCAAGGTGCGTGTTCTGGTCCTGACGGGACGGGGCACCAGCTTCATGTCGGGTGGCGATATTCATGCCTTTCACAAGCTGTTATCCGCCCCCGCCGCCGAACGGCGCGACCATATCGCCCGGCTGATCGATTTTACCCATCAGGCCGTTACAGCCCTGCGCCGCATGGAAAAGCCGGTGATCGCCGGCATTCACGGCACGGCGGCGGGTCCGGGCATCGGCATCACGCTGGCCTGTGATCTGGTGGTGGCCTCTGACCGGGCGGTCTTCCAGATGGCCTACGGCCCGTTGGGCACGACACCGGAGGCGGGCGCCACCCACGCCCTGCCCCGCCTGGTCGGCTCGCGCCGGGCAGCGGAACTGGCCTTGCTGGATCGGCGCCTGACGGCGCTGGAGGCGCTGGAACTGGGTATCGTCAACCGCATCTGCCCGGCGCCGATGCTGGCGGAGGAAACGCGCTGTGTGGCGCGAAAACTGGCCTGCGGCGCTGCCAACGCGTCGGGCCGGACCAAGCGGCTGCTCTATCTGTCGCTGGAGCATAATTTTCAGCAGCAGCTGGCGGCGGAGCGGGAAACCTTTCTGTCAGCCATCGACAGCGGTGAATTTGCCGAAGGCATCACCGCCTTCGTTGAACGGCGGAAACCCTTTTTCGGCAAATGCTGAGGCGGCAGCGTTCCTGCGCCGCAGGAACGCACGCCACCCCTGGCGCGAACGCAGTTGCAACTTAGTCGCATCTCCGATAACACCGGTATGGAGAGTTTCCTCCCCGGGGGCGGATGATGTCGAAGCGGAAAAGCGGATTGTTTCTGGTGGGCGTGGCCCTGTCGGTTGGACTGACAGGGCCTGCCCTGGCCGAACCGATGATGAACGGGCATTCCCTGTCCCCCTGGGGCATGTTCATGGCCGCCGACTGGGTGGTGAAGTCGGTGATGATCGGGCTTGCGGCGGCGTCGGTCGCGACCTGGACCATCTTCATCGCAAAACTGCTGGAACTGTCCGCCGCCAAGCGCCGGGCCACCGCGTCACTGGCACGGTTGGACGCGGTACGCGGTCTGGCAGAGGCGACGGCCGGCCTGTCCGATCCTCGCGACCCGGCGGCACCCTTGTTGCGCGCCGTACAGGAGGAGATGGAGCAGTCTGCCGACCTGCCGGTCGATGGTATCAAGGAACGCGCCGCCAGCCGTCTGGAACGGATTGAGGCGGCGCTGGCCCGGGAATCGTCGCGCGGCACGGGCGTGCTGGCCAGCATTGGGGCGACCGCCCCGTTCGTGGGGCTGTTCGGCACCGTCTGGGGCATCATGAACAGCTTCATCGGCATCGCCGAAAGCCACACGACCAACCTGGCCGTGGTGGCGCCCGGCATTGCCGAGGCGCTGCTGGCCACGGCCATCGGGTTGGTAGCGGCCATTCCGGCCGTTCTGGTCTATAATGGCCTGACCCGCACCATCGGCGGCTACCGGGCGCAGGTGGGTGATGCGGCGGCCGCGGTGCTGCGGCTGCTGTCGCGCGATCTGGACCGGCGCGGGGTGAAGCCCCGCCTGCGCGCGGCGGAGTAAGGCCGATGGCCGCCAAGCTGCGCACCGGCGGGGATGACGACCTGTCGGAAAATCACGAGATCAATGTCACGCCCTTCATCGACGTGATGCTGGTGCTGCTGATCATCTTCATGGTGGCGGCACCGCTGGCCACCGTTGATGTCCCGGTCGATCTGCCCGCCGCCAGCGCGCGGCAGGCCGAACGCCCCCCCAAACCGCTGTTCCTGTCGGTGAAGGCCGATCTGTCGCTGGCCATTGACGATACACCGGTGGCGGATAAGGCCGGTCTGGCCGGGGCCTTGGACGCCGTGACAGGCGGCGACAAGGAACAGCGGGTGTTTCTGCGCGCCGACAAGACAGTCGCCTATGGCGACCTGATGGCAGTGATGAACAGCCTGCGTGACGCCGGATATCTCAAGGTGGCGCTGGTCGGGCTGGATGGTGCGGCCGTGGGGGCGGCACCGTGAATGGCGTGGCCATGCCTATGGGCGGCATCCGCTGGCCCCTGGCCTTTGCCGTCGCCTTGGCGGCGCATCTTGCCGTCGCGGGATTCGTGGCATTGAAACCACAGGCGCCCCCGGCGCCCCCCCTTCCTCCCCCGCCGCCCGCCATCCTGTTCGATCTGGCACCACCGGCACCACTGGTGGCACCCCCTCCCCCGCCGCCGCCACCCAGGCCGGTGGTCCAGGCGCCCGCACCCAAACCGCCGCCCATCATCGAACGGGCGACGGTCAGGCTGCCGCCGCCGCCGAAACGGCCGGCTCCGCCGCAGCCGCTGGTGAACGCACCGCCGGCACCGACGGCGGAAGCATCACCCGCGCCGGCCGCGGAGCCTGCGGCCGATCTCGCCTCACAGCCCGCACCGGCCGGCCCACCGCCCGACACGATGGCTGCCTTCCAGGGCCGCCTGATGGCACATCTGGGCAAGCACAAGCGTTATCCGATGGCCGCGCGGCAACGGCGCCAGCAAGGCACGGCCTGGGTGCGGTTGACGCTGGACCGCAAGGGCCGTGTTCTGTCCCAGCAACTGGAACGCGGATGCGGGGTTGAAGCGCTGGACCGCGAGGCGACGGAAATGGTCGCCCGTGCGCAACCCCTGCCGGAAATTCCGGACGAATTGGGCATGGACCAGATGGAACTGGTCCTTCCCGTGGAATTCAGCCTCCGCTGAGCCCCCTTGGTCCACAAGCCAAGGGCGCGGATGCGCTCGCCCGGCGGCCGAGGGGCACAACATCCTGACCATCGGTCAGTGTTGAGACGGATTGGCACTATGTCAGCCGCAGCGCCACCTGGCCGGTAAAGGGGCTGACGGCGATATGGCGGAACCTGATGCCTGTGCGGCCGCAGAATTCCGTCCACGCCTTGAATTCGTGGTCAGCCCATGTCCGGTTACCGATGAATTCATCAAAGACCAGGACGGTGCCGGGCACCAGCCTGGCTTCCAGTTCGCGCAGCACGGTGGCCGTGGAACTGTAAATGTCACAATCGATATTGGCGAAGCGGACAGGACCGGCATGGGCGGCCAGGAAACCCGGCAGCACCGCATCGAACCAGCCCTTATGCAGGCGGACATGGGGCGGCATGGCGGGCAGGTCGGTCCCCTGCCCGCCCAGGCTGAACGTACCGGCCAATTCATTTCCCCAGCCTTCCGGCAGGCCTTCGAAACTGTCAAAGCCATGGACGGTCTGCGTTGTTGCCGCCGCGATATGGCGCAGCGACGTGCCCCGGCGCACACCGAATTCCAGCACCAGACCCTCTCCCGTGGCGGCGTTCAGCGCAAAGCGCAGAATGTCGGCGGACAGACCGAACAGCCGGCAATCCGGGTCCAGATGCGGAACCAGGGCAATGGCCCCATCCAGGATCGGGCTGTCGCCCTGCCGATGATCCTTGGCCGTACCGCCGGTCAACACATCATAGGCCGCCAGATAGCCGGCATATTTGCCATTGGCGCCGGGGCATGCGATGGCCCGGCGCAGCCGGTCGCGGGCCGCCTCCAACCCCTGTGTGCCGATGACACAGGCATGGCTGGCAAACCAGGATGCGGCCCGTCCCGGTGAAACGCTCACGATGGCATCGAAATCCGCCAGGGCGCCGACGGCATCGCCCAGATAATGCCGTGACAGCCCGCGCTGATACCGGATGGCATCGTTCAGGCGCCCGGCGCGTTCCTCCGCCATCACCAGATCGACCGCCGCTTCATAGCTGGCATCGCGGCGCAGGGCATTGGCCAGTGCCTCTGTCACGGTCCCATCACCGGGATCGGCGTCGTGCAGGGCCGTCAGGATGGGCACGGCGGCATGCATCTGTCCCAGCCCGTCCAGCGCGCGGGCCAGGGCAAAACGCAGCACGGGATCGTCCGGTGTGTGCGTCAGGGCACGGGTAAGGCAATCGCGCGCAGCCGCATGCTCGTTGAGACCCACAAGGGCGCGCCCCAGCAGGCCCAGGCCGGCAGCGTCATCGGGCAGGGCCGGCTGGGTCAGCAGTCGGCGCACCACGCGGAAGCGGCCCGCGGCCAGCATCGCCGTCGCTTGGGCCAGGATGTCGGGCGGGGTAGGCATGGAACGGTTCCGGTGGGGATCGTGACGTCACCCCCTGCCTAGCATGCCGCCCCGGACCCGTCACCCCAGCACGCGGTACCAGGCCTTGAAGGCGTTGGTATAGAAACCGGGATTGAACAGGGTCCAGGCGCCCAACCCCGCCGGCAGGGTAAAGGCCGCGGCCGCCTGTTCCAGGGGAAGGCCCGCGGCATGGCTGCGCCGCGCGGCCGCCTCCACCGCGTCGAGCACGCCCGCATAGGCGGACAGGTCCCTGGCCACGGACAGCGAACCGTGACCCGGCACCACCAGGGCCGCCGGCTCCGCCAGCAGCGCCCGCACGGCGGTGGACAGCTTCAGCGGATTGGCATCGACATAGTTGGGGAAGATGCCGTTCCACAGCAGGTCACCGCCAAAAATCACCCTTGGGTCATCCAGTTCAACGGTCACGTCGCTGTCCGTGTGACCTGTCCTGGCCACCAGCCTGACCTTGCGTCCGCCCAGATCCAGCACGGCCTCCGCTTCGGGCAGGACAAGGGTGGGCAGCAGCACGGGCGGTGCCTTGCCAAAGGGGCTGCCTTCCACCGGGCGGGCCAGACCGTTACGCTCAACCGAAAGGGCGCCGGTGCGCGCCGTCATCAGCAGGTCCGGCCCCTCCGCCCCCCGGCGGAAACCGGCAAGGCCGCCGACATGGTCCAGGTGGTAATGGGTGGCCACGACATGGGTTGGCCGCCGCCCGGTCAGGGCCAGGGCCTGATCGGACAGCCAGGCGGCGCCAGCCGGCATGTTGAACCCTTCCACCACCAGAACCGCATCGCGCCCCGCGATGATGCCGCCATTGGACAGGGTGGTGCGGTCCCCGCGCCCGCCATCAGGCGCAAACGGGGTGCTGACCACAGCCCACACACCCTCGCCCAGCTTTTCGATGCGGGCGAACGGAGTCGTCACCACCGGATCGGACAATGTCCGGGCCTGCGAGCGTTGTGCGGTAACGGTCCCGGCGGTTAAAGCCACAGCCACCCAGGCGCCGCAACCGAAGGCATGCCCAAAAAAT
>JAIXTS010000030.1 GCA_027483805.1 Azospirillum sp. | reverse complement strand
TGCGCGGGCCGCGTCCAGTTCCTTTTGCAGCCGGTCGGCACGGGCCTGATGCTGTCGGGCAGCGCGGCGGTGACTGTGATGCCCCAGCCAGACGGTCAGACCTCCAGCAAAGAAACCCAAAACCAGCGTCACCAGGACTAAGGCAAAGGCCGGCGCCTCCACCGTTCCTACCAACGGCCAGAGTGCCAGTTGCACCGGCGTCAGGTTCGACACGGCAAAACTGATGGCCAGCGCCGTCAGCGGCAGGGTGATGATCCAGGACAGGTAACGCACGGGTCGACCCCTTTGGCAGCGTCAGACAGAAAAACGGCCCCAGGCATTGCCGGGGGCCGTACAGGTTAGCAGAAAACGAAAGGAACAGGGCAACCCGGGCGTGGCGGCACGGAGATACCGCCAAACCCGTCACATCATCGCCGCCCCAACCAACAGGGCCAGCGACAATCCCATCAGGGCCGTGGACACATATTCCAGCCGCTCCAGGCGCTGACGCGCACGGCGCAGGTTGCCGGCCATGTCGGCGCAGGACTCGGCATAGACGCGTCTGGGTTGGAGCATGTCATCGGCCTCCCATGCAATTGGCACCAGGGTGACAAGTCTGGTGCCCGGGTCAAACGGGGCCGGTCCGGCAACAAGAGGGCGGGGAATGCGCTGGGGGGCTGTATGTCACCCGCTTGCCGCCGAACCGTCACAAAAGACTGCACCCAAAAGCGGTAGGCGGCAAGGGGGAAAGTACGTTTATAACCTTATGTATGGCCTATACGAAATTTCCTTAGCTGCGCTGCAACAAGAAGACGGATTGCACGCCCAGCCAGTTGGCGCGGAAACTGGCGGCAGGCGCGGCCACGGGCCGGTCATCGGCGCCCAGGATCAGACTGCGTTCGATGGTAATGCCCATATCTACGCACAAATCCACCATGTCGGCGATGGTGCAGAAGTGGATATTGGGCGTTTCGTACCATTCATGGCCCAGCCGATCGGTCACTGGCATCCGTCCGCGCAACAGGAGATCGGCCCGTACCCGCCAATAGCCGAAATTCGGCACCGAAACGATCGCGTGCCGCCCGATCCGGACCAGATGGCCCAAAACGGTGCGCGGATTGCGCGTGGCCTGCAGGGTCTGTGACAGGATCACGTAATCGAATCCGTCGCTGGGATAGTCCTTCAGGTCGGTATCGGCATCGCCCTGGATCACGGCCATGCCGCGTGCCACCGACGCACGTACCCCGTCCATGGAAAGTTCGATGCCACGCCCGTCCACTTGTTTGCGGTGGATCAGGGCATGCAGAAGTTCACCATCGCCGCAGCCGACATCAAGAACGCGGGCACCGGGCTCGACCCAGTCGACAATGCTTTCCAGATCGCTGCGTATGGTGCCCAGAGGGGGCAGCAGGGAGGTCACGGCCATGTTTGTCACCCAACCTTGGTGTTCAGGCCGCGCCGGGCCGCATGGCCCTCAATGAAGCCGCGTGCGACCTGATAGAATTCCGGTACATCCAGTAGGAAGGCGTCATGGCCCTTGTCCGTTTCCACTTCAACAAAGCTGACATTGGCCGCAACGGCATTCAGCGCGTGAACCAGGGCACGGCTTTCGCTGGTCGGGAACAACCAGTCGCTGGAAAAGCTGATGACACAGAATTTGACAGGCGTACCGGTCAGGCGCCCATCCGCCCCCTTGACGCGGAAGGCATTGGCCAGCACGCCGCCATGATCGGCCGCCAGATCAAAATAATCCATGGCGCGGGTGATATAGAGATAGGAATTGGCGTCGAACCGTTCGACGAAGCTGATGCCCTGATAGCGCAGATAGCTCTCCACCTGGAAATCGGCATCGAACCCGAAGGTGATCGCCTTTCGATCCTGCAGGTTGCGGCCGAACTTCCGGTGAAGCGCCGGTTCGGACAGATAGGTGATATGGGCCGCCATCCGGGCCACCGACAGGCCCTTGGTCGGGCGCGTGCCCTGGTTCAGGTAATCGCCCATGCGCCAGTCCGGGTCGGCCATGATGGCCTGACGCCCGACCTCATGGAAGGCGATATTCTGGGCGCTGTGCCGTGCCGCCGTGGCGATGGGCAGACAGCAATAGACCTTGTCCGGATAGGATACTGCCCATTGCAGCACCTGCATCCCGCCCATTGACCCGCCGATGACGCAGAACAGCTGGTCAATGCCCAGATGGTCGACCAGCATCTTCTGCGCGCGCACCATGTCGGCAATGGTGATGACGGGAAAGTTCAATGCCCAGGGCATCCCCGTCCCCTCATCAATCTCCTTCGGCCCCTCGCTGCCCATGCAGCCGCCGATGACGTTCGAGCAGATCACGAAGAAACGGTCGGTATCCACGGGCCGTCCTGGACCGACCATAAGACCCCACCATCCAGGCTTGCCGGTCACAGGATGTGGTTCGGCGACATACTGGTCGCCGGTGAGCGCATGGCAGACCAGCACGGCGTTCGACCGATCCGCATTCAAGGTACCATAGGTGCGGTAGGCCAGCCGGAAGCCGGAGAGGCTGCCCCCGCCATCCACCACCAGCGGCTGGTCCCTGCCCAGCCGAATAGTGCCGGAGGCGCTGGAAACGGCAGTGTCGCTGGTGTCCTGGCGTGTCGTGTCTGTAGCCACGGTCATGATTGCTGGCTGTCCCGTCCGGTCATGCGACCCGGTGTGGCGGGCCCTTCAAGGGCCGTGCCGGGCTGGGGGACAACAGCTATGAACGGGGCCGCCGGGTGTCAATGTTTTCTTTGATTTCGAGGGGGCATCCCGCCTAATACTATCCGCCCCAAAGGACCCGAGCCTGGCCCTGAATGTCCACCAAACCAACATTGGATGATCTGCGCCGTCAGATCGATACGATCGATGCGGAGATCCACACGCTGCTGATGCGCCGCGCGCAGGTGGTGGAGGGGGTGGCCAAGGTCAAGCCGCCCGGTCGCCCGTACATCCGCCCGGGCCGCGAGGCGGAGATTGTCCGGACTTTGGTGGCGCGGCATAGCGGTGCATTCCCCGTGAATGCTGTTGTTCGCATCTGGCGGGAAATGATTGCAGCCCTGACCCGGATCCAGGGGCCGCTCGCCGTTGCCGTGGTCTGCCCGAATGAAATGCAGAGCCCGCTTTGGGACAATGCCCGCGACCATTTCGGTTCGACCACCCCGACTTTTGCCGTGAATACGCCGATGGCCGCCCTGCGCGCCGTGTCGGATGGCACGGCTACCGTGGCCGTCGTGCCCTGGCCGGAGGAGGATGACAACGATCCCTGGTGGCGTTACATCCTGTCGCCTGACCCCAAGACCCCGCGCATCATCGCGCGACTGCCTTTCCTGCGCGTTGAAGGGCAGTCAGTGGGCCGCGAAGGTGGCGACGCCCTTGTCCTGGCCGCTGTGCCCATGGAAGCCACGGGCGACGACCGCACATTGCTGGCCGTCGAAGTGACCCAGGATGTCAGCCGCGGCCGTCTGAAGGATGTGCTGGAGGGGGCGGGTTTTGCCACCTTGCAGCTGCGCACCCATCATCTGCCCGGCGGGGGCGGTGCGGTTCATCTGGT
>JAIXTS010000429.1 GCA_027483805.1 Azospirillum sp. | reverse complement strand
TTGCCCCAGATGCTCATGAGCTTGTGTCCTTTCCGTTCGCGGCCAAGGATAGCGAGCGGGTGCTGCGATGCAATGCCGATCATGTCATGCCATCGGCCAAACCTTTGGGCGATGGTACGACGGCGGCTGCCGCCGCGCGGACGGGCCGTGGCGCCAAGGGCGCGGATGCGCCCGCCGGGCGACTTCGTGCTGCTTGTATCCGCCCGCCCCATCCGCCTTTTCGGCATGGCTGCCCAAAGCTTCACAGAGCCGGTACAAGGGCCTATATTGCACTGCACAAACGATCCGGCGGCAAGCTATCGCGGGACAGATCTGGGGGAAGGGGACACCGAAGGGTCGCGTCCATTTGCGTGTTTGCCCGAGGTTGTTGTCGATGACCGTGTTCCGCCCCCTTCTGCCCGCAGAGTCCGGCCGCTACGCCGCCCATCTGCTGCGCTTGTCCGCCGCCGACCGCCGTGCGCGTTTCATGGGCGGGTTGAGTGATGCGTCGGTGTGCGCGCATGTCGATCGGATCGACTGGTCCCGCTCCATCATCCTGGCGGCCCTGTGCGGCGGGGAGGTGCGGGGCGCCGTGGAACTGCGCATCGCCGGCAGCGGTGCCGAACTGGCCATCTCCATCGAAGCAGACTGGCAGAACCAGGGTCTGGGCGGCGTTCTTGTCCGCCGCGCCTTCACCATGGCCCGCAACCGGGGCATCCGGGGGATCGAGCTTTATTGCCTGGGTGACAATCACCGCATGCTGCGCATCGCCGGCCGCCTGTCCGCCTTGATCCGCTTTGATGGCGGGGAGGTCCAGTGTGATTTCCAGCTGCCGGCCGCCGATGCCTTCTCCTTGACGCTGGAGGCGATGGACCGGGGCGGCACGGCCCTTTCCATGATGCTGGAACCCGGCTCCCTGCCGCGCGCGGCCTGATACCCTTGGCTTGAACTGCCGGCAGGCAGGATACGCCCATTTGGCGCTTCGTGAAATCGCTTCACGAAGCGGCGGGCGGATCGCACGAAACCGGCCTTTACCGGGGCCGCTCTCCCGGTGGATGCAGCTTCCATCCACCATTCTTCAGGAGAGTTCGTGTCATGCGTGCCGTCGCATTTGCCCTTCTGGCCCTTGCCATCCTGTCGCCCGCCGCCCATGCGGCCGATGTCACCCTCCGCATCCGCGATGCCGAGGCTGACGGCAGGATCGTCTATGCGCAGCTCTGCACCCAGGCCGAGTTTCTGAACCGCTGCCGGCTGGGTGACCGTCAGGCCGCCAAGGATGATATCGTGACAGTGCTGTTCAAGGACGTGCCCCCCGGCACCTATGCGGCCACTGTGTTCCAGGACATGAATGGCAATGCCAAGCTGGATCGTGACATGTATGGCGCCCCCAGCGAGCCTTGGGCTGTCAGCCGTGATGCCAAGGGCCATATGGGACCGCCCGCGTTTGACGATGCCAAGGTGGCGGTCACCGACGCCCCCCTGACCTTGGAGCTGGATCTGGACTGATACTGACGGTCAACATTATTGACCGTCAGTACGGCGGCGACTGCCGGCCCGCGCCACGGTGGCACGCCCCAGCCTGCGGATGCAGGTGCCGCCCGATTGAGCTTGTCTTCGCGACAAGTTCGCCATTGCTGCGCGCCGCCTTGCCTGTGCAATCAGGATGCAGGCATCCCTGACAAGGCAATCACCATGCAACGCATCGGCATCATTGGCGGCATGAGCTGGGAATCGACCCAGCTTTATTACCGGCTGATCAATGAACGGGTGCGGGCGGTGAAGGGCGGCCTGTCCTCGGCCCCGCTGCTGATCCATTCAGTGGATTTTGCCCCCGTGGCGGCGCTGCAGGCGGCGGGCGACTGGGAGGGGCTGACCCGTTTGATGGTGCAGGCCGGCCTGGACCTGAAAGCCGCCGGGGCGCGATCCCTGGCCATCGCCACCAACACCATGCACAAGATGGCCGATGAAGTGGCGGCGCGCACCGGACTGCCGCTGATCCACATTGCCGATGCCACGGCGGCCTGTGTCCGGGCGGCGGGCCTGACCCGGGTGGCGCTGCTGGCCACACGTTTCACCATGGAACAGGCCTTTTACCGTGATCGTCTGACGGCGGCCGGCCTGTCGGTGCTGGTTCCTGACGCGGGGGACCGGGCCGAAATCCATCGCGTGATCTATGAGGAACTGTGTCGGGGCACGGTTCGTGACGACAGCCGCGCCACCTATGCCCGCATCATCGCCGGACTGAAGGACCGCGGTGCCCAGGCGGTGATCCTGGGCTGTACGGAGATCACGATGCTGGTTCGACCCCAGGATATCGAGATGCCCTTGTTCGACACCACCGCCATCCATGCCGCCGCCATTGCCGATCAGGCGATCAGGGACGACCTCCAATGATCTCCCCAGAATCTGTGGATAAGTCTGTGACTAATCGGTCGGTAACCGTGCCGGTGCGTGGCTGCGGGCCGGTCTGCGGGAATTGCCTAAATATTAGGCATGCATGAGGGGGTGGAAATGCTGCGCCTGCAAAAATTATCTTTGTTTTCTTGGTAATTCAGATAATTAGTCAGAATGTCCCGGCCATATATCGGGATTTCGGAACGAAAATGTGGAAACGCCAGAATCCTGCTGTCATGCATGAACTGCATGCACAAACAGGGGGGCGCAAAACTTTCCGCCGGCTTCATGCCGATAATGACGGTTCCGTGCGTCGGTGGAAAAATAAATCAAGTCTCATGGACCAGCCCCCCTAGTGGCCTGTGCCTGCGGGGCCGGCAAGATTGACCAACGGTCAAGATTTTGCGCCGCTGAGGTTATTTCTGCGCGCGCGGATGCGCCTTGTCATACACGGCCAGCAATTTGTCGGTATCGACATCGGTATAGCGCTGGGTGGTCGACAGGCTGCTATGGCCCAGCAGGTCCTGGATGGCGCGCAGGTCCGCCCCGCCGCCCAGAAGATGGGTGGCGAAGCTGTGGCGCAGGGCATGCGGGGTGGCACTGTCCGGCAGAAGCAGCTCCTCGCGCAGCAGCTGCATCTGCCGCCTGGCGACGGACGGGTGCAGCCGGTCCCCCCGGCTGCCCACGAACAGCGGGGCATCCTCGGCCGCGCGAAAGGGGCAGGCTTCCAGATAGGCGCTGATGGCGGCGTGAATGGCCGGCAGCACCGGCACCTGCCGTTGCTTTGATCCCTTGCCCAGCACGCGGACGGTGGCGGCCCCCGCCGGCAGGTCGTCGCGGTTCAGGGCCAGGGCTTCGGAAATGCGCAGTCCACAGCCATAGAGCAAGGTGAAAAACGCCCGGTCGCGCAGGCCGATCCAGGCCGTCTCCGGCAATGTCGCGGCCTCGTCCAGCAGCGATGCGGCATCGGGTGCGGTCAGCGGGCGCGGAATCGGCTGTTTTAACTTCGGGGCCTTCAGCACCCCGATATGCGGATTATGGACGATGCCCTGCCGGTCCAGCCACCGGAACAGGTTGCGCACCCCGGCAATGGCACGGGCCCGCGTGGCCGCAGTGGCACCATCGCGGGCGCGGTCGGAAAGCCAGGCGCGCAATTCCATCAGAGACAGGGCCGACAGATCATTCAGGCCGGGCTTGCGTTCCCGATATTCCGCCATGAAGGACAGGAACCCGGCCAGATCATTGTTATAGGCGCGCAGTGTCGCCGGCGACGCGGCCTTTTCGGTCATCAGCCAGCGCTGCCACCGGTCGATGGCGTCCAGAAGGTCGGCCTGCGCCGCGAAGCCGATGCTGGCGCTCACCAGGCCGGGTCCAGATAGGCGGCGATGACCCTTTCCACCACACCCGACAGGAACAGCAGCAGGTCGGTGGCTTGTCCCGAATGGAACATTGCGGGATCGGCCGACCCGAAGGCCAGCAGGGCCGGCGTCATCTCCTCGCCTTCCCCCAGCCGCAGGCGCACCAGCGCCTGGCTGCGGATCAGGCCGGCCTGATGGCCCCAGACCTCGACCGATCCCAGGATGTCGGACTGCAAGGCCACGTCGGCGCGGCCCAGGGCGCGGTTAATGGTGCCATGATGGGCCATGCCCAGGCCGGCGGGACCGATGACGGCGACGGGGCCGGCCGGCTGCTCCACCACCAGGCTGGCCCCGTCCAGGTCCAGAAGCACGGCCAGATCGGAGGTGATAGCCTGCACCATCGCCTCCAGCCCGCGGCAGGACAGCAGGTGCAGGACGGCGGCATGGACACGCCGCAGGTTCATCATGTTGGCGCGGGTCGTATCGACCAGCAATTGCTGCTGATCGGACAGGCGCCCGACCTCGCCGCGCAGTTTTTCCAGGATGCGCTCGCGGATATCGACAATGTCGCGACCGCGCTCCGGCCCGCTGGGCGGCAGCAGATGGCACAGCAGCTCGGGCCGCCGCGCCAGGAAGTCGGGATGTTCAAGCAGAAAGGCCGCCACGTCCTCCGCCGTCAGTTCATCCATCGGGTTGGTGGTGATCTGTCCGGGTCCGGTGGTCATGGGCGGCCTTTCCGTCTTATTGTCTTTCAGCCGTGAAACCGATCAGCCCTTCGTGGGCAGCGGCTGGTCCAGGATGGACTGGCCGGTCTTGGCCCAGTCGGAAACGAAGGTGGCCAGGCCCTTGTCGGTCAGCACATGGTTGCCCAGCTGGCGGATGACGCTGGGCGGCATCGTGGCGACATGCGCGCCCATGCGGGCCGATTCCACCACATGGATGGGGTTGCGCACCGACGCCACCAGAACCTCGGTCGTGAAGGCCGGATAGTTGGCATAGATCTCGACGATTTCCTGGATCAGGTTCAGGCCGTTCTGCCCGATATCGTCCAGGCGCCCGACAAAGGGAGAGATGAAGGCGGCACCGGCCTTGGCGGCCAGGATGGCCTGCGCGGCGGAGAAGCACAGGGTCACATTGACCATGGTGCCTTCGTTGGCCAGCGTGCGGCAGACCTTCAGGCCGGCCGGGGTCAGCGGCACCTTGACCGCCACATTCGGGGCAATCTGGGCCAGATAACGGCCTTCCTTCAGCATCGTGTCAAAATCGGTGGCGGCCACTTCGGCGCTGACCGGGCCTTCGACGACATCGCAGATCTCGGCGATCAGTTCCACGAAGTTACGGCCGGCCTTGGCGACCAGCGAGGGGTTGGTGGTGACGCCATCCAACAGGCCGGTATCGGCCAGGTCGCGGATTTCGGCGAGATCGGC
>JAIXTS010000529.1 GCA_027483805.1 Azospirillum sp. | reverse complement strand
CGTCCGCCAAAGATCAGGCGGTTGTCCGGCGACAGGCGGAAATAATTCCCGATATTCTTGCTGGTGACATAGTTGCGCCGGCCGGGGAACAGGTCGGCGACAACCGCCTCGGCCAGGGGCTCCGTTGCGATCACAAAGGATCCGACCGACACGATGCGCCGGCGGAACCAGCCGAACGGCCCCACGGGGCTGGCGCCGCCGGTGGCCACCAGCACCTGCCTGGCCTGGAGTATTCCCTTCGGTGTCCGAAGTTCCAAACCGCCGCCGGCGGCATCGCTCAGGCCGACGACCGGGGCGCCTTCATGGATGATCGCTCCCTTGCGCACCGCTGCCTCGGCCAGACCCACGCCGAACTTGCCGACATGCAGCTGACCGCTGCTAGTCTGCAACAGCCCGCCATGAAAGGCGTCGGATTTGATTTCGGCGGCCAGATCGGCGCGCGACAGCAGGTGGACATTCGGGTCAACGGTCGCCAGCGTTTCCGCCGCGCGGGCCAGCTTGTCATAATGTTCCGGCTTGGCCGCCAGCTTCAACCGGCCGCAGCGGCGGAAGGAACAGTCGATCCCTTCCTCGCGCGCCAGCCGCTCGACATCATCCACGGCATCGACATGCGCCTGATAGAATTTGCGCGCCGCCTCCACCCCGAAGCGGCCGGCAAGGGCCGCGAAGTCGTGGGCGGTGCCGCTGTTGCACTGGCCGCCATTGCGGCCCGACGCCTCCCCCACCACCCGGCCCGCCTCCAGCACCATGACCTTGGCGCCCCGCTTTGCCAGGGCCAGGGCCGCCGACAGGCCGGTGAAACCGCCGCCGATGACCGCCACATCCACCCGCCCCTCAACAGGCCCTACCGCCCCGCCGGTAAATCGGGGGGCCGTCTCCAGCCAGTAGGAAAGGGTCTGGGAAGCGGTCATGGAGGGTCACCGATTGGAGCGGAAAGGAAACGGGATCACAACCCCAGCAGCGCCGGCAGGATGCCGATATGCGGGATCTCATAATCGCGATAATTGGGGTTGGTCGGCTCGTGTCCGCGCGCCACGAAGACGCGGGCGCCAAAGCCCAGGTCGGTGGCGCTGTTCTGGTCATAGCGGAAGCTGGAGGAGACATGCATCATCTCCTCCGGACCGCAGCCCAATTGGTCGAACATATATTCAAACGCCTGGAAGCGCGGCTTGTAGGCCTGGGCCTGCTGGGCCGTATAGACGCGGTGGAACGGCGCGCCCAGCAGGGCGACATTGTGGTGGATCTGCTCATTCATGGCGTTGGACAGGATGACCAGCGGAATTTCCTTGGCCACCTTCGACAGGCCGTCCGGCACATCGGGGTGCGGGCCCCAGGTGGGCACGGCGTCATAGATGCGGCGGGCTTCCTCAGGCCGGAACGCGACCTTCCACTTTTTGCAGGTGCGCTCCACGGCATTGTGGATGACCTGGTCATAGGGTTTCCAGGCGCCCAGCACCTCATCCAGGCGGTAGGCGGCGAAGTCCTTGCAGAACCTGTCCATCTGGTCCGGTGCAATACGGTCCGGGAACATCTCGCGCGCCATGTCTGACATGCGGAACCGCGTCAGCGTGCCATAGCAGTCGAAGGAGATGTATTTGGGCCGGAAGGGGGCCATGGCGTCGTCTTTCCATTGCTGCGGTGAAGATCGGGAGGGGCCGTTCCGCCCCCTGCACAGGCGATATTAGGCCATGGGAAAACCGGAACATCCGTCCGAAAGCGGGGAGGGGACGGCAGGGAATGCGGATTTCTCCGGCATTGGTGCAGCATGTTCTGCCGCACCCCCTGCCGCTCAATATCCCCGCGTCCGGTCCACCTGCCCCAGCAGGGCCTGACCCGCCTGATGCCGGCGGATATTGGCGATCAGCACCTCGGCCGACGAATCATCGCGGGTCTGGCTGGCCACATGCGGGGTCAACAGGATACGCGGATGCGACCAGAACGGATGGTCCGCCGCCGCCGGTTCCGTATTCAAGACGTCGATGACAGCACCCGACAGATGGCCGCTGTCCAGGGCGTCCAGCAGATCCTGCTCCACCAGATGCCCGCCGCGCCCGACATTGATGATGCCGGCACCGCGCGGCAGCAGATCGAAGCTGTTGCGGCACAAAATGCCGCGCGTGTCATTGGTCAGCGGCAGCAGGCAGATCAGGATGTCACAGCCCGACAGAAAGGCGGGCAGGGCATTGCTGCCGGCGAAGATTTCCACGCCTTCGACATCCCCACCCGAGCGGCTCCACCCGCGCAGCGCAAAGCCGAAGGGGCGCAGTGCCGCAAGGACGGCCGTGCCCAGATGGCCCAGCCCCATGACACCGACCCGCCGCTGTCCGGCCGGCAGCAGCGGGCGCGGCGCCCAGCGATGATCGGTCTGGGCTTGGCCGTAATCCAGCATCTCGCGGTGCAGGGCCAGGGTGGCAAAGGTCGCGTACTGCACCATGCCATCGGTCAGGCCCGGCTCCACCATCCGCACCACCGTCACCTGGGGTGGTACCTGCGACAGGTCCAACTGATCGACCCCGGCCCCGACAGAGAACAGAACCTCCAGGTTCGGCAATCCCGCCAGCAGGTCGCGCGTCACCGTCCAGGCCGCCAGATAGCGGATATCGTCAGCGTCACCCACGTCCGGCCAGGTCCGAAATGGCATGTCGGGCAGCAGCCGCGCAAACGCCCCAGCCCAGACAGTGCCGCGCTCGGCCGATGATTTGAACAGGAAAGCCATGATCATCGCTCCTGCCAGGTCAAAGAAAAACCCCCGCCCCGGGGGAACCGACGGGCGGGGGTGGTGAGTTTACAAGCAGGGGGGCCGGGATCAGAAATTATACGACACACGGCCGGTGACGGTGCGCGGCGTACCCGGTGCCACCCACAGGCGGGCGTAGGAGGAGGCGTAGTAGCGCTTGTCGAACAGGTTGTTCACATCGACCGACAGCTTCATCTGCTCCGTCGGCTCGTAGGAAGCCTGCAGCTTCACCAGCGTATAGCTGGGCAGGTAGAAATTCACGCCCGTTTCGCCCAGGCGCTTGGACACATGGTTGATGCCGCCACCCAGGCTGGCCGTACCCTCACCCAGTTCAAAATCCTTGAACAGCATCAGGTTGGCCGTGTGCTTGGGCACATTGATCAGCGGGTCACCCTCGCGGATCGGCAGGGAGAAGTTGGGGTCCAGGAAATCCTCCGCCACCTCGGCATCCGTATAGGCATAGGTGACGAACAGCCTTGTATCGGCCGGCAATTTGGCATTCAGGTCGAACTCAACGCCCTTGCTGCGCGCCGACCCGACGGCCATGGAGAAGCCGGCATTGACGGGGTCCGCCGTCAGCACATTGGTCTTCTTCATGGTGAACAGCGATACTGTGCTGTTCAGCGTGCCATCCTCGCTCTCATACTTGGCGCCCACCTCATAGGACTTGGACTTTTCCGGCTCGAACAGGGTGCCGTTGGCGGCACTGCCGCTGTTGGGGCGGAAACCCTTGCCATAGCTGGCATAGAGGCTGATCTCGTCCGTGGCATTATAGACGACGCCGCCCTGCGGGCTGAATTCGGTGTAGGAGCGGACCTTGGGATTGGTGGCCGACAGGGCCACGGCATTGTCCCGCAGGTTACGCTTAAAATCATCGTAGCGGCCGCCGAAGCGGATCTTGAAATTCTCGGTAATGTCGATCTGATCCTGCAAATAGATGCCCCAGGCATCCTGAACCTCATGCGTGTTGGTCAGGACAGCGTTGGGCGTGGCCAGATTGCCATAGACGGGGTTGAAGACATCGATGGCATTGTTGGCGGTCGTGATCGGGCGACCGGCGGTATAGGCCGGCGGACGATACCGGCGCTGCAGCGTATCGATGGTGAACTTGTCCCAGTCGGCACCCACGATCAGGTTATGGGTGAATGCACCGGTGGCAAAGCTGCCGGACAGTTCACCGCGCACGACGCCATGTTCGGTGTCATAGTCGCGCTGGCGGCGCTGCCGCGACAGGAACTGGTTGGTGGAATTCAGCGTCTGGCGCCCCCCGGCCAGTTCCGCCTCGGTGGAGAAACCCTCGAAGGAGGTTTCCTTGTAGCTGCCGCCCAGCAGCAGGGCCCAATCATCGTTCAGATCATGCTGCAATTGCACCTGATGGCCCAGCACGTCGATCTCGATGGGGCCGTCACCCGGCTCACCCAGGAAGCGGGAGCGGGGAATGGCACCCAGATCCCCATTCACGGCCACGATGCCGCGGTCGAACGGCACCTTCTGGTCCACATATTCCATCTCGTAGGACAGGGTCGTCCCTTCGGTCAGCACTGCCAGGATGGAGGGGGAGGCGACGATCTTTTTGCTGTCCAGCGTGTCGCGGAAGCTGCCGGCATCCTCGTAGGCGGCGTTCAGGCGGATGGCGATGCTCTGCGTGACCGGGCCGGTGATATCGCCTTCGACACGATAGGTGTCATAGCTGCCGGCAGACGCCGCGACGCTGCCCTTGGTCTTGAATTCCGGCTTCCTGGTGATGATGTTCACCGTGCCGCCCGGCTCGCCACGGCCGAACAGGGCCGAATTGGGGCCTTTCAGCACTTCGATCCGCTCCACGTTCGACGCATCGCGGGGGCCGCCATAGCCACGGCCGCCATTGAAGCCATTAACCAGGAAGCCCGAGGGGAAATTCTCGTCGCCAGCAAAGCCGCGGACGGCGAAGCTGTCCCACAGGCCGCCGAAATTATTCTGCTTGGCGATGCCGGACGCCAGTTCCAGGGCGCCCTCCAGCTTGGTGATGCCCAGATCCTGCAGCAACGCGCCGTCCAGGACCTGGATGGCCTGCGGCGTCTCCTTCAGGGGGACATCGCCGCGATAGGCCTGACGCTGGCCCACCACAATGATCTCTTCCAAGGCGCCATTGGCGGGCTGGGCGGTCGCCACTGGGGCAAGTGCCACGCAGGCGGCGGTGGCGGCAAGCGCCAGGCGGAACCGGTTAGTCACATACATCGTTGATCCCCTTTGTGAAGCTGCTCCGCTGTTCATTCTTCGCGGCGCTGGCCCTGCTGAGCCGTCATCTCGTGCCGCCTGTTATGTTATAACGTTCCTCCGGGGCAAGACCTTTTTTAACAGACCCGCGATCTTTTCCCCTCACCGGATCAGCCTAGGCCGTTCGGCAGATAAATTTGCTCGAAGCGGGCGCTTGCCACGGTGTGTTCTATTGTTGTAGGGCCGAAATGCGCGGATTATGCCGGGGCCGAATCCGCGCCGTTGGCGCAGATTTACAGATATTTCAGCCACCAGATGTCGCGGCGGCGTTGCTTCAGGTCGGCGAACCAGCGGGTGGGCAGATAGAGCGGCACCAGCAGAAGGGCAAACCAGATCCAGACGGTGGAAACATTGTCCACACCAAAGAACTGACCCTTGTTCAGCCCATAGAGCGCAACCGCGATCAGGTACAGCGCCTTCAGCACGTAAAGATGCAGCAGATAGAAAAACATGGGCGCACCGCCGAACATCGCTAGATACGGCATGACCTTGCTGTCCTGATATTTCTCGAACAGGGCCAGCAACAGAACGCCGGCGCCCACCGTCGGCAGCAGGAACAGCAGTGACGGCGGATATTTGGTCAGCGACAGGAAGGCCATGATGGTGCGCAGCGTATCGGCACCGGCCACCCACGGCTTGTCGCCATAGACATTCAACGCGCGGATCACAGCAAAACCCACCAGCATGATGCAGCCGGTCAGGATCAGGCGGCGGCGGCGGACCAGCACGTCCGTTCCCTTGGCGAACCAGGGGCCGGTGGCATAGCCCAGCAGAATGACGCCGATCCAGGGCAGGATGGGATAGGTGGTCTTGGCGATCAGCCCACCGCCCAGTTGGATCACCGACCGCTGATGCAGCACGGCCCAGATTTCATAAAACGCATCACCGGGCACCAGCCGGATCGGGTCCAGCAGATTATGCCCCAGCACAATGACCAGCCCCAGCACCACCTGTGCCGCGCGCGGCAGATGCAGCAGTCCGGCCAGCGCGATCATGGATATGCCGATGGCCCAGATCACCTGCAGCCAGAAGGTTGTGGGCGGGAACTGCGCCGACCAGGCAAAGCCGACAAAGGTCACCTCCAGGAAGATCAGGAACAGCCCGCGCTTCAGCAGAAACATCGAGGTTTCGGCCTTGCTGTGCGACTGGCCGTACAGCCACGCCGACAGGCCGGTCAGGGCCACAAAGGTCGGTGCGCAGAAGGTCGACAAAAGCCGGGTGAAGAACAGCGCCGGGTCCGTTGTCGTTGTATCGACCGGGTCAGTGACCTGCATATGCAGGAACCAGGTCTCCCGCACATGATCGACCAGCATGAACACCATGACCAGCCCGCGCAACGCGTCGATGGCCACCAGCCTTGCATGGGCTTTGGCGGCGGCCAGCGTCCTGCCCGTACCGGCGGCTGTCATTTGTCCATCCCTACCCGTTCTGCTGGTCATGCCCTGAACCCCCGTTCGCTGCGATGCGTCTTGTTCCGGCGTCTAGCATCAGATTATCCCCGGATGCCATGCGTATATGCGGAAATCCGCTGGATCGCGGTCATTGCTGCCGAAAAGGGCGAGGGGGACAGCAGGTAGATATTTCGATACCCGTCGAAATATCTCTTGACCCTCCCGCCATAATTCGATAATTCTCGAATTATGGAACAGACACAAGCCATCGACGCCCTTTCGGCTCTGGCCCAATCGACCCGGCTGGAGATTTTCCGGCTGCTGGTGCGGGCGGGGCCGGACGGGCTGAATGCGGGGGAGATCGCGGAACGCCTGGGCGTCGGCGCCTCCACCCTGTCGCATCACCTGGCCACGCTGGACCGGGCGGGACTGCTGCGGTCCTGGCGGGTGCAGCGGCAGATCTTCTACGCCACCGACTATGCGGGCACGCGCCGCCTGCTGGCCTTCCTCATGGAAGATTGCTGCCAGGGCCGGCCCGAACTTTGCGGGCAGGGGGCGGTCGCCCTGATGCCGTCCTGCTGCTGATCCCTGTTTTTATGGCTCTTTTCGATCTGGAGACCCGCCATGCTGGACACTGGCGTTCACAGCGTGCTGTTCCTCTGCACCCATAACAGCGCCCGTTCCGTCATGGCGGAATCGATCCTGAACCGTATCGGGCAGGGGCGTTTTAAGGCCTACAGCGCCGGCAGCCACCCGTCCGGCCGCATCAATCCCTATGTGCGCGACCTGCTGACCCGCCTGAACTATGACCTGTCCGATGCGCGGTCAAAGGACTGGTCGGAATTCGCCCAGCCCGGCGCGCCGGCCCTGGACTTCATCATCACCGTCTGTGATCAGGCGGCGGGCGAAGTCTGCCCCATATGGCCGGGACAGCCGATGACGGCCCATTGGGGCTTTCCCGATCCGTCATCGGCCAGCGGCACCGATGCCGAAAGGGCGGCCTTCACGGCCGATGTCTACCGCATGATCGAACGCCGCCTGTCCATCTTCACCAGCCTGCCGCTGGCCACACTGGACCGGATGGCACTGAAGCGCCGCATGGATACGATGGGCCGGGACGGCGAAGCATGACACGGCCGTCCCTGTCGCAGGCTCTGATCGCGGAAGGGCTTGGCACGGCCCTGCTGCTGGCCGTGATTGTCGGGTCCGGCATCATGGGCTGGCAACTGGCCGGCGGCAATGGCGCCATCGCCCTGCTGGCCAATGCGGTCGCCACCGGCGGGGCGCTGGTGGCCCTGATCCACACATTTGGGCCCCTGTCGGGCGCACATTTTAACCCCGCTGTGACCCTGGCGCTGGCCGCCACGCGCCATTTCTCCTGGTCGCGGGTGCCGGCTTACCTGGTGGTGCAGGGGGTTGGTGCGGTGCTGGGGGTGTTGCTGGCCCATGCCATGTTCGACTTGCCCCTGTGGCAAATGGCGGCAACCGTGCGAACCGGTGCCGGGCAATGGCTGTCGGAAGCACTCGCCACCCTGGTCCTGCTGACCATCATTCTGCGCGCGCTGCGCAGCGGTACGACGGGTATCTTGCCCTATGCGGTCCCGCTGGCCGTCATGGCCGGTTACTGGTACACGGCCAGCACCGGCTTCACCAACCCCGCCGTCACCATCGCCCGCAGCCTCACCGACAGTTTTGCCGGCATCCGGCCACTGGACGTCCCGGGCTTCATCCTGGCCCAACTGGCAGGCCTGTTG
>JAIXTS010000306.1 GCA_027483805.1 Azospirillum sp. | reverse complement strand
GCCTGGATAGCTTGGCCGTCATGGATTTCGTGATGGTGCTCGAGGATAAGTTCGATGTCTCGATCCCGATGGAACGGATCGCGGAGGTCGAAACCATCGGCGACCTGGCCAGGACCATATCGGAACTCCGGGGGCACGCCTGAGAAATGACGATCCTTGCCAAGTACACCAAGCTCCGCGAGCATTATCACCGCATTGCTGGCGCCGGCCGTGACCCGTTCACGGTAAAGTTCGATGCTATGCTCTCCCCCACGGAGGGCATGTTGAACGGTCGCCGCACGATCCTGCTCGGCACCAACAACTATCTGGGCCTGACCTTCGACGAGAGCTGTATCGACAAGGGTGTCGAAGCGCTGAAGTCGTTTGGCACGGGCACCACCGGCTCGCGCATCGCCAATGGCAGCTACGACGGCCATGCGGCGCTGGAGCGGGAACTGGCAAAGTTCTACGGTCGTGAAAACTGCATGGTCTTCACGACTGGCTATCAGGCGAACCTGGGCATCATCTCCACCTTGGTGGGTAAGGATGACCTGCTGTTCCTGGACAGCGACAGCCATGCCAGCATCTATGACGCGGCCAAGATGACCCCGGCCCAGGTCATCCGCTTCCGTCACAATGATCCGGAAGACCTGAACAAGCGTCTGCGCCGTGTCGCCGACCATCCCGGCAACAAGCTGGTGGTGGTGGAAGGCATCTATTCGATGCTGGGCGATGTGGCGCCGCTGAAGGAATTCGCCCAGGTCAAGCGTGAGAATGGTGTCTACCTGCTGGTGGACGAGGCCCATTCCATGGGCGTGCTGGGTGATACCGGCCGTGGTCTGGCGCAGCAAGTGGGTGTGGAGGATGATGTCGATTTCATCGTCGGCACCTTCTCCAAGAGCCTGGGTGCCGTTGGCGGTTTCTGCGTCTCCGATCTGCCGGACTTTGACGTGATGCGGGTGGCCTGCCGTCCGTACATGTTCACCGCCTCGCTGCCGCCCTCGGTCATTGCCACCTGCCTGCGCTCGCTGGAGCGTTTGCAGGAAGAGCCGGGCCTGCGTCACAAGCTGATGGCCAATTCCAAGCGCCTGTATGACGGCCTGCGCAACCTGGGTTTCCAGGTGGGTCCGGATGTCAATCCGATCGTGGCCGTGTCTCTGCCCTCGATCGAACTGGCGATCACGTTCTGGAACCGTCTGCTGGAAGAGGGTCTGTATCTGAACCTCGCCCTGCCGCCGGCCACGCCCAACAGCCAGTCCCTGCTGCGCACCTCCGTCAGCGCTGCCCACACGACCAAGCAGATCGATACCGCGATCGAGCTGTTCGCCAAGGTGGCCCGGCAACTGGGCGTCCAGCCGGCCCTGGTCCAGACCGCCGCCGAATAATCAGTCCCTGATTTCTGCTGCAAAAACCCCGCGGGCGCCGACAGGTTCCCGCGGGGTTTTGTGTTTTCACACCACCGCCCGCCACAGGGTGGCCAGCCAATCCTGCTGGCGCCGCGGCAGCCCTTCCGGACGGCGCCATTCCTCGATCAGGCGGAAACCCGCCGCCCTGACCATGGCTTTCCAGCTTTGCGGGCGGCGGAAGGCCAGATACCGGCCATCGGGGGCGACGCCCTCCATCCCGTCCCCGGTCGGGTCGCAGGCATAAAAAACCCCGCCCGGTCGCAGCCAGCCGTGAAGACGTGCCAGGACAAAGGGCAGCGCCGGGTCGGGCAGGTGGAAAAACAGGTGGTGCGCCCAGATCCCGTCAAAGACAGCCTCTTCCCACGGCACCACGCCGGGGGACAGCAGGTCCAGCACATGCACGGCTGCCCCGCTATGCACCGCCGCGATGGCGGCAAGGGCTGCACTGCCCTCAGCCCCCGTCGCGCGTGCCCCGGCATCGCGGAAGCCTGCCAGATCGCGCCCGGCGCCACAGCCGAGGTCCAGGATGGCCGGCGCCGCCCCGCCCACCATCGTCAGGAACCGTTGCCGGGCGGCACCGCTGTCATGATCGGCCAGAAGATCGGCATAATGCGCGGCATGCGCATCATAATGGGCCAGCGTGGGGTTCGCCGCCGCCCGCCCCCTCACCGGATGGCCCCCATCCGTTTCAGCTTCCACAGGATGCCGGGCGCCGACAGGATCGGATGACGCCGCTGCCACGGGGTCAGTTCCAGGCGCACGCCCGAATGGCGGTGCAGCTTCCACAGCAGATAATCGACCCCGCCGGTAAAGGTGAAGGCCGCCTTTACCAGCCGCGCGATATTCAGCCCCTTGCCGAACCGTCCGCGCCAGGCCCAGGCGCTGGCGCCGTGCCGGCGGGCGGCAGGCGACAGCAGCGGCCGCAGCCTTCCATCGTCCAGATCCTCAAACGGCACCCGCGCTGCTGCCCAGGCTGGCACCAGCAGGGCATTGTAGCGGTCGGCGGCATGGTCGACGATGCTGACCCCCCGCGACGCCTTCTCCACACGCAGTTCAGCGCTGTAGGTGGCCTTGAACAAAGCCTCCCAGTATTCGCGCGCGCTTCCGTCCGCCGGCCCCAGCAGGGCGGCCCAGCGGCTGGCCGTCGTCACCGCCTGCGCCACCGCGGCGCGCACCATCGTGCGGGCATCCTCGTCACGTGCATGGGCCAGCATCACCGGCTGCGTAAACCGGGCCCAGATGGTGGTGTCCAACCCGTCAAACCGCGTGGCGCGGGCAAACTGGTGGATCCCCATCACGGCGACCTTGGCGCGCAGCGTATGGCCCTGCCACGGTACTTCCCAATATTCCACGCTGGGTGGCAGCAGGCGGGTGGCGACGGCCAGCGCGCGGCTGTCACGCCAGCCGGTCAGACGGTCGACCAGCACATAGAAATCCAGCACCCCGTCGACATCGCCCGAACGCAGGTTCGACCCATAGAACAGCACCGCCGCGACGCTGTCACCGCCATGCGCCAGCAGCGCCGCCACCAGCGCGGTGGCGGGGGCGGGCAGGGGCGTATCCCATTCCTGGTCGATCTGGGTGGAGAGCGGGTCGGTCACGGCTGGACAAAACGGATGCTGTCTTGGGCCGACAGGATGACACGGCCCGCCGGATACGTCTCGCCATCCATGATCAGCGGCCGGGTCAGGTGCAGGTCGATCCGTTCCGCCCCGCCCGACCGATAGGCGCCGGTATTCCGCATGCTGGCGCTGGGCCGGCCCGTCATCAGCCGGGGCAGGGCACCCAGCAGGCCGGGCGGGTTGGCGGCGACATCCAGGAACCGCAAGGGCCGCGTCCCATGATCCCAGAAGGGCCACAGGCCCAGGATCAGCTTGTTCAGCGTGGTGGCCAGGAACAGGAAACGGTTGCCCTCCAGCGCCGGCTGGTCATCGACCGCCGCGCTGAAACCTTCGCCCGCCAGCCAGCCATGGCTGTCATTGCCGATCAGGGCGCGGCCCAGCACACCGGCCATGGTCAGGGCGACGGCGATTTCCTGGGTGAAACCGGCCTTGTGGATGGCGGCGTTGGCCAGATCGGTGCCACGGGTGAAGGCACCGGCCCCCATGAACATGCCGCGCACCGGCCCATGTTCCCCATTCGGCCAATGCAGTGTCAGGACGGGCCGCCGCGTGGTGCGGGTACCCAGCGTGCCCTCATGCGCGGCCCGCACCAGACCGGCCAGCCCGCGCGGGCCATAGCCATGGGTGCCGACATCGGCGGCGATCAGGTTGGTCTTGCCGGCCGCCAGGATGGCCAGCGCCGGTGGTGCAGCGCCATAGGCCTGGGGAAGGGCGGTCAGCACTTCGCGCACCGTTCCGTCACCGCCATCCACCACGATGGTCTCGACGCCCCCGTGCGCAAAGCCGCGCAGGGCCTTGACCAGCTTGTCCGGCGTGTCGGGAGAGGCCACAAGGTCACCGAACAGGCGCGCGGCATCGGCCGGCAGATCACCGCCGCCTGCCTTGTTCCGGTGGCTGAACGGATTACGGATAAGACCAAGCGTCATGACGGATCAGGCGGACAGATAGGACGTGATGGGGCCCTTCTTGGATGCCTGTT
>JAIXTS010000172.1 GCA_027483805.1 Azospirillum sp. | reverse complement strand
TATCCCTGCGGCAAGCGTGACCCAGAAGAACCCGGACGTATAGATGAAGCGCAGGTAGGGCAAGGCACGCCCCAGCCAGGGATCCGGTCTGACCAGGGGAAGACGGACGAACAGATAATTCTTCAGGAGCCATTTGGCCCAGCCCATGCGCCCGGCCTTGGCCTGTTCAGCCAGCCGCGCCATCGCCTCGGCCCCGCGGGTCTGTGTCAGGTTTGACCCGACCAGAAAGCGGGCAAATGTGACAACATCCTCAGCCGTCAGTTCCAGTGTGGTGGCAGCACCGGCGGCATCAGCAACCGCCTGGGCCTCCCCCAAGGACCAGCGGGCCAGCATTTCCATTTCCGCCCAGCCGATCTGAAAGAACCGGTTGCGGGCCGGGTCCTCCAGCGTCCAGCGCGGATTGCCATGATGATCGGGAGGAGCGGAATGCAGGAGCAGTTCGTCACGCAAGGGCGGCAACGGGATGGGTTGCCCCTGCTTGTCCTGTTCGCCCAGGGTGGCGGCAACAGCCATCTTACCACCCCAGCCACAGGCGCAGAGCAGACAAGGGGCGGCGCAGTACGTGCAGGGACAGGATGGTCCAATGGCCCTCCAGCTTGGCGGTGCCCTTCAGGCCCACGCGCAATCGCTCCTTGTCAGCCAGACTGTCGGCGGAGAAGCGTCCGGCCAGGCGATAGGCCATCAGCCCATCTGGCATGGCGGCGGCACGATAGCCGATGCGGGTCAGGGTCCCGGACAGGGGCGAGGCTGGATCAATATTGAGGAAGAACCGGATATCGCTGCCAATATCCAGCGGGATGGCATCGGCAACCGGCAGCAGGATCTCCAGTTCGACATCCGTGGGATCGGCCACCATGATGATACGTTCGCCCAGGGCGACCGGTCGACCTGTCCAGTCGTCCGGATTATCGTAGATGGCGATACCAGACTTGGGGGCCGTCAGCTGGATGCGTGCCCGCAGTTCCTCGGTAAAGGCGACATCGGCGGCGGCCTGTTCGCGTTTGGCGGCCAGGACGGCAAGACTGGCCTTGGCGCGTTCGTCAAACACGGCCTGCTGCTGTGCCTGACGCTGTTCGGCCTCGGCGATGGCCAGCGCCTGGCGGGCCACCTCCAGACGGCTTTCGATCTCGCGCGCATCCATGCGGACCAGGGGCTGGCCTTCCGTGACCGGGGCATTGGGCGGGACCAGGATTTCCTCCACCACACCGGCCAGCGCTGCACGCAGGATGGCCGGGCGGTGGGGGACGATTTCGGCGGGGGCCAGAACCGAATGACGGACCGGGAACAGGGCCAGAAAAGCCAGGGCACCGGCGGCCATGGCCCATTTGCGCCGATCCTTGACCCAAAGGTGGCGGCGCTGACCCGGTCCCATCATGGCCTTCCAGGCATGGGCATAGGCACCGCAAACGATATCCAGCAATTGCCGTTCGCCCTCGGCAAAGGGCGTGTCACGGGCCAGCAGCAACAGGCCGACCGGTGTTCCCCCCTCACCGGTGATAAGGGGCAGCAGCAGGCCATGCGATGGCAGATGACCGGCCCATAATTCCACCTCGTCGGCGGGCATGTCGTCGGCGGTCAGGTCCAGCGGTGTTGTCAATCCGGACCATGCGGCAAGGCGCTTGCCCATCCAATGGGTAAAGGGCGCATCGGCATCGGGTGTCGCCAGCCCTGACAAGGCGTCAACCGCCCCCTTGTCGGCTCGCCAGAACAAGGCCTGACGATAAGGGACGAGGGCATGGGTTTCGTTGACGATCAGAAAGGCCAGTTCGCCGGCTGTCGGTGCCGCCCGAACGCGACGCTCCAGTTGCACCAGCCCGGCCAGGGCGGTGAGTTGCCGGTCACGGGGATCGGCACTCATGGGGTCTGACCCGGCGAGAGAAGTGCTGACCCGCTCATGCCGGGGCGGAGATTTTCGATCGGCCCCTTGATACGTCCATAGACACGGACCGACTGGCTGACCGGATCAACGGCACCCGAGAGGCGGGTGATTTCGGCAGCATGATCCCCGCCGGTTTCTTCGATGCGAACCCGGAATGAAATGCCGGGCTTCAACCAGGAAAGCCAGCTGGAGGGGACAATCATTTCGATATCGTACTGACTGTTGTCATAGAGGGATAGGAGCGGAGCCCCCTCGGCAGCGAAGGCATAACGCTGCACCTGTACATCCGCGACACGGCCATCATAGGGCGCGTTGATAACGCATCTCTGGACCAGAACACCAGCCAGGGCCAGTTCGGCCCTGGCCTGGGCTTCAGCGCTTTCAGCCGTCGCCACCTCCAACTGACTGATGGAGTTGAGCTGGTTCAGCTTGGTCGATACTTCCCGTTTGCGGCTGGCGGCCTGGACGGCGGCGGCGGCCTGTTCCTGACGCGCCCGCTGTGCGCCGCAATCAAATCCGACCAGCCGGTCGCCCTTCTTGAAAATCTCTCCGTCACGCAAGGGCAGTTCCACGATCTTCCCGGCCATTTCCGCCGACAAGGTCGTATGCTGTCGCGCGCGGATCTGCGCGCGGATTTCCGGTGCATTGGCAGCACCGGCCAGTGGCGGAACGGGGGTCTGCTGGCTGTGACCTGGCGATGCCAATGCCACAGCCAGCAGGGCAATTCCGGCGCGCAGAGCGCCGGGCAATGAATTTTTCATCCGCATGATCTTATACCAACCTTCCTTGATCGTGACCGATCAAGGAAGGTTTCATGTTCCCTCAATCGCCGGGCGGCGGCATCCGCCGCCTTGGCTACGCCGCACGAGCGGCGGGCTGGCAGTCGCCAGCCTCCAAACTGCCAAGGGGCAAACCCTCGGCAGTTTGATCTTAGTTGGTCAGAGCCGGTACCTTTATAGCATCACCCTGTCCGATGGCGTCCATGCGGCTTTTGATGGCGGCGGCAATCTGGTCGATGGAGCCGCCATCGGTCTGCTGGGGCAGCGGATCAAAGCCGGCCGCCTGCTGGATGGCGCCGGCGGCGTTTTGCAGTTCGGCATAGGCGCGGTCGCGGGCCCGGGTGGCCAGCAGAGCGGAGGCGCCGGCCCGGATGCGTTCCAACTGCGTCTGTGCATCATTGGCGGCGGCCGCTTCCGTCTGGGACTGGATGCGGCTTTCGATTTCCTGGAGCGTATTGTAGCGATCATACAGGCGTTCGGCCCGTTCGCGGCGATGCCAGGCCAGATTGACCTGGGCAAGCACGGCCATCCGCAGAGCCTGACGGCGGGCCTCGGCGACCTTCTGCCGGGCCTCGCCTGTATCCTCGACCGTGGACCAGTTCAGCACCGACAGCAGGTTCCAGGAGACCTGCAGGCCGGCATCGGCCCAGTTATTATTGACCAGGAAGCTGTTGGTATCGCGGTTAAGACCGGCAAACAGGGTCGCACCGGGCAGCAGCTT
>JAIXTS010000524.1 GCA_027483805.1 Azospirillum sp. | reverse complement strand
GTGTTCCGCCGGTGCTGCCAAGCACATCTGTCTGAGCGCGCGCCCGCCATTCCGCCGAAAGAGGCGCCGCCTGTTGGAACGAGGGGATACAGCAACCATGACACTTTCTAATGATGCGCGCGCTTCCGTCCGCTCCCGCCTGCTGCTGGGCGCGGCCCTGGCCGCCGTGCTGGCGCCGGTGGGGCCGGCCCTTGCGCAGGATACGATCGAAGAAATCGTGGTGACCGGTTCGCGCATTGCGCGCCCGAATGATACGTCCACCAGCCCCGTCTATTCCGTGGGTGCCGCCGAGATCGACGCGTTGCAGCAGCCGGAAGTGGAAAAGATCTTCCGCATGCTGCCCGTCACGGTGCCGGGCGATGGCCAGAATACCAATAACGGTACCGCCGGCGCCTCCACCGTCGATCTGCGCGGCCTGGGGGCCCAGCGCAATCTGGTGATGATGGATGGCAAGCGCGTCACGCCGTATAACTTTAACGGTCTGGTCGACGTTTCCACGATCCCGACGGCCCTGATCCAGCGCGTCGACATCGTCACCGGTGGTGCGTCGGCCGTGTACGGGTCGGATGCCATGTCCGGCGCCATCAACTTCATCATGAAGGATGATTTTGAAGGCATTGACGCCAATTACGACTATTCGGTCACGGGCGAGGGTGACGGCCATATCCATTCCGCTGACGTCACCGTCGGTTCCAATCTGGCCGACGGCCGCGGCAATGTCGTGCTGGGCATCAATTATTCGCAGCGTAAGGGCGTGCAGTTGGGCGCCCGTCCGCTGGGCCAGTTGGGCATCGCCACCGCCAGCGGCGCCAATTACCAGAACTTCCTGGACGGCAAGGCGCCGGACCCGGCCCCGGCGGGCTGCGGCGGTCCCAATTCGGTCGCGGCCGGCGGTTCGCCGACCACCCTGCCGTCACGGGTGACCATCGCCGGCGGCCCAGGCCTGGGCCAGTTCCGCGACGATGGTTCCATCGGCGCCAACTGCTCGGTCTTCAACTTCAACCCGTACAATTATTACCAGACCCCGCTGGAACGGTTCGGTGGCTTTGCGTCCGGCCGTTACGAGGTCAATGAGCATGTCGAGGCCTATGGCCGCTTCTCCTATTCCAGCACGAAGAACACCCAGCAGATCGCCCCGTCGGGCATTTTCGGTACCACCTTCTTTGTGCCGCTGGCCAACCCGTATCTGACGGGTGCGGCACGCCAGACCATCATCAATGCCGCCAATGCCGGCCGCACCGCCGGCACGGTGATGACCGGGGGCGCCTTCCCGAACTGGGTGGACGTCAACAATAATGGCGTGGTCGATCAGGCTGACGATATCCGTCTGTCCATCAGCCGCCGCACGGTGGAACTGGGGCCCCGCTCCACCGCCTACGACAATAACGCCTTCCAGTTCCTGACGGGTCTGCGCGGCGACATCATGGACGGCTGGTCTTATGATGTGTCGGTGCAGCATGGCGAAAGCCACCGCACGAACCTGAGCCAGGGCTATACCAATGTCACCAATGTCGGCAATGCGCTGAATGCCGTCAGCACCACCGCCTGCCGGGGCGGCCAGCCGGGCTGCGTGCCGATCAACCTGTTCGGTGGCTTCGGTTCCATCACCCCGCAGATGGCCGCCTATGCCAGCGCGTCGGCCATCGACAAGCAGGCCTATTCGCAGACCATCGTCACCGGTTCCGTCAGCGGCCCCATCGAAAACCTGGTCAGCCCCTGGGCCGATGACAGTGTGGCGGTCAGCTTCGGTGCCGAATACCGCAAGGAGAAGGGCTCGCGCACGCCCGACGAATGCTGGAAACTGGCCCCGGCCTCGTGCCTGGGTGGCTCGGGCGGCAATCTGCGCCCCATTTCCGGTGGTTTCGACGTGCAGGAAGTGTTCGGCGAAGTGCTGGTGCCGCTGGTCTCCGACAAGGCGATGTTCCAGTCCCTGGACCTGGAAGCGGCTTATCGTTACGCCGATTATGATCCGACGGGCGTCAACAAGACCTGGAAGCTGGGCCTGAACTGGACCCCGATTGACAGCGTCCGCCTGCGCGGTTCGCAGCAGCGGGCAGCCCGCGCCCCCAATGTGGGTGAACTGGCGGCACCGCAGGTCGCTTCCCTGCAGAACGCCAATACCGACCCCTGTTCAGTCGGCAATGCGGCGGCGCTGACCAACGCCACCCTGCGCGCCCGTTGTATCTCCACCGGCATGACCGCCGCCCAGGTGGGCAGTGTTGTTGACCTGGCGGCCGGTCAGGTGAATGTCTTCACCGGCACCGACCTGGCCCGGCTGCCGACCCCGGAAGTGGCCGATACCAGCACGCTGGGCGTCGTCCTGACCCCGGATCTGGGTGCCATCAAGAACACCTTCATCTCACTGGACTATTACAACATCAAAATCGAGGACGTGATCGGCGCCTTCGCCCCGCAGGAAATCCTGGACGGGTGCTATGTCGCCGGTGATGCCAGCCAGTGCGCCAAGATCATCCGCGTGGGCGGTACGCTGACCCTGCCGGGTGCGGGTTTGCAGGCCTTCACCACCAACCTGAACTACCTGAGGGCTGAGGGTCTGGAACTGGGTGTCAACTTCAACGTCGATCTGGAGGATCTGGGCGCCAGCGGCGATCTGGGCACCCTGGCTTTTGCGTTGAACGCCAATTACTACCTGACGCAGGAATCCAAAAGCTCCGACAATACCCCGGTTCTGGACTGCGTGGGTCGTTACGGCACCAGCTGCCCCGGTGCCGTGGGCGCTGGCGGTGTCGGCAGCCCGCTGCCGGAAGTCCGCTGGGTCCAGCGTCTGAGCTGGAACTTCGGCGATTTCACCGTCGGTTATACCTGGCGTCATCTGGGTGCGGTGGAGATCGAGGAGCGTCAGAAGCCGACGACCTTCGACCGGTTCGAGAAGATCAAGGCTTACAACTATATCGACCTGCAGGGTTCGTATCAGGTCTTCGAAGAGGTCCGCATCAGCGCCGGTGTGACCAACCTGTTCGAAAAGGACCCGCCGGTGGTCGGCAACGAGGCGGGTGCCACCTCCGCCAACTCCGGCAATACGTTCCCCAGCATGTATGATCCGCTGGGCCGCGTGTTCTCCGTCGGGGTGAATGTGCGCTTCTGATCGCCGCCCCGGCTTCGGGGGCTTGTTTCGCGGGTGGTTTTCCGGTTGGAGACTGCCCGCTAAACAGGCAAATTCGACGGGTCCGTGGCCCGGTCGGCCCCATGCGGGGCTGGCCGGGCTGCGGATTTTTCGGCTAGTATGGGTTTTGTATCAGCGACTTGAAATGCCGATGGGTTGGCATTTCACGCTTCGGCGGCAGGGGCCGCCGCCGCGCCAGTCGGCGCGGATACCACCGGTCAAGAATTTTGATCGGCGGTATGACAGGGCCGATGGGGCGGCGGAGACGGTGGATCGTGGCGGCGGGACTTGGGGCCGGGCCAGGACTGGCGCACGGTGCTGAATTGGCCTGTATGTGGGATGTGGAATGAACCATTTGGCCTCTGGCTTTGACTTCAATCCCGACCAGGACATGGTTGTGGGCGACGTGACGGTCAGCCCATCGCTGAACCGTATCGCCATCGGCGAGCATCAACGCCGCATCGAACCCCGCATCATGCAGGTTCTGGTGCTGCTGGTCCGGCATCAGGGTCAGTCGGTTTCCCGCGACACGCTGCTGCACCATTGCTGGGGCGGGGTGTTCGTGGCCGAGGACAGCCTGAACCGCTGTATCTTTCAGTTGCGCCGTGCCTTGCGGGATGTGGGCAGCACCCGTCTGCGGGTGGAAACCATCCCGAAACTCGGCTACGCCCTGTTCGTCGATGAAGCGGCGGCAAGCGGCATCCCGACGGGAGAGACCGCGGCCACGGTCGAACCAGGCCCGGCTGCGGTACCGGTGCCCCCGGCCCCGATCGTTGAGACAGCGGTGCCCGCCTCGCCAGCGCGGGATGTACAGCGCCTGCGTTTGATGCTGGCGGCAGCGCTGGCGGTGCTGCTGGTCGTGCTGATCGGCGGGGCCTATTGGTGGGGCGCGCGGCCCGTGCCGGTGGCGTCCCTGCCCGTGTTCGATGTGTTGCCGCTGACCCTGGAACCGGGCATGGACCTGTTCCCCGCCCTGTCCCCGGATGGGGAGATGGCAGCCTATGCGGCCCGCAATTCCTTCGACGATTTCGACATCATCCTGCGCGGCACCGGGCCCAATGGCCGGTCGGTGTCCCTGACCAATACCGATGACCATGACCGGGTGCCCGTCTGGTCGCCCAAGGGGGACATGATCGCCTTTGTGCGCAGCGACCGCGACTGGAACTGCGCCATCTATGTCATCGCGGTGCCTGTGGGCAAGGAACGGCGGGTGGGGCCCTGCCTGGGCGACATGCTGCCCACGCTGGCCTGGCAGCCCGATGGCAAGGCCCTGGTCCTTACCGCCATTCCCGACGCGACCGTGAAGATGTCGCGCCTGATGGTGATGCCGCTGGACGGGGCGGCGCCGACCCTGCTGCCCGTGCCGCCGGGCGGCAATGCCGATGACTGGGTTCCCGCCTATTCGCCCGATGGCACACGTCTGGCCTTTGCCCGCGCTTGGCCGGAGGGGCGCCTGTCCATCATGGTGATGGAGGTGCGCGGCGGCCGCGAGCTGCACCAGCTGCCGCTGGACAGCAGTGCCGTCAATTTCGACTGGTCCGTCGATGGCCGCGGCCTTTACCTGACCAACGCCAGCCGGCAGCGGCGCGGTCTCTGGTATGTGGATCTGGCGACGGGACGGTGGCAGCAGGTGATGCCCGGCATCGGCCAGCTGGGCCGCCTGTCGGTGGCGCGCGGCCGGGGCAACATGGCGATGGAGATCTATCGCGGCCATGCCGATATCGTGGAGATCATGGCCGACAGTCAGCGGCGCACATTACAGGGTTCCGGCGCCAACGAGTCGGAACCGCTATTGTCCCCCGACGGCAATGCCCTGGCCTTTGTCAGCGACCGGACGGGGGAGCCGCAGGTCTGGCTGGCCGAGAAGGACCGCCCGCCCCGCCCGCTGACCAGCCTGCCGGGCGCCAACATGGCGGCGCCGCGCTGGTCCCCCGACGGCCGTGCCCTGCTGTTCCTGGCGGAAGTCGGGATGCTCAGCGATCTGTACCGCGTCACCATCGCGGATGAGACACTGACCCGTCTGACCCATGACGGGCATTTCAAGAAGACCCCGGTCTGGATGCCCGATGGCAGCATCCGGGTGGCGATCCGGGGCGAAGCGACCTGGGACATCTGGTCCATCGATCCCAGCACAGGCAACCCGCCCGTGAAGATCGAGGAGAACCGCGATTATGTCGATCTCTCGGCCGACCGCACCCTGCTGCTGGTCGGCAATACGGGCACAAAGCAGCTGTCCTGGCGGGCGCTGGACCGGCAGGGGGGCAGCGGGACCATCGAATTGCCGGCAGCCCTGCGCCAGCGCAATGTCGTGGTCTGTCCAGACACCATCTATGCCGCCCGCATGAACCTGCCGTCGGCAGAGGTTGTTGCGGTGGATCGGCGCACGGGCGTGGAGCGGCAGTTGGGCGTCGTTCAGCGCACCGAACCGCGGGGCCAGATCTCGGTCGATTGCGACAGCGGGTCCGTGTTCATGGCGGAACTGGTCGGCCAGGAATCCGATCTGGTGCTGCTGAACCCCGTCCATCCCGAGTAGGCGGCCGCACCATCATCTTTCCATCATGTGCCCGACGGGCCGCATGGTCACCACATCATCTGAAGATATTTCAATGGGTTATGCGGTGATTGGCCGTCGGATCGCAAATGATCGGCTTTCAATCATGCAATGATCATCTTTCCATCATGGTCAGATCGATGCAGTCCGGCAACGTTGTTCCGGCACCGCGAAACACCCATGCATCTCTGCCACCGGCAGCGGATGCCGACCCATGGTGAAAGTGATGAAGGACGGGAAACTCCGCCTCAAGGCATGCATCAATATCGAGTTCCAGACCGAGAATTTTGTGGAAGCCGGTGAGCACCAGAAGCGGCTGATGACGCTGCTGGAGGAGGTGCAGCGGCTTTATCCGGACAGCACCCTGGACCTGCGCGAACTGCGCAATCGGGGGGCGGTGGCGGGCAGCAGCAGCGCCCACCGGCCGCCGGTC
>JAIXTS010000200.1 GCA_027483805.1 Azospirillum sp. | reverse complement strand
CGGGCCCCGCCCCGGCACCGGCCCATTGACCGTTCCCGGAGTGAACCGAAATGGCGAAGTTTTTCATTGATCGCCCGGTCTTCGCCTGGGTGATCGCCATCGTCATCATGCTGGCCGGCATATTGTCCATCATGCGCCTGCCGATCGAACAATATCCCGCCATCGCTCCGCCCACTATCGCGGTCAACGCCTCCTATCCGGGTGCGTCGGCCGAGACGCTGGAAAAGACCGTGACGCAGGTGATCGAGCAGAACCTGAAGGGCATCGATAATCTGCGCTACCTGTCATCAAGCAGCGATGCGTCGGGCAGCGTCACCATTACCCTGACCTTCAATGCCGGGACCGATCCCGACATTGCCCAGGTGCAGGTCCAGAACAAGGTGACCCCGGCCCTGTCCTCGCTGCCGTCGGAAGTACAGCAGCGCGGCGTGGTCGTGTCGAAATCTGCCGCCAGCTTCCTGATGGTGGCGGCTTTCGTGTCCGTGGACGGGCGGTTGAACGGCAACGATCTGGGCGATTTTGTCGCCTCACGCGTGCAGGACCCGATCAGCCGTGTGAATGGTGTCGGGTCGGTGCAGGTGTTTGGCGGCGGCTATGCCATGCGCATCTGGTTGGACCCGATCAAGATGGCCGGCTTCGGCATCGCGGTGGATGAGGTCACAGCCGCCATCCGTGCCCAGAATGCCCAGGTCTCCGCCGGCCAGGTCGGCGGCACCCCGTCGGTCAAGGGCCAGCAGCTGAATGCCACCGTAACGGCGCAGAGCCGGTTGCAGACACCTGAACAGTTCGGCGCCATCCTGCTGAAATCGTCCCGCGACGGTTCGGCCGTGCATCTGCGTGATGTGGCGCGGGTGGAACTGGGCGGCGAAAGCTATGATTTCGTTTCCCGCTATGACCGCCTCAACGCCGTCGGCCTGGCCGTCAATCTGGCCACCGGGGCAAACGCGCTGGACACGGCGGCGTCGGTGAAAACGGCGATCGAAGCGCTGCGCCCCAGTTTCCCGGCCGGGGTCGATATCGAATATCCGTATGAGACGACACCTTTTGTGAAGCTGTCGATCCAGGAAGTGGTGAAGACCCTGGCGGAAGCCGTGGTTCTGGTCTTCCTGGTGATGTACCTGTTTTTGCAAAGCCTGCGGGCCACGCTGATCCCCACCATCGCCGTTCCGGTGGTTCTGCTGGGTACCTTCGGCATCCTGGCGGCCTTTGGCTTCTCCATCAATACGCTGACCTTGTTTGGCGTGGTGCTGGCCATTGGTCTGCTGGTGGACGACGCCATCGTGGTGGTGGAGAATGTGGAACGTCTGATGGCGGAGGAGGGGTTGTCCCCGCGCGAAGCCACGCGCAAATCCATGGATCAGATCACGGGTGCATTGGTCGGTATCGGCCTTGTCCTGTCGGCCGTGTTTGTTCCCATGGCCTTTTTCCCCGGCTCCACGGGTGTGATCTATCGCCAGTTCTCCATCACCATCGTGTCGGCCATGGCGCTGTCGGTGCTGGTGGCGCTGGTCCTGACGCCGGCCCTGTGCGCGACCCTGCTGAAGCCGCAGGACCATCATGAACGCCGGGGCTTTTTCGGTTGGTTCAACCGGAATTTCAACCGCGCCAACGAACGTTATGTGACGGTCACCGGTGGCGTGCTGCGGCGGAGCAAGCGGTTCCTGGTGGTCTTTGCCGGTCTGGTGGCCATCCTGGGCTTCCTGTTCATGCGCCTGCCCACCGCCTTCCTGCCGGAAGAGGATCAGGGCATCGTCTTCGCCATGGTCATGGCCCCGCCCGGCTCCACCCAGGAACGCACCATGGAGACGGTGAAACAGGTCGAGGATTATCTGCTGACCCAGGAGGCCAACAACATCAAGGGCGTCTTCGCCGTCGGGGGCTTCAGCTTCGCCGGTAGCGGCCAGAACTCCGCCATGCTGTTCATCCAGTTGAAGGACTGGTCGGAACGCAAGGGCAGTGACGCCACCGCCCAGGCCATCGCCATGCGGTCGATGGGCGCCTTCATGGGCCTGAAGGACGCGATGGTGTTCGCGTTTACCCCGCCGGCCGTCATGGAACTGGGCAATGCCACGGGTTTCGATTTCCAGCTGCTGGACGAATCCGGCGCCGGGCATGAGGCGCTGCTGGCCGCCCGTAACCAGTTCCTGGGTATGGCGGCACAGAACCCGGCGCTGACCGGGGTGCGCCCCAACGGGCTGGAGGATACGGCCCAGTTGCGGATCGACGTGGACAAGCAGAAGGCGGCGGCCCTGGGCCTCCAGATTGCCGATATCAACAATACGCTGACGGCCTTCTGGGGCTCCACCTATATCGATGATTTTGTCGACCGGGGCCGCGTTAAGCGTGTGTTCGTCCAGGCCGATGCGCCGTTCCGCATGTTGCCGGACGATGTCGGCAAGCTGCATGTCCGCAACGACCAGGGGGAGATGGTTCCTTTCTCCGCCTTTGCCACGGCGCACTGGACCTATGGTCCGCCCAAGCTGGAACGGTTCATGGGGACCTCCTCCATGAATATCCAGGGCCAGCCGGCACCGGGCTATAGTTCCGGCCAGGCGATGGCGGCTGTGGAAGAACTGGTAGCGCAGCTGCCGCCGGGGATCGGTCTGGCTTGGACCGGCCTCTCCTATGAAGAGCGGTTGTCCGGTTCGCAGGCACCAGCCCTTTATGCCATCTCGCTGCTGGTGGTGTTCCTGTGCCTCGCCGCCTTGTATGAAAGCTGGTCGATCCCGTTTGCGGTGATGCTGGTGGTGCCGCTGGGTGTGCTGGGTGCCGTGGTTGCCGCCACGGTGACGGGCATGGCCAACGACATCTATTTCCAGGTCGGCCTGCTGACAACCATCGGCCTGTCCGCCAAGAACGCCATCCTGATCGTGGAATTCGCCAAGGAATATTACGAGAAGGGCATGGGGCTGGTGGAGGCCACGCTGGAGGCGGCGCGCCAGCGCCTGCGGCCGATCATCATGACCTCGCTGGCGTTCATCCTGGGCGTCATGCCGCTGGCTTTGGCATCGGGTGCCGGATCAGGCAGCCAGAACGCAATCGGTATCGGTGTGGTCGGCGGCATGCTGTCCGCCACGGTGCTGGCCATCTTCTTCGTGCCGGTCTTCTTTGTCGGTGTGGAAAAGCTGGTCATGCGCTTCAGCCCCAAGAAGCCGGAAGCGGGTCGGGAGTAACCATCATGAACAACCGTTTTTCCTCGTTGGCCCTGCTGTCCCTGCTCCTGGCCGGATGCAGCATGGCACCCGACTATCAGGCACCGGCCACCGGCATCGCGGATCGCTATGCCCAGGTCAGCACCCAGGCGGGGCCGGTGGCCGATCTCGGCTGGCGGGACTTTTTCCTGGATGAAAGCCTGCGCGGGCTGATTGATCAGGCTCTGGCACAGAACCACGACCTGATCGTCGCCACCGCCAATGTGGAGCGGGCCCGCGCGCTCTATCGTGTCGAACGGTCAGCCCAGTTGCCCAACCTGAATGCCGGCGCGTCGGCCACGCGGTCACGCGTGAACGAGCCCCAGACAGCGACCGCCAACCAGTATCAGGTCAATGCCGGGATCACGGCATTCGAACTGGATTTTTTCGGGCGGGTGCGCAACCTGTCCGATGCGGCCCTGGAAAGCTATTTTGCGACCGCCGCCGCGCGGGAGACCGCACGCTTGGCCCTGGTGGCAGAGGTGGCGAACGCCTACCTGACCCTGCTGGCGGATCGGGAGCAGCTGGCCTTGACCGAGCGGACCTTCAATGCGCAGAAGGAAAGCTACGATCTGATCAAGCTGGCCTATGACCGCGGTGCCCGCTCCCTTCTGGATCTGCGACAGGCTGAGACCCAGTTGGAGACAGCGCGTGCCGACCAGGCGGCGTTCCGCCGGCAGGTGGCACAGGACGAAAATGCCCTGACCCTGCTGGTCGGGGCGCCAGTCATGGTGCCCGCCGACAGGGGGCTGGGGGCGGAGGGCACCTTGCTGGTTCCCGGATTGCCGGAAGGGTTGCCGTCCGACCTGCTGACCCGCCGGCCGGACATTGCCCAGGCAGAGCATAATCTGCGCGCCGCCAATGCCAATATCGGGGCCGCCCGTGCCGCCTTCTTCCCGCGCATCAGCCTGACCAGCGCCCTGGGTACGGCCAGCACCTCCCTGTCCGGGCTGTTCGAGGGGGGCACAAAGGTCTGGAATGTCGGTGCGGATGCCAGCCTGCCCATTTTCGATTTCGGCCGCAATCAGGCCAATCTGGACGTGGCCAAGGCTGACCGCGATATCGCCGTGGCCAATTATCAGGGGGCGGTGCGCACGGGTTTCCGTGAAGTGGCCGACGCCCTGGTCGCCCGCTCCACCCTGGACGATCAGGTGGCTGCCCAGACGGCGCTGGTGGCCGCCACCCGGGAAAGCCATGTGCTGGCCAAGGCCCGTTATGAAAAGGGCGTGGACAGCTACCTGCAGGTGCTGGACGCGCAGCGCACCCTCTACGCCGCCGAAAGCGGTCTGATCGCCCTGCGCCAGCAGCGCCTGTCCAATCTGGTGACGCTGTACAAAGCCTTGGGCGGTGGTTTGGCGGACCGGTCGCCGGCCTGAAATTCCGCACCGCACCATCAGAATCGGATAAGGGGGCGGGCCTTCCGATAGGGGCCCGCCCTTTTTCAATCCGGGTCGGTGGCGGCACGCGGGGGCGCGGGCGGCACCGGGGGAAGGCAACACCCTGTCCGTAGGGCGTACTACCCCTGAAGTCCTTTTGTCCTGCCCATTTCCGGCCCCCACCCCTGCGCAAAGGCATAGGGACGGTCGCCTAAAGACTGTGCCTTTCCGGCATCAGATATGATAATCTCCATGTCAGTAAGTTGTTTTTGTCCGTCTGCGCTTCCAACGCAGACCTTACCTACGGTAATGTCTTTCCGATAGATCGGGGCCTATGGTAAACCT
>JAIXTS010000273.1 GCA_027483805.1 Azospirillum sp. | reverse complement strand
TCCCGTCAGGGCCTCGCGCACCTCGTCCAGCTTGAACGGCTTGATGATGGCCACGACGAGCTTCATTGCGCTCTCCCTTCCTCTGCATGGAACAGAAACGACTGCGGATGCCGGCACCGGTCCGGGTTGGAACCGGTGCATCGCCATACTAACTTACAAGAACCGTGCCGCGGGCCATTTCCATGGTGTTCGGCGCGAAAAACCTTCCGGTCCAGGGGCGCGCCGTTAAGAATAGGCGCGCACATGGGCAGGTGTTGATTAAAATTTGTGCAATGACTGCGACGCCGCGCCGTCTGGACAGGCGACAAGCCTTGCGCCAAGCTGTCCACCGCCCAAAAGAGCAGCCAAGTTCCGGAAAAACGCATCATGTCCGTGCAGAATGCCGACCATCAGGCCGAGATCATCATCGTGGGCGGGGGCCTTTCCGGCCTGACGCTGGCCTGCGCGCTGGGGACGGCCGGGGTTTCCACCCTGGTCATCGACCGGGACCCGGCGGAGGACACACAGCAGCCGGATTTCGACGGCCGGACCACCGCCATCGCCTATGGCGCGGGAACGGTGCTGATGGGGGCCGGCATCTGGGACCATCTGGATGGCAATGTCGGCCCGATGCTGGATATCCGCGTCACGGATCAGTCATCGCCCCTGTTCCTGCATTATGATCACCGGGAAATCGGCGACCGCCCCTTCGGCTGGATCATTGAAAACCGGGTGCTGCGCTTCGCCCTTTATCGCCGGCTGAAACAACTGCCGTCGGTCACGCATCTGGCGCCGGCGACGGTGACGGGCATGGTGCGTGACGCGGCGGGCGTGCGGGTCACCCTGGCCGATGGGCGTACCGCCGCCGGCCGGCTGGTGGTCGGGGCCGACGGCAAAAAAAGCTTCTGCCGTGAACAGGCTGGCATCAAGCAGATCGGCTGGTCCTATAAACAGCACGCCATCGTCTGCACCATCCAGCATGAGGGCCCGCATGGCGGTGTGGCCGTGGAACAGTTCCTGCCCACCGGGCCCTTCGCCATGCTGCCGCTGGCCGGCGGGCATCATACCAGCATCGTCTGGACCGAACCGTCGGATCGGGTGGATTTCTATATGAACCTGCCGGAGCAGCGCTTCCAGCAGGAGCTGCAGATGCGGGTCGGGGATTGGCTGGGCCGGGTGACGCCGGTGGCCGGCCGCTGGTCCTGGCCGCTGGGCCTGTCCCATGCCGAACGTTATATCGACACCCGTCTGGCCCTGGTCAGCGAAAGCGCCCATGGCATGCACCCGATCGCGGGCCAGGGGCTGAATGTCGGCATCCGCGATTTGGCGGCGCTGGCCGAAGTGGTGGTGGATGCGATCCGGGTCGGTCTTGACCCCGGCGCACCCGACGTGCTGGAGCGCTATCAGCGCTGGCGGCGGACCGACACGGTCGCCCTGCTGGCCACCACCGACGCGCTGGTCCGCCTTTTCAGCAATGATATCAAGCCACTGGGCCATCTGCGCCGGCTGGGCATGGCGGCTGTCAACAGCCTGCCGCCCCTGAAGCCCGCCAAAAAATTCTTCATGCAGCACGCGATGGGCATCGTGGGCGAGCTGCCACGGCTCGTGCGGGGGGAGGCGTTGTAGGAGCGCCTCTCCCCGCACCGGGTCGTATCAACTCCCCGGCACGCCCTTGCTGGTCGAATATTCGAAATGCAGGGGCTGATCGGGGTGGATCAGGGCCTGCACGGCATGCGCGGCCATCGCCGCCTCGCTGAACCCGCACAGGATCAGCTTCAATTTGCCCGGATAATGGGCGATGTCGCCGATGGCATAGATGCCAGGGGCCGAGGTGGCGAGCGTGCGCTGATCGGCCAGGATATGGCCCTTTTCCATGTCCAGGCCCCATTCGGCGATGGGGCCCAGATTCATGGCCAGCCCGAAGAAGGGTAGCAGCACATCGGCCTCCAGCACCTTTTCCTGATCGTCCAGATCGGCGACGCGCACACCGGTCAGCTTGCCATCCACGCCTTCCAGGCCGGACAGCTGGTAGGGCACCACCATCTCCACCTTGCCCTCCTTCACCAGCGCGTCCAGGCGGGACACGCTTTCAGGCGCGGCGCGGAATTTGGGGCGGCGGTGGACAACCATGACATGGGCGGCCACTTCCGACAGGGAATTGGCCCAGTCCACGGCGCTGTCGCCGCCGCCGGCGATGACGATGCGCTTGCCGGCAAAATCCTGGCGCCGCTTCACCAGATAGAAGATTCCGGTACCTTCATATTGGTCCAGGCCCTCCAGCGGCGGCTTGTTGGGGCCAAAGGCGCCAACGCCGGCCGCGATGATCACGGCCTTGGCGTCGATGAGTGTGCCCTTGTCGGTGCCCACACGCCAGCCGCCTTCGGTCCGGGTCAGGGTGGTGACCTGCTGACCCAGATGATAGGTAGGGTTGAAGGGGGCGGCCTGTTCGGCCAGCCGGTCGATCAGGGCGCCGCCATCAATGGCGGGATGTGCAGGAATGTCATAGATCGGCTTTTCCGGATACAGCGCCGCACATTGCCCGCCCACCATGTCCAGCGCGTCCACCACATGGGTACGCAGCTTCAGCATGCCGCATTCGAACACGGCGAACAGGCCCACGGGCCCGGCGCCGATGATGACGACATCGGTGGAATGGACGGTTTCGGTCGACATGGGTAACGCTCCCTGGCGGGCAGACATCAAATCAGGCGGGTTTGGTGCCGCGTTTCCGCCGCGATGGCAAGTGCGGAAGCGGGGGTGCGGGATTGCGTCGCCTCTTGCGGTGGGGGGGTCTTTTATCGGACTCTGGAGACATGATCCTGGAAAGCCCTGCTGAATGACCCTTACCCTTCCCCTGTCCGATGAGGCCGCGACCAAGGCGCTGGCGGCCCGGCTGGCCCCGCTGCTGCGCGCCGGCGATGTGGTGACCCTGCGCGGGGACTTAGGCGCCGGCAAGACGGCGCTGGCCCGGTTCCTGATCCGGTATCTGGCCGGCGATGAGGCGGAGGAGGTGCCAAGCCCCACCTTCACCCTGGTCCAGATTTATGAACACCTGTCGCCGCCGGTATGGCATTTCGACCTTTACCGCCTGACCGATCCGGGCGAGGTGGTGGAACTGGGCTGGGAAGAAGCACGCGACGCCTGTGCCCTGGTCGAATGGCCGGAACGGCTGGGCCCGCTGCTGCCGCGTGACCGGCTGGAGGTACAGTTGACCCTGGACGGGCCGACGGCGCGCCGGGCCGTGATCACGGGCCATGGCAGCTGGGCAGACCGGGTGGCAGGGATATGAATATGCAGCGTCCCGATATGATCCCAGGGTTCCTGGCCCGCGCCGGCTGGGCCGATGCGACCCGCCTGCCCATGGGGGCCGACTGGTCCACCCGGCGCTATGAACGGCTGTCCCGTTCCGACGGGACAATGGCCATCCTGATGGATGCGGCCGGCGAAGGCGCGGGTCAGGTACCGCCCTTCCTGCGCATCTGCGGCCTGCTGCGCGATGTGCATCTGTCGGCGCCGGTGATCTTCGCGGAAGATCAGGCCCAGGGCCTGCTTTTGCTGGAAGATTTCGGCGATGACAGTTTTGCCCTGCTGCTGGACCGGGGTGAGGATCCCTGGCCGCTCTACCGGGTGGCGACCGATGTCCTGTCGCACCTGCACAACCGGTTTGATCCTGCGTCGGCGCCGGATGTACAGCGCTATGACCTGTCGTTGTTCACCAAACAGGTCGCCCTGTTCGGCGATGCCTATCTGGCGGCGGCGGGTCATCCGTTGGGCCCCGCCGGGCGCCGGGCGCTGGATGAGGCCTGGGTCACGGTGCTGACCCAGGTACGGGGCATCGTGCCAGACAGCCTTCTGTTACGGGATTACCATCCCGGCAATCTGATGCGTTTGCCCGACCGGCCCGGCGTGCGCGCCTGCGGCCTGCTGGATGTGCAGGATGGCGGCATCGGCCCTGTCAGCTATGATCTGCTGTCGCTGTTGCAGGATGCGCGGCGCGATGTGCCCGATGATGTGCAGGCGGCGATGATCGACCGCTATCTGGCAGCCCGGCCCGGCCTGCCGCGCGCGGCGTTCCTGGCCTCCTACGCGGTGATGGGCGCCATGCGCCATGCCCGCATCCTGGGCCGGGTGGCGCAATTGGCGGCGGGCGGCGGCAAGGCGAAGCAACTGGCCTTTCTGGCCCGTGTCTGGGCCCAGTTCCGGGCGGCCATCGCCCACCCGCTTTTGTCGCCGTTACAAAGTTTCACGGATCAGCATTTGCCCCCCGACGGCGCCGTGCCGCATATTCTGGGGCGGTGAAACAGGCCGGGTTGTGGACAGGGCACCCCCTTCACAATCTGGCTGGTGTGGTGAGCGCCCGCGACCCTATGGTCGCGTGAAGCCAAGGGCGCGGAGGCGCCCACCGGCGCTTGAGGCGAAATGTAGAGAAGCAGGAGTTGTGTGATGTCCTTCATGCCCAAGCGGGCGATGGTGCTGGCGGCGGGCCTGGGCCTGCGCATGCGCCCGGTCACGTTGGAGACGCCCAAGCCGCTGGTCACCGTTGGCGGCCGCACCATGCTGGACCATGCGCTGGACCGGCTGGAAGCCGTCGGCGTGGAAGAGGCGGTGGTGAATGCCCATTGGCTGGCCGACAAGATCGCGGCGCATCTGGAGGCCAATCCCCGCCGCAAGCTGAAACTGACCCTGTCGCGCGAAGAGACGCAGCTGGAAACGGGTGGCGGTGTCAAACACGCCCTGCCGCTGCTGGGCGATGATCCGTTCTTTGTGATTAATGCCGATATTGTCTGGCTGGATGGGCCGGTGCCGGCGCTGAAGCGGTTGGCCGACAGCTGGAACCCGGCCGTGATGGACAGTCTGCTGCTGGTCACGCCCACGCCCATCGCCATCGGGTATGAGGGGCGGGGCGATTATCAGATGGACCCCGATGGCCGCCTGACCCACCGTCCGGATCTGGAGGTCGCCCCCTTTGTCATGGCCGGCGTGTCGATCATGAATGCGGCGCAGTTCACCGACACGCCTGATGGCGCCTTTTCCAACCTGCTGCTGTGGCAGCGGGCAGAGGCGGCGGGCCGGCTGTTTGGCGTGCGGCATGAGGGCAACTGGTACCATGTGGGCACCCCGGCAGCGATTCCGCTGGTCGATACGCATCTGGCCGCCCCGGCCAGCCGGGAGGTTGTGCCCTGATGGACCCGGCCGCCGCGTCCCCACCTGCCAGCGTCTTTACGCTGGCCCCCAATCTGCCCTTTGTGGACGCCCTGGCGGCGGGCCTGTGGGAACAGGCGGGTGGGGACGCGCTGGCGCTCAACCGGTTCACGGTATTGCTGCCCACGGCCCGCGCCGTGCGGTCGCTGCGGGAGGCGTTCTTGCGCCTGTCGGACGGGCGGCCCCTGCTGCTGCCGCGCATGGCGCCCCTGGGCGATGTGGACGGGGACGAGGTCTCTTTGATGATGGACGGGGTGACGGGCAAGGCCGGCGGCCTTGACCTGCCCCCTGCCATCGCGCCTTTGCGCCGTCAGTTGTTGCTGGCCCGTGCCATCGCCGCCGCCGGCGACCGCTTCGCCAAGACCCGCGCCCAGGCGGCGCGGCTGGCGCGCGAACTGGCCAAGCTGCTGGACCAGACGCAGACGGAAATGGCGGGGTTTGACCGGCTGCACAGCCTTGTCCCCGACGATTATGCCGAACATTGGCAAGTCACGCTCGCCTTCCTGTCGATCATTGTCGACCAATGGCCCACCATCCTGGCCGCCGAAGGCGCGGTGGACCCGGCGCAGGAACGCAATAACCGCCTGCTGGCCTATGCGGCGGCGCTGCGGGCGGCCCCGCCCTCCACGCCCATCATTGCCGCCGGCTCCACCGGCTCCATCCCCGCTACGGCAGAACTGCTGGCCACCATCGCGCGCCTGCCCACCGGATCGGTGGTGCTGCCGGGCCTGGACCGGGAATGCGATGACGCGACCTGGGACGCGCTGGACGATGCGCATCCGCAATTCGGGCTGAAACAGTTGATCGACCGGATCGGGGTGCGGCGCGATCAGGTTGCCGACTGGCCCCTGGCCGGCGGTGTCGCCCCCTCCTGCCCGCCCGCGCGCACGGCCCTGATCGCCGAGGCCCTGCGCCCCGCCGGCACAACGGAGGCCTGGCGCGACCTGGGCGACCTGGACCCGTCCGCGCTCGCCGGCCTGACCCGCATCGATGCTACGACACCGCAGGAAGAGGCGGGCATCATCGCCCTGATCCTGCGCCAGGCCCTGGAGATGCCGGGACAGACGGCGGCGCTGGTCACGCCCGACCGCAACCTGGCCCGCCGGGTCGCCACCGAACTGCGCCGCTGGGACATCCGTGTGGATGACAGTGCCGGTCGCCCGCTGGCCCAGACGCCGGTGGGATCCTATCTGCGCCTGATCATGGATATGGCGGTGCAGGGCGCCCCCATTCCGCTTCTGTCGCTGCTGAAACACCCGATGGCGGGGGCGGGATGGGAAGCGGGCAAGCTGCGTCGCCAAGCCCGCCTGCTGGAAACCGCCATCCTGCGCGGCCCGCGCCCGGCGGCCGGGCTGGACGGGGTGCGGCACGCCATCCGCTTCATGGCGTCGGACGCCGCCGACAAGCGCCGCCGCATCACCAACCCGACGATCCGCGACGATCTTCTGGCCATGGTTGACCGGTTGGATGGCGCCATGGGCGAATTGGCCGCCGCCGTGGGGGATGGGGCGGAGCGGCCGCTGTCCGACTGGCTGCGCCTGCATGTGGGGGCCGCCGAGGCGCTGGCAGCATTGGAGGGGGAGGCCGGTTCCGACCGCCTCTGGCGCGACAAGGATGGGGAGGCCGCCGCGCGCTTCATTGATGAGTTACGCGACGCGGCAGACGGTTATCCCCCGCTGGGCGGCAAGGATTATGCGGGCCTGATGGAGGTGCTGATCGCGGGCAAGGCCGTGCGGTCCGCCTTCGGCCTGCATCCCCGCCTGCATGTGCTGGGCCTGATGGAGGCCCGGTTGCAGCAATTCGATGTCATGGTGCTGGCGGGGCTGAATGAGGGGACCTGGCCGCCCGCCCCGCCGCCCGATCCCTGGATGTCGCGCCCCATGCGCCGCGATTTCGGCCTGCCCGCGCCCGAACGCATGGTGGGTCAGGCCGCCCATGATTTTGCCACAGCCTGTGGGGCCAGGACACTCTATCTCACCCGGTCGGAACGGGTGGAAGGCACACCGACGGTCCCGTCACGCTGGCTGCTGCGCCTGGATACGGTGCTGGACAAGGCCGGCCTGCGTGGCCGGATAGAGGCGGATGGCGACTATTGGCGCGGCTTGTGGCAGGCGCTGGATCGTCCTGCCCGCGTGCGCCCCTGTCCCGCCCCCGCCCCGAAACCGCCCGTATCGGCCCGCCCGCGGCGCCTGTCGGTCACCCAGATCGAAACCTGGATGCGCGACCCCTACGCCATCTACGCGGCCAAGGTGCTGGACCTGTCTGCGCTCGACCCGATCGATGCCGATCCGGGGGCGGCGGAACGGGGGGAGATCATTCACAAGGCGCTGGACCTGTTCGTGCGGCGCTATCCCGATATGCTGCCGCCCGATCCGCTGGCCGAACTGATCGCCATCGGGCGCGGGGCCTTCGGCGACCTGCTGGACCAGCCGGGCGTGGCCGCCTTCTGGTGGCCGCGTTTCGAGAAGGTGGCCGAATGGTTTGTGGCGCAGGAGACGGAACGGCGACGCACCGTCAAGCCGCTGGCGACGGAGGTGACGGGTCGCATCACCCTGCCCGGCCCCGGCGGGGACTTTATCCTGACGGCCAAGGCCGACCGTATCGACCGCACGCCCACCGGGGGCCTGGTGCTGATTGACTATAAAACAGGCACTCCCCCCTCGGCCAAGGAGGTGCGCTTGGGCAAAGCCCCGCAATTGCCGTTGGAGGCCCTGATCGCTGCCGGTGGCGGGTTTGAGCATGTGAAGCCGGCAGCCGTCGATGGCCTGGAATATTGGCGCCTGTCGGGCGGCGATCCCGCCGGCAGCATCCAGGTCTTGAAGGAAGACCCGACCGCCCTGGCGGCGGAGGCGCGCGAGGGGTTGGAATATCTGATCCGGCAGTTTGATGACCCCGACACCGCCTATCACAGCCAGCCGCGCCCCGCCTGGGCGCCCAAATATACCGACTATGCCCACCTGGCCCGGATCAAGGAATGGTCGGCCGGCGGCGGCGGTGAGGCGGAGGGGTAAGGTATGAATGATGAAATCCGGCAACTGGCCGAACAGCTTCTGACCCAGGGCGAAACGGTGCTGTCGGATCGCGAACGCCGTGTCCTGTCCCGCATCGCCCACCGGCAGGCCATTTCCCGCAACAGCCATTCGGACTTTGAAGCGTCGATGAGTTTCGGCGACCGGCTGGCCGACCGGGTGGCCTCGGTGGGCGGGTCATGGCGGTTCGTGATCGGGTTCGGTCTGGTCATGGCGGTGTGGATGGCGCTGAACGCCGCCATCTGGGGTTTCGCCTGGGACCCTTATCCGTTCATCCTGCTGAACCTGATGCTGTCCACCCTGGCCGCCTTGCAGGCGCCCATCATCATGATGTCGCAGAACCGGCAGGCGGCCAAGGATCGGATCCAGGCCAATATGGATTACGAGATCAATCTGAAGGCCGAGCTGGAGATCATGGCCCTGCATGAAAAGCTGGACCGCCTGCGCACCGATGAGGTGGAGGCCCTGCTGCGCCGTCAGCAGGAAGAGATCGCCCTGCTGCGGGCGGCGGTGGAGAAACTGGCGGCCCGCTGATCCGCCGCCCCCGCCATCCGCGCATGTCGGCAATTTTCCTTCGTGCATTGACCCCGATGCTTGCCGAAAAGCATAAGCAGGACAGGTCTATTGCCGGGATGGGTGCCATGGGTGCGGTGTTGGCGGGTTCGCAGGATCTGGGTTCGGCGCGGCGGCTGATCGTCAAGATCGGGTCGGCACTGATGGTCGATGCCGCCACCCACAAGATCCGCAGCGAATGGCTGGACACGGTCGCCGACGATGTGGCCGCCCTGCGTGCGCAGGGGGTGGAGGTGGTGATCGTGACCTCCGGTGCGGTCGCCTGCGGACGTGAACATCTGGGCCTGGTGGGCCGTCCCCTGCGGCTGGAGGAAAAGCAGGCCGCCGCCGCCACGGGGCAGATAAGGCTGGCCCATGCCTATCAGGAAACGTTGGCCCGGCATGGGATCACGGTGGCGCAGGTGCTGCTGACCCTGGATGATACAGAGGATCGCCGCCGCCACCTGAACGGCCGCGCCACCATCGAAACCCTGCTGAAGCTGGGCGCGGTACCGGTGATCAACGAAAATGACACCGTCGCCACCGCTGAAATCCGCTTTGGTGACAATGACCGGCTGGCGGCCCGCGTGGCGCAGATGATCAGCGCCGATACGCTGATCCTGCTGTCCGACATTGACGGGCTCTACACCGCCGATCCACGTAAGGACCCGACGGCCAGACACATCCCCATCGTGCAGGAAATCACACCGGAGATCGTGGGCATGGCCGGCGAACCGCCGCCGGGATACAGCAGCGGCGGCATGGTGACGAAGATTGTGGCCGGGCGCATCGCGCTGGCCGCCGGTTGCCGCATGGCCATTGCCATGGGCAAGCGGCCCAACCCGCTGTCGGCCCTGCGGAAACCCGTGGAGGCGGGTGGGGCGCTGGCCACCTGGTTCGTGCCGGGGGCTGAACCGCGGACGGCGCGCAAGCGCTGGATCGCCGGCAGCCTGAAACCGCTGGGCACCCTGGTCCTGGATGACGGGGCCGTGCAGGCGCTGCTGAAGGGTGGGTCGCTGCTGCCGGCCGGCGTGCGCGGCGTCGAAGGCGAGTTCGAGCGCGGCGACCTGGTCCTGATCCAGGGGCCGGACGGGCGGACCGTGGGGCGCGGCCTGTCAGCCTATGGCGTAATGGATGCCCGCGCCATCGCCGGTCGGCGCAGTGCCGAGATCGAGGCCGTCCTGGGCTATCGCGGTCGGGACGAGATGGTGCATCGCGACGATCTGGTGCTGGGGTAAGGGGTGTCTAGGCCGGTACCGCCACTTCCATCTCCCGCTGCAGGCTGATGAAATCATCCCCGCAGCTCAGCTTGGCGGACAGGGTGGTACGTGGGGCGATCACGCGCCAGAAGGGGGTGATGGC
>JAIXTS010000075.1 GCA_027483805.1 Azospirillum sp. | reverse complement strand
GCATTCTCCACATTGTAAACCGGGATCAGGGGCAGGCCGATGCGGGCGAGAACAACCTGGCCGGGGATTGCGAACTGTCCCTGCAGAGCCCCTTGGGTCTGACCAGAGTAAAACACGGTCTCGATATCCGAGCGGGCGGCACCGGCATCATCCAATACTTCCACCAGCGCTTCGCGGGCCAGTTCCCAAACCTGTTTGTCAGGATGGCGCCCGAACTGGGTCATGCCAACCCCTGCGACGTAGATGTCGCCCATCACAACCTCCCTGGATGCTTTATTTGTTGGACCAACAGTTAGGCAAAACAGCACCGCGAATCTCCCCCCTGTAGTGGGGGGGGACGTGGGGATCATTGGGGGCTATCACCTTGCCGACAGCAAAAATCGGGAGGGAACATGCCAACCAACGCTGAACAGGCCGACCGTGATGCGATGCTGCGTATCCGTGATGAAGGCAGCATCCGCATCATCACCATGATCGGAACCAGGATGAATGCGTTGAGCCACCGGCTGCGCACGCAATTATTCGAGGCCCTCTGCACTGCCGCCGCCGCACCGACCGTGGCAGCCATCCTGCTGGCCGCCGATGGCCCGGCATGGTGTGCAGGGGCTGATCTGAAGGAAATGGACAGCCCGGAATCAGAGGCTTATCCCAGCCTGCAGGGCGCCTTTTTCGATCTGTTTGCCCGCATGGATAAGCCCGTCATCGCCGTGATCGCAGGCATGGCGCTGGGGGGTGGCCTTGAACTGGCGTTGGGTTGCCATTACCGGCTGGCCACACCCGGTGCCATGGTCGGCTTGCCGGAAGTGACGCTGGGCTTGATTCCAGGTGCAGGTGGCACTCAGCATCTGCCCCGCGCCGTTGGGCTGGAAGAGGCGGCAAAGCTCATCCTTTCCGGTCAGACGTGGCGCGCCGACAGTCTAGCCGAAAAGGGACTTTTCGATGCGATACTGGCGAGCGATGGTGATCCCGTGCCCGAAGCGATAAGGTTCGCTCAGAAGCTGCCGCACGGTGAACGACCGCCCCTGTTGCGTGACAGGTCCATCAACCATCCCGACGTCGATTCATTCCTGGCAGGGCTGCGTGCCGGATACGAACTGAATCCGCATTGCACTACCGGCCACCTGCCGGCCGTTGCGTGTCTGCACGCCGCCGCCACGCTGCCTTATGCGCAGGCGATGGCTTACGAATATGAAACCTTCTGCGCGCTTCGGGCCGACCCTGCGTCGCAGGTCTTCCGACAGGCGTTTCTGGCTCAGCGCCGGGGCAGCAAGTCAGGCGCATAAATCACATTCAAAAAGAACGGGCGGCATCAATCGTGACCGATTGGTTGACGCCGCCCGCTAGTCATCGCGGTCCAGGGTCGCAGACCGATCTCAAGCAATGCCGGATTTGCCCGGTGCCAGGATATGGTTGGGGTCCAGGGCTGATTTCAGCCGGGCATTCAGGGCTTTTTGCGCCGGACCATAGATATCAGCCGTTTTCTTCATCAACGGGGTGCCTGCCCGGTAAAGCGCATATCCCGCTGCGGCACAGGTATCCACCAGCTTGTTGTAACAGGCACTGGCGCGCTGCAATTCTTCAGGATTATCCCGATCAAACAGCAAAATCGTTGCGGCGTCAAAATGACGACCGCTATAGCCGATCATGTACCCGCCGATATAATCGAAACCATACTCCGACAGCACACGCTGCATGGTCTCATAGCACGCCAGCGCATCTTCGGCTTTGGCAGGAATGACGGGGGCGAACCATGCACCGCCGGCCCCCCGATAGTTGAAGATGGCAAAGTCCTCCAACGATAGTTCGTTGGTGGTGATCATTTTGATATTGTTGAACATGATGGAAGCGGGGCCGGAAACCTGTTGCTCAGTTATGAATTGACCGCCGATTTCCTCCATCGATTTTTTCAAAATGGCAAGATTGACCTTCACCTGCTCGGGGTAGCCGAAAATTGTACCCGCCGCACTCCATACGGTCAGGCCCGCCTGCTGGGCGATACCAGCCCACATGGCATCGGGAATGGCCCCAGGTCCTTTGAAAATATCGGCACGGCGTTGGGTCAGGGCGACGCCATAGCTCATATGGAAAACCATGCCATTATCAACCACCCCGTCCATGCGTAGATCACGCAGCATCTCCACCGCGCGGGCCGCCCCCTTCATGTCAGCGAAGCCGGCAGCCCAAGTTACATGGCTGGCCGGTCGCTTCATCAGCCACAAGCCCAGTTTGGTAACGATGCCCAGGTTGGACTGCAGGAAAAGCCCATCAACCCAAGGGCCATAGCCCCAGCGATAGGCTTGCCAAGTCTTGGCATTCTCCACCCCGCCCATGCCGGTCCGCACAACGGAACCGTCGGCCAGCACCACTTCCATGCCGCTGAAATTCTGTGCCTGTTCCTGATAGCGGGTATAGCCCATGCCCCGCTCCAGGGTGAAACCCATAGGCCCCACCACCGGAGCGGGGGCCGGCTTGTTGAACCAGAAGGGCAGGTCATGTTCGACCAGATAATCCTGCAGCTGTTTGAATGTCACACCCGGTTCGACCACGGCCGTGCCCAGTACGGGATCAACCTCGATGATGCGGTTCATCCGGCGCAGGTCCAGCACCATCTGTCCCGGCGTTGCCGGTGCTGCTTCGCCATAGCCGAAGTTACGGCCGACGGAAATGGTCCAGAGCGGGATCTTGTATTTGTTGCTGACCGCCAGGATGCGCTGGATTTCCGCCACCGAGACGGGCGCGATGGCACCACAGGGCTGGTGGTTCAGCGGATCATCCGGCACCATCAGCCGGGAATAGGGTGTCAACTGGTCAAGATCGACCAGAACCCATTGATCGCCCACGATGGCCCGATATTCGGCCAAAGCGGCGGCAAAACGCTCCTTGGACAGACCGGGCGGCAGAACGGCTTTGTTGAGCATGATAAACTCCCGGTTTGTCAGAGCGTGGCCGACAGGGCCACAAGGGGTTGACCCGTAAAGGAAAACCGCTGGTCGGCCGTTCCAAGGCGGGCAAGCTGGTCACCGATCTGGAATGCCCACGGGGCAAGCGCCAGCTCTTCCGCCGGTGCCAAAAGGACCATGCGACCGGTTAGCCGACCACCAACGTCGCGCAGTGCCTGTTCCAGCAGGATGGCCGATGCCGGGCGGACAAGGGCGGCCAGACGCTCCCCCCGCTGCCGGACCAAGGTGGACAGCAGATCGGCATAATCGCCACCCTGGGCCTGGAACAGATGCCGTTGCCCAGCCCCCACCCCCTGTTCAAATGCACCATCACTGACAAGCCCGGTGGCCACCACCAACAGCGGCACCGTGGGCTGGGCGGCATGGGCCGTGGCGATGGTGGGCAGTGCGGCCATGCTGGCCCCCACCCCGAGGGCGCAGACAATATCCCGTCGACGCAGCATCATGGCTTGGCCCCCGGTGCCGGGGGTGGGAAGGTCGGCTTGGGCGGGGCGGGGCTGGCTTCGATCCATTTGCCCAGCCGCTCCAGGTCGGCCTGCGACAGTTCGCTGAACCGGAAGGCAGGCATGGCCCCCTGTCCGTGGCTGGCGATATATTGAATCGTCTGCGGGTCCAACTGGCGCCCCAGCAGTTCCACCGCCGGAAAGGGGGGCAGGCTGCGGCTGTGGCAATAGGCGCAGGTGCTGTTATAGATGGCTTCCGGCGATTGGCCCACCATCGCCGATTGCTGGGCCAGCGATGGCAGCGGCACCATGCCGGCCAGCAGCAGGGCCACGGCCACTTCACCGGCCCGTCCCTTGACCCAGCAGCCCGAAGGCTGGCGGGGGGGTGATATGGTTTTCATCCGAGACCTCCCGTTCATTGGTTTTTTTACTTCACGCGCCGGCGTTGAATGCCGCCTGTACCATGGCAGCCAAACCCAGATGCCGGGGCAGGATGCGGCGCAGGTAGAAATCGGCTGTCTGGATTTTGTCGTCATGGAATGCCGGATCGGCATCCCGCTTGGCCAGGGCGACACGGGCCATGTTGGCCCATTCCCCTGCCAGGGCCACCAGACCGAACAGCGACAGGTAATCGCTGGCGACGTCCGCCTTTGTTGTCGGTCCGGTCTCTGTCATCTGACGCGTCACCGCCATCAGGGTTGCCAGGGCCTTTTCACCCTCCACCGCCAGCGGATAGACGGCCCGCGCCTGCGCAAAAATGTCTTGCAGCAGGGTGAAATAGGCATCCACGG
>JAIXTS010000071.1 GCA_027483805.1 Azospirillum sp. | reverse complement strand
GCCCATGACATAGCGCATGGACCCTGGGGTGCCGTCTGGCCTATCGCCACACGGCTGAGATCACACCCATAGAACCTGATCCGGGTCATGCCGGCGAAGGGAGAAGGCGGAAATGACAATGCCCACCATCAAAGACAGGCCGCGCGTCGCCATCATCGGCGGCGGCATCATCGGCATGTCCATCGGCTGGCGGCTGGCCCAGGCCGGCGCGTCAGTCGATATCTTCGATCGTGGCACCGCCGGACAGGGGGCGACCCGCGCCGCCGCCGGCATGCTGGCGGCCGGCGTGGAGGCCGAACCAGGCGAACAGCCCTTGCTGCCGCTTTGCCTGGAAAGCCAGACCCGCTGGCCGGGTTTCGCCGCAGAGCTGGAGACCCTGACCGGTCTGCCCGTCGGCCTGCGCCGGGAGGGCACGCTGGTGGTGGCCAGCACGCGGGACGAGGTGGAACTGCTGCGCGCGAATTACGAGTTCCAGCGCGGCCTGGGCCTGGACCTCGTCTGGCTGACCGGTGCCGCCGCGAAGGAGAAGGAGCCGTTCCTGAACCCACGGACCGCCGCCGGCGTGTTCAGTGCCAGGGATGGGCAGGTCGATAACAGGCTGGCCAGTGCCGCCCTGCGCTCGGCGCTGGAGAAGACGGGCGCGCGCCTGCATGAAGGCGTGGATGTCACGGGCCTGGATGTGCAGGGCGGGCGGATAGGGGGCGTAGTACTGGGCGACCGTACCGTCGCGGCGGATCAGGTCGTCCTGGCCGCGGGTGCCTGGTCGCGCCTTGTCCCCGGACAGGCCAGCCCACCGCCGGTGCGGCCGGTGAAAGGACAGATGATGTCCCTTGCCATGGACCCCGCCAACCCGCTGCTGACCCATGTTGTCTGGGCGCCCAAATGCTATCTGGTGCCGCGCACCGACGGCACCCTGATCATCGGGGCGACGACGGAGGAGAAGGGATTTGACAGCCAGATGACCGCGGGTGGAATTCTTGCCCTGCTGGATGCCGCCTGGCGCGCCCTGCCGGGGGTGGAGGAACTGCCGGTGAAGGAAATGTGGACGGGCTTGCGACCCGGCTGCCGCGACGATGCGCCGATCCTGGGTCGGGCCCCGGGGATGGACGGGCTGATCCTGGCCACCGGCCATCACCGGAACGGCATTCTGCTGGCCCCGATCACGGCGGATACGATTGCCGATCTGGTCTTGACCGGCCGCACCGATCCGCATATCGCCCGGTTCGCGGCGGAACGGTTCAACGCCGCCCGCGCGGCGTAAAGGATGGATCTGATGATCATCGTGAATGGCAAGAATACCGATCCGGAGGATTATGCCCTGACCGCTGTTATGGCGGCAGAGGGGCTTGATCCCGGCGCACGCGGCATCGCCGTGGCCCTCAACGATACCGTGGTCCCGCGCGGACGCTGGGCCGACACCGTACTGTCACCCGGTGACCGGGTGGAAATCGTCAAGGTTCTGCAAGGTGGTTGAGATGAAGGATCCGCTGAAGATCGCGGGCAAGTGCTTCCGGTCGCGCCTGTTTCTGGGCTCCGCCGGCTATCCCAACCAGCAGGTGTTCCTGGATAGTCTGGCGGCGTCGGGATCGGAAATCCTGACCGTTTCCGTGCGCCGGGCCGACCTGACCGGATATGGCGAGGGACTGCTGGATCTGGTGGCAGGTAAGGTCTGGCTGCTGCCCAACACGGCCGGCTGTTCCACGGTGAAGGACGCGGTGCTGACCGCGCAGCTGGCGCGCGAAGCCATGGACACCAACTGGATCAAGCTGGAACTGATCGGCGACCGAGAGACGCTGTATCCCGACGTGGAACAGTTGCTGCGCGCGGCGGATGAACTGGTGCGCGACGGGTTCGTGGTCCTGCCCTATTGCACGGATGATCCCATCGTCTGCCGGCGGCTGGCCGATGTCGGCTGTGCCGCCGTCATGCCGCTGGGCGCGCCGATTGGCACCGGACTGGGCATCCTGAACCCTTACAATATCGAAACAATATGCCGGAACAGTGCGGTTCCGGTGGTTCTGGATGCCGGGATCGGCACAGCCAGCGACGCGGCCCTGGCCATGGAACTGGGGTGCGACGCGGTGCTGCTGAACACGGCCGTGTCAAAAAGTAACGATCCCGTAATGATGGCGGCGGCAATGCGCGCCGGCGTGGAAGGTGGGCGCATGGCACGTCAGGCCGGCCGTATCCCCAAGCGTCTGCGGGCAGAGGCGTCGAGCCCCGAACTGGGCCTGATCGGGACTTAACTACCGACCACGGCGGCGGCGGTCAGCCCCGGTGACCCCTTCCCCGCCGCTTCGGCCGCCCGGATCAGGTCGCGCACACGACGGTTGACCGGGGCATCCAGGCCATGACGCCCGGCAAGGTCGATCACCGCCCCCTGCAACCGCCCGATCTCTGTCGGGCGGCGGCGCTCCAGATCCTCCCACATGGACGACCTTGCCAGGGGATCAATGGCCAGCAGGCGACGCGCCAGCACGCGAAACAGCGCATCGGGCAGGCATAAGATCCAGGGCAGCAGACGAGGCGACAGGGTGGTGAACGTCGCGGGTTTGATGCCGGCCCGGTTCAGGGCGCGCAACCCTTCCCATTGCTGCCGAGCCAGCAGCACGCGCCAGGGCCGCGACCCCAATTCCTGCACCAGGGGCAAGCCGCACAGTGCGTTCAGCGCGTTGTTCAGGTTGATCAGCAACTTGCCCCACAGTACCGCCTGCATGTCGGCATTTTCGACCACCGACAGGCCCGGCACATCCAGTTCCGAGCGCACCCCGCCCGGTCCGTGCTGGATCATCACCTGGCCACCGGTGCCCCGGTGGAACCGGCCATCGGGCAATTGCACGATGTTGAACGGCACCATGCCGGCCAGAACCCGGTGGGCGCCCAGCCGGGCAGCCAGGATATCGGCATTGCCGATACCGTTCTGGCAAGAGATGACCAGTGCATCCCGCGGCGCATGATCCGCGATCAGATCGGCCATCGCCCCCGTATCAGCGCATTTCACGGTGACGAGGATCAGGCCGGCATCGGCCATGGCGTGCACCGGGTCGGTATCAGGCCGCAGGCCCGGTCCGGCATGGGCGACACGGTCCAGCCCGTCCATGTCGCTGACCCGCAGACCGGCGGCGGTTACCCTGTCCATCAGCCCCGGTCGGCCCAGCAAGGTGACGGCCCGCCCCGCCAGGGCCAGACACCCCCCGGCATAGCAACCGACACTGCCCGCCCCGGCAATCAGGATACGGCGCCCCGCCCCCATCATCAGGCCTGATGCGCCGGCAGGCCCAGCGCACCCGGTCCACCGATGCCATCTGCCACGAGCCGTTCCACCTGCGCCTCCACCTCCTTGCGCAGGCCCAGCGCAAAATAGGCCTCGGCCACCAGAAACAGCGGCGCCACGAAGATCTGCAGCAGATTGGCGGTCAATGCCGGTTTGTTGCCTTCGAACTTGTGACCCAAAAGCTGCACCGCCCAGCCGCCGATGAAGGTGACAAGACCGATGGTGACAGCCGTCGCCGTCGGCAGGGTTGAGACATGGTCGGCCAGCATCAGGAACGGCACCGACAGGGCGGTCAGCGTTCCCCCGATCATCGGGTCCAGATAGACATAATAGGCGGCCAGCGCTGCCATCAGGATCAGTGCCACACTGACCGTGGTACCGCCCACCGGTACCGTCAGATAGGACAGGCCCAGCATGACGGCGAAAACGATGGTCGGTACCCCGAAATAATGGGTCAGCCGGTTATGCGGATGCCGATGATAGGCCGAATAGAAGGCCATGCTGCGCGCCAGCCTGCCGGGCGTAAAATTCTCTGCCATGACATCCTCCTCTGCATTCGGTCACATAAACAGACTGATTGGTTTGTTTTTACAATGGGTCCGGTTTCGTGGCAATGATGAATGCGCAAAAAAATTCGGAAATCGTCATGCCTGTGCCCAGCCCCGATAAACCCGTGCGCCGCAGTCAAGCGACCAGGCGCGAGGATATGCGGCAGCGACTGGCCGCCGCCACGCTGGACGCGCTGGCCGTCCACGGCCATGCCGGGGCATCGCTGTCGGTCATCCTGGATCGGGCCGGGGTGTCACGCGGGGCCTGGGCACATCATTTCGACACCAAGGCGGAAATGCTGGCGCTGGCCGCAGAGGGGCTGTTGCAAGGGGCGGTGGAGGCAGCAAGGACGCTTGCCCCGGCAGGACCGGACCCGTGTCAGCCGGCAGAGGCAAGGCTGGCCGCGATGATCGAGGCGGCATGGTCCCGCTTCTATACCGGCCGCCACCGCGACCTGTTGTTCGAAGTGGCGCTGGCCGCACGAACCGATGCGGAATTGCGGGTCCGACTGGCCCCGATCTTTTCAGGTTTCCTGACTGCGACCGGGGGCAATTGGGGCCTGTCGCTGCGCCCTGATAGCGACGGATTGACGGAGATGGCGGACCTGATGGTGCTGACCATCTATATGCTGCGCGGCATGGCTATGCAGGAACTGGCCGCCGGTCCCGTACCTGGGCATGAGGGGCTGCGACGCCTGTGGGTAAGGATGCTGTCAGGCTGGCTGGAGAAATCCTGAGCGGGTCACCCGTTCAGGTCTCGCTATCGCGCGTCGCCCCTGGTATGGCCGCCAGCCCGTGGCCCAGCGCCACCCGCTCGTCGAACACGAAGCACCCGCCCTCCCACAGGCTGTCTTCCGGCCCGATCCGTTCCAGATAGCTCAGGATACCGCCCTTCAGGTGGTACACCTCCCCGAACCCCTGTTCCAGCATGTAGGCCGTCGCCTTTTCGCAGCGGATGCCGCCGGTACAGAACATGGCAACCTTGCGGTGCCGGGCCGGTTCCAGTTCGCGACGGACATAATCGGGGAACTGGCCAAAGGTGGTGGTGCCGGGATCGACTGCCCCCTTGAAGGTGCCGTACCCCACTTCAAAACTGTTGCGGGTGTCGATCACCAGTGTGTCAGGATCGCTGATCAGGGCGTTCCAATCCTCCGGTTCCACATAGGTGCCGACGGCCCGCAGGGGATCGATGCCGGGAACGCCCATGGTCACGATCTCCTTCTTCAGCCGCACCTTCAGGCGGCCGAAGGGGGGCGTGTCGGTGGCGGACCAGCGGGGCGTGATGCCGGTCAGGCCCGTGATCCGCCCGATCTTGTCCACCACGCCCGGCATCCTGTCCGCCGGCCCGGCAATGGTGCCGTTGATGCCTTCCGCGGCCAGCAGCAGCGTGCCGCACACGCCCTCAGCCGCCATCATGTCGAACAGCGGTTGCCGGAGGTCCTGAAATCCCGGCAGCGGATGGAAACGGTATAGGGCGGCGACGGCAATGGCGGTCATGGCACAGGCAATGGCAGAGAATGGATGTGGGCGCTTATACAGCGTGGAACGGAGCGGCAGCAGCGCAATCCGTTCCACGCCGTACCGCTTAGTGGGAATGCCCGCTCCTTTCAAACTTGGCCTGGCCGGTTTTGCCCTCCTTGGTGCGCAGGCTCAGCACGATATCGGCATCCGCCGGTACCTCGCCCTGGCCTTCCAGACGGTCGCCCGCCGGTTTCAGGGCGATGGTGCCCAGGCGTTGGGTCCCCTGCGTCAGCAGCACACTGGCCATGGCGCCGTCGGGCGACACGGGTGCAGCGCCATGGTTGGAGAGATAGACGGCGATGGTGCCAGGCGTGACGACCAGTTCGGCCTCCACCCCGGCCACATCCTGCACGATGCCGCCATGCTTGCCCTTCTCGGCAGCCCCATGGCTATGGTCATGGCCCTTTTCAGCGGCCACCGCCCCGGACAGGGGCAGCAAACTGATCAGGGCAGCGGTCAGAAACACTTTCAGCATGGTGGTCACCTTTCATCCAGAGAAGATACAGGAAGGGCGGATATCTGGTCGTCGGCAGCGGCAAGGACGGGACCGGCGAACCGGCGATACAGCGCCGGCAGCACGATCAGGGTCAGCAAGGTGGCCGTGATCAGGCCACCGATGACGACGGTGGCGATGGGCCGCTGCACCTCCGCCCCCACACCAGTGGACAGGGCCATGGGCACGAAGCCCAGGCTGGCCACCAAAGCCGTCATCAGCACGGGCCGCAGGCGCGTGATTGCCCCTTCCCGCACGGCTTGATCCAGCGCCATGCCCCTAAGCCGCAATTGCCGGATGAAGGACAGCATGACCAGACCGTTCAGCACGGCGATGCCCGAGAGCGCAATCATGCCCACAGCGGCGGAGATGGAAAACGGCATGCCGCGCAGATACAGCGCCAGGATGCCGCCGGTGAGCGCCAGCGGCACGCCGCTGAACACCAGCACCGCATCACGGGCCGATCCAAGCGCGCTGTAGAGCAGCAGGAAGATCAGTGCAAAACAGGCCGGCACCACGATCATCAAGCGGTCACGCGCCGCGATCAGATTTTCAAACTGTCCGCCCCAGGTGACCCAGTAACCGGCCGGCACCGCCACCTGGGCCGCCAGCTTTTCCTGGGCTTCGGCGACGAAGGACCCGATATCGCGGCCCCTGACATTGGCCTGCACCACGATGCGCCGCTTGCCGTTTTCGCGGCTGATCTGGTTGGGGCCTTCTGCAAAGCGGATGCTTGCCACCTCGCCCAGCGGCACCGTCCTTCCCTCCGCCAAGGGGATCGGCAGGGTCGCCAGCGCGTCGGGATCATTGCGCAAGATATCGGGCAGGCGGACCAGGATGTCGAAGCGGCGGTCGCCCTGATAGACCAGCCCCGCCTGCCGCCCACCGACAGCGATGGCCAGAACCTCCTGCACATCCGCCACCGACAGGCCGTAGCGGGATGCCCGATCGCGATCCACCTCCACATTCAGGAAGGACGCCCCCGACACCTGTTCGGCCCGCACATCCGCCGCCCCCGGCACCGTCTGGATCACAGCGGCGATCTGGTTGGCGGTGGTCAGCAAGGTATCGAAATCATCACCGAACACCTTGATGGCGATATCGCCCCGCACGCCGGCCAGCAATTCGTTAAAGCGAAGCTGGATGGGCTGGCTGACCTCGTACACCTGCCCCGGCAGGCTGCCCACGGCCTTTTCCAGCCGCCCGACAAGTTCAGCCTTGGACAAGTCCGGGTCGGGCCATTCGTCGCGCGGCTTCAGCATCACGAACATGTGGGAGACGCCTGGCGGCATGACGTCCGTCCCGATCTCCGCCGTGCCCGTCTTGGAAAAGGCAAACGCCACTTCCGGGAAGGCGGCGATGGCCTTTTCGATCTCCAACTGCTGTTCGGTGGCCTGGGGCAGGCTGGTGCTGGGGATACGGAACGCGTTCAGCGCCACGTCCCCTTCATCCAGTTGCGGGATGAATTCCTGCCCCAACTGCGTGAACAGCAGCAAAGACAGGGCGAACAGGGCCGCAGCAAAGCCCGCAGCGCGGCCCGGGGCCGCCATGGCCCTGTCCAGCCAGGGGCGGTACCAGTCGCCGGCCCGGCGGATGATGGCATTCTCCTTCTCCTCCACCCTGCCCGACACGAACAGGGCAATGAGCGCGGGGACCAGGGTCAAAGACAGGATGAAGGCCGCGACCAGGGCGATGATGACGGTCAGCGCCATCGGCTCGAACATCTTGCCTTCCACGCCCGTAAAGGTCAGCAACGGCAGATAGACGGTGATGATGATGGCCTGGCCATAGACCGAGGGCTGGATCATCTCCTTCGATGCCTCCATCACCTCCACCAGCCGTTCCTGCAATGTCAGGACACGGCCCAACTGATGTTGCCTCTCGCCCAGCCGGCGCAGGCAGTTTTCCGCGATGATCACCGCCCCATCGACGATCAGACCGAAATCAAGCGCACCTAAGCTCATCAGATTGGCGCTGACCCCGGCCTCCAGCATGCCGGTCGCGGTCATCAGCATGGTGACGGGGATGACGAGCGCCGTAATCAGGGCCGCGCGGATATTGCCCAGCAGAAGAAACAGCACCGCGATGACCAGCAAGGCCCCTTCGGTCAGGTTCTTGGCCACTGTCTTGATGGTCGCATTCACCAGATCGGTGCGGTCCAGCACCGTCTTGGCCAGGATGTCGGCGGGTAGGGAACGCCGGATATCCTGAAGCTTGGTACCCACGGCATCGGCGACGGTGCGGCTATTCTGCCCGATCAGCATGAGGGCGGTGCCCACCACCACCTCGCGCCCATTCTCGCTGGCCGACCCGGTACGCAGTTCCTGGCCCGTCTGTACCGTGGCCACATCGGACAGGCGCACGGGCACACCGTCGCGCGTGGCGATGACGGTACCGGCAATCTGCTCGGCGGTGGCGATGCGCCCGTCGGAGCGGACGATGAACAGTTCCCCGTTCCGCTCCATCTGGCCGGCGCCCAGGCTCTGATTGGCGCGTTCCAGGGCGGTGCCCAGATCGGCGAAGGTCAGGCCGAAACTGACCAGCCGCGCCGGGTCGGGCAGTACATGGTACTGCCGGACATAACCGCCGATCGTATCGATCCCGGCCACCCCGCGCACGCCCTTCATCTGCGGCGCCACGATCCAGTCCTGCACGGTCCGCAGATAGGTTGCCCGCTCCACCTCCGTGGTCAGCCGTTCCCCCTCTGGCGTCAGGTAGGACCCGTCGGGCTGCCAGCCGGGCGATCCCGCCGTGGCCTTGGCGGGATCGAAGGGACCATATTCCACGGTCCACATATAGACCTCACCCAGCCCGGTGGAGATCGGGCCCATGGTGGGTGTCAGGCCGGGGGGCAGGCGGTCGCGGGCTTCGCCCAGCCGTTCGGCGACCTGCTGTCTGGCGAAATAGATATCCACCTTCTCTTCAAAGATGGCCGTGACCTGCGACAGGCCGTTGACGGAGATGGAGCGCGTATCCTCCAGCCCGGCAATCCCCGCCAGGGCCGTTTCGACCGGGTATGTAACCTGTTGTTCGATCTCAAACGGCGACAGGGCGGGGGCCAGCGTCGTGATCTGGATCTGGTTGTTGGTGATGTCGGGGACAGCATCGATAGGAAGTTGCAGCAGCGACCGCAGGCCAAAGGCCGACAGGACCACCACCATCAGCACGACCAGCACGCGCCGCCGGATGGCGAAGGACAGGATGGGTTCGATCATCATCCCCTCCCGTCAATGCGCATGGCTGTGGGCGGCTTCGCCACGCGAGGCTTCTGCCTTCAACAGAAAGGTGTTGCCCGTCGCTACCTGTTCACCGGGGAACAGGCCGAAGGTAATCTCGGCAACGCGGCTGTTGCGCCGCCCAACCTCAACCACGCGCGGCTCAAACCCTTCCGTGTTGCGAACGAAGACCACCGTTTCACCATTCAGCATCTGCAGCGCGCTGGATGGCACGGCGATGTCCGCCACCTCCCCGCCGGCCTGGATGGTGCCGGAGCCGAAATCGCCGGGCCGCCATACGCCATCCTTGTTGTCGAGCGCGGCCACAACGCGGGCCGCCCCCGTCTGGGGGTCCAATGTGGCGCCGGTGGCGATCACCCTGCCCTCCACATTCCGCCCGCCCTGGCCCGTCAGGCTGACCGGCTGGCCCTCCTTCACGGCGGGCAGGTCAGCAGCATAGACAGGCAGTTCGACCCAGACGCTGGACAGGTCGGCGACGGAGAAAACCTCCTTCTCCGCCGCCAGCAACTCACCCCGCACCGCCTCCCGCCCAATGACGCGGCCGGCGATGGGGGAACGCACCTCCAGCCGGCCCAGGCTGAAGGGCTGCTTGTCCAGACCCGCAATCTCCGCCGGCGACAGGCCCAGCACTGTCAGACGTTGGCGTGTCGCGGCCAGGGTGATCGCCGCGGTTTCAGCCGCCGCACGGGCAGTCAGGTAATCCTGCTCCGCCGATACCTGCTTGCGCCACAGGCCTTCCTCCCGCGACAGGGTGGTGGCGGCCAGGGCGTTCTGGCGCAGGGCGGACAAGAATTCCGCCTTGGCATCGGCCAGATCGCGGCTGTCAAGCACCAGCAGCACATCGCCCGGCTGTACCTGCTCGCCCAGACGCTTATGCACCTCCGTCACGATGCCGGACACGCGCAGGGTGACATGCACCATCCTGTCGGCATCGGCCACCACCGTGCCCATGACGCGGATGTCGCGGGACACAGGGGCGGGACCGGCTTCGACCAGCGTGATCTTGGAGCGGGCGATGGTGGCGGCGTCCATGTGGATGGCACCACCCTCCTCCCCATGTTCCTCACCTTCACCATGATCATGGCCGTCGCCAGCGTTGGCCGTGACAGGTTTGGGCGACGTGGTGAAGCTGGTGACGGCAACGCCGCCGGCCAGCAGCAGGGCAATGGCGGACACACCGATCAGGACAGGTTTCTTCGTGATATTCATGGGGACACCTCAATGTCCGGGGCGGTCAGCCGGTCCAGCTCCGCCCGTGCGTCGTGGAAGCCCTGCAGGGCGTTGATCAGGTCGGTGCGGGCATCCACCAGAGTCCGCTGTGCCTCCAGCACCTCCAGATAGGCGAACTTGCCCTGGGCATAGCCTTCATTGGCCAGACCGAAGGCCTGTTCGGCGGTGGGGATGATGCTGTCCTGAAGCGTGCGCGCCGTCTCACGGGCGGCGGCCAGATTGGCGTGGGCAGCATGGATGCGGCGATCCAGGTCGATGCGTTCGGCGGCAAGGTCCGCCTCCGCCGCAACCAGATCGGCCCGCGCCTTGGCAATGGCCCCCCGGTTGCTGTCAAAGAGGGGGATGGGCACGGACACGCCCATCAGAAAGGCATTCTCCCCCTCCGCCCGGAACTGCCGGAAGCCGGCGGACAGGGTCACGTCGGGGATGGATTTGGCCCGCTCCACCGACAGTTCCGCCCGGCCCCGCGCCACATCCGCCTGGCGGCGGCGCAGGTCGGCCGCCTCGCCGATAGTGGCAGGGTCCTCGGCGTCGATGCGCGTGAACCAGTCTTCCGAAAGGGTCAGGGAGGCGGCGGACAGCCCGGTCAGGCCGGCCAGCGTCTGGCGCGCGATGGTCAGGCGGCGGTTGGCCTGATCCAGGGCCAGTTGCGCCTGACGCCGGGTAATATCGGCGCGCGATGCCTGGATGGGGGCCTCGCGTCCCGCCTCCACCCGCGCCTTGATCCCGTCCTGCACGGCCACCGCCAGACGCAACCCATCCTGGGTCAGGGCGACCTGCCGCGATGCCGCCACCGCCTCGCTGAACGCCAGACGCACGTCGCGGGCCAGGTCCAGCCGGGCCAGCGCCAGATCGGCAAACGCCCCGTCGCGGGCCGCACGGGCGGCATCGGTGCGCCCTGCGCGCTTGCCCCCCAGTTCGATGGTCTGCGACAGGCTGTAGGTGCGTTCCGAGGATCGGAAGTCACGATAGGGGCCGGAACCGGAGAAATTCTCCAGCTCGAATCCGATTTCCGGATTGGGGCTGGTATCAGCCTGATCGACAGCCCCGCCGGCGGCATCCAGCCGGGCACGCGCCGCCAGATCGCGCGGCGCATGCTGAAGGGCCAGCGCGATGGCGGTATCAGGGGTTAGACTTGTAGGTGTTTGGGGAAGATAGGTGGCGGCGGGCGTGGTTTGCGCCCATGCCGCCGGGGCCCCGACGATGGAAATCGCCAGGGCGACCGCGTGATGCAGCCGCATGGATACTCCGCGATGACGAACAGATTGCGGGCCGCCCGCTCAGGGCGGCGGCGAGACAGATCATTTCGTCAGGCGCGCGGGGGTTCGTCTGGAAGCGCCGGCTCGGCACTTTCTGGCAGCAGCGGGGCTTCAGCCGGATAGGCAGTCACAACCCAGACGACGGGTTCCACAACACGGGTCCCGCGGGCCCGGTCGGCCACATGGATGTGGCTGCATTCATGGTGGCAATCCATAGAAAGCTGACCTATGGGCACCTGCTCCGCCCCGGCCAGCATATGCGTATGTCCCGTCTGGTCATGCCCCGTCTGCCCATGGCTGTGCGACAGGTCCCGGGCGTGGAGCCCAGGGACATTCATCAGGAATGCCGCCAGCAGCAGAAGGGTCGCAAGGAAACGCATGGCGACAAAGGTAGGGATTTCGCGGGGCCGGCGCAAGGTGCCGCGCCCCGCAATGATGGAACAATGTTCCGTCTTTATCGCCAGGCGAGCATGGTTATGCCGTCAACCGCCCTTCGACCAGCGCCTCCAGCCGGGACAGCGGCACATTGCCCGTCATGACCAGCGCATCGTTGAAGCGACGGAAATCATATTTCCCACCCAAACGGGCCTTCAGGGTATCGCGCACACGGTTGATGGCCGTGTGCCCGATCTTGTAGGCACAGGCCTGGCCGGGCCAGGAGCAGTAACGATCCACCTCCCGCGACACCTGGGCGGCGGTGGAGCCGTTGTTGGTGACGAACCAGTCGATGGCCTGCGGCCTTGTCCAGCGCTTGGCATGAATGCCCGTATCCACGACCAGACGGCAGGCCCTGAACGCCATGGATTGCAGATAGCCCAACTGCCCGATGGGATCGTCCTGATAGACACCCAGCTCATCGGCCAGTTGTTCGGCATAAAGCGCCCAGCCTTCGGTATAGGCACTGTAGGCCAGCAGGGTGCGGATCAAGGGCAGTTTGTAACTGTATTCCCCCTGCCAGATATGGCCGGGAATGCCTTCATGATAGGACAGGGTCGGCAGGGCGTGACGCGGCCAGATGCTGGTGTCGCGCAGGTTGATGTAGTAGGAGCCAGGCTGGCTGCCATCCATCGATCCCGCACTGGCATAGCCGCCGGGGGCCCCGGCCTCAATCGCCACGGGCACCCGCTTGACCACCAGCTTGCCCGGCACCAGAACCGTAAAGGCCTGGGGCATGCGGGTGCGGATATCATCCACCCGTTCATTGATGTAGGCCAGCAGGTCAGCCCGTCCCTTTTCATCATTGGGCCAGAGATGTTTCGGGTCCTTGCCCAGCGCGGCCATACGGTCGCCCACCGTCCCCTGGGTCAGGCCCTGGGCGCGCAGCAACGGTTCCATGCGCGATTGCAGCATTTTCAACTGCTCCAGCCCCATCGCATGCACCTCATCAGGTGACAGGCTGGTGGTGGTCGCGGCACTGAGCGCCCAGGCGTAATAATCCGCCCCCTGCGGCAAGGCCCAGACACCGGCATCGCTGCGGGCGCCCTGGCGCTGCTGTTCCATCACGGCCTGCTGCCGCTTAAGGGCGGGCAGGACCTTGTCATTGATGATGGAGGTGGCTTCACCGGGCTTGGCGTGGCCCACCTGTTTGGCCCCGGCCTCAAAATGCTTCACCAGGTCCCAATCGGCCACGGGGGTGCCGACAACACCCGTGAACTGTCCGATGGCCTTTTCCAGCAGGAAGTCAGGCAGCCTGTAGCCCTGACCACCCTCCACCCGCAGCCGTTCGGTTTCCGCATCCAGCGCCACAGCATACTGGGTCAGGCGGGACAGGTAGCTGTCGGCATCTTCCCTGCTGTCGATCTTGTGCTGGCTGGTCAGGAAGTCCGGCACCTCAACAAAGGCACCGACATTCTGGGCCACGGCATAGGGGCTGTTGCGGTAGGAGTAGCTCTGGTTCAACAGCGCCATATCGCCGAACCGGAAACCGTGCCCCTGGGCCGACAATTCAAGGGTGGCCTGCGCTACCTCCAGATTGGCCCGCATTTCCGCCGACAGGCCGGTGCGGTCCAGCGCGCTCACGGCGGCCAGCTGTTCCTTCACCACCCTGCGCTGCGCCTCGATCCCCGCCAGCGACCGATCCCCCAGGGTGGCGCGCAGGCCCGCATGCCGGTCCTTGTCGATGCCAAGTTGCGTGGCGTTTTCCGGGTACCAGGCCAGGATCCTGTCGGTCAACTGGTCCAGGAAAGCCTGGGCCTTGGCGATGGTGTCGCCGCCGGTGGCGGCCAGGACACCAGGGGCCAGCCCCATCATCGCCAGGGACGCAGTACCGGCCAGAAGCTGGCGGCGGGTGGGGGAAGCGACATTACGGGTCATGCGTCTGTTGCCTTCACCAGGGTCTGAACGGAAGGAGCGGCATTATGCGACGCACCCCACCCCCGCCGTCCAGAGGTAAGCAGCGGTGGCCCGGGCCAATGGATGAAGGTCAAAGGGTGGCTGCAGCGCGCGCCGCCTCGTTATAGATGCCTGACAGTGCGCGCAGGCGGGCAGCCGATTGCGACAGCGCCTCCTCACTGATGCCGCTGGCCTTCACACTGTCGACCAGCAATTGTTCGCGCACGGACTTGTAGGTTTCACAGAAGCTGACACCGGCTTCCGTCGCCTCAATCAGCTTTTCCTTGCCGGACCTTCTGGTGCGGACAAGGCCGGCCGCCTGCAGCTTCCGCAGTGCATAATTGGCCAGATGCGCGTCCTCAATATGCAGGACCAGCATGATGTCAACAAAGCGCTTGGGCCGGTCGCGATGACGGACCGTGTGCAGGATCAGCACCTCCAGCGGCGTCAACTGCGCACCCGTCGCGGCGGCACAGCGCACGATCCAGCGTTGAAAGGCCGATGCTGCCAGGGTCAGGCTGAATTCCAGCTCTGACAGGGCGGGTGATCCGCCCTGGGCTAGATGGGCCGACGACACGATCGGTGCTTTGGCGTGCTCACTCATAGCCACCCTCGTTGATATGATATCGATAAATTGTTAGTGTCTTATCAACGAATTCATATCCGATTACGCCGGGGGACGCCAATGCTGGTGCTCGTGGGCATATTGATCGTGGTGGCAGGCTTCGCGCTGCGCACCAATCCGCTTCCAACCATTCTGGTGGGGGCGGTGGCCACGGGCGTGGCGGCGGCCATCTCTTCCGGTGTGCCGGTACGGGATCTGCCGCAGGCGGCCCTGGACACGTTGGCCCGGTTCGGGACAGCCTTCAATGATAACCGGTATTTCCATATCACCTGGCTGATCCTGCCCCTGATCGGACTGCTGGAACGCGCCGGGTTGCAGGAGAAGGCCAAGGCGCTGATCACACGCTCCGGTGCCGCGACACCGGGCCGTGTCCTGCTGACCTATCTTGGGGTGCGGCAGGCCACATCGGCCCTCGGCCTCACCTCGCTGGGCGGGCACCCACAGATGGTGCGCCCCCTGGTTGCGCCCATGGCCGAAGGGGCGGCGGAGGCACAACTGGGCCCAATCCCGGATGGGACCCGCTTCCGAATCCGTGGCATGACGGCCGCCACCGACAATATCGGCCTGTTTTTTGGTGAGGATATCTTCATCGCCATCGGATCGATCGTGCTGATCGTCGGTTTCATGGAACAGGCCGGCATCCCTATCGAAGCGCTGCATGTCTCCCTCTGGGCCATTCCGACAGCCATCGTCGCCTTTCTGGTGCATGGGGCGCGGCTGATGATGTTTGACAGAAAATTGCGGCAGGAAGCGGCCGGGGCCGACACGCAAAGCCCGGAACAGGTGGCACCATGATCACCGTCGATCACGCCTATCTGCTGCTGGGGGCAATGTTCCTGGGCTTCAGCCTGCTGACCCTGCGCGACCCTGCCCACCCCAAGCG
>JAIXTS010000504.1 GCA_027483805.1 Azospirillum sp. | reverse complement strand
GTGCCATCCTCCATCTCCACCGCCTCCACATGGCCGTTGAAGGCATTCAGGATGGTGCGGCGGATCTTTCCCTCTGTGCGCACCACGCCGCGTTCGGTGGCGAAGCGGCGCAGGAAGGCGGCGTAGAGGCCGGCATCGAAATGGAAGGCGTGGGTCAGCGGCTCCAGGGGCGACCGCCGCTGCGGCCCCGGACGGGCATAGCGCAGCGCACGGGCGGCCACGGTATTGTAGACATATTGTTCCCAGTCCCCATCCAGCCCCAGCGCATGGGCGCGGCGCCAGAGATGGTGGAAATGGGTCATGCCCAGCGGCCGGCCCAGCGCGCCAAAGGCATGCATGTAGCGGTGGCCCGGACGGTACCAGTCCTTGAATTCGATGCCCAGCTTGATGGTGCCGTTGGTGGCGCGCAGGAACTCATCCTCGTCGATGCCCAGCACGCGGTTGAAGGTGGCGATAGGCGGGATCGTCGCCTCCCCCACCCCGACGGTGCCGATCTCGTCGGATTCCACCAGATGCAGCCTGTGCGTCTTACCAGCCACGCGGGCCAACGCCGCCGCCGACATCCAGCCAGCGGTGCCGCCACCGACAATCACGATACTGCGCATGGGTTTGTGCATTTTGTTCCCCGGTTGGTTTGGGGAGAAGGATAGCGCAACGGCAGCAAATTGCCGCCCAGTCTCCCGCAGGATCCATGCCTAAAGAAAAACCCCCGCCGGCACAGGGTCGGCGGGGGCAGAGGGAGACAGGATCAGAACTTGTAGGAGACACCCAGCAGATAACGGCTGCCGTAATCCTCGAACCGCTCAACCAGACGCGTGTCGCCACGGCCATAGGCGATGAAGGGCTCGTTGGACAGGTTGTAGCCCTGGAGCATGACCGTCAGGCCCTGGAGCTGCGACCCTTCCTGGAACTCATACGACACCTGGGCGTCGTAAATGGTCTCGCCCTTGCCCATGCGCAGCGCACGACCCTGGCCGAAGCCGGTGACCTCCGCCAGGAACTTCGACCGGTAATTGGCCGAAATACGCGCCTGGAAGCCATTCTTGTCATAATACAGCGTGCCGGCGGCCGTGTATTTGGAGAAGCCGGGGATCGGCTGGGCCGGATCGCCGGGGTTCGGCTGGATGCTGGTCTTGGTGTAGCCGACATTGCCGGTCATGCCGAACCCATCCAGCGCCTCGCTGATCAGGTCGAACGGCAGGGCCAGGGCAAATTCGGCACCGTAGATGTCACCGCCGTTGCCGTTGGCCGGACGCTCGGAATAACCGACGCGCAGTGTGGGCTGTGCCCCCGTGACCGGATAGCCGGTGAAGTCCATCACCGTGCGCTGCTTGTAGATGTAGGTCTTCAGCCACTTGTAGTAGGTGTTGAAGGCCAGATAGCCGGCATCGGCAAAGTAGTACTCGTACGTCGCGTCAACCGCATCCGCCACCCAGGGCTTCAGACGCGGGTTGCCGTTATTGTCACCGCCAGCGCTCCAGGGCGAGAAGTCGATATTGGTCTGGTTGACGCGGGCCGCGTTGTAGCTGTAGGTCGACAGCGCCGACAGCTGATCCGGACGGGCGCGGGCCATCTGACGCGAGGCCGACAGGCGGATCTTGTGATCCTCGTTCGGCATCGTGAAGATAAAGTTCGCGCTGGGCAGGAAGTTATAATACTTCGCGCCATCGGTCTGCAGGGTGAAGACAGGGCGGTTATTGGCGTCCTTGGTAATGGCCGGTCCCGTTGAGGACTGATCGGTGTGGATATACTGCGCACCGATGTTACCGGTCAGGCCGACAGAGCCCAGCTGAGCATCCAGATCGATCTTGGCGAAGGCGGTCCACACCTTTTCCGAGATGTCATAGCCGCTGTCGTTCTGGCAATTGTCACGCGGGCACTTCACCAGAGAGTAGGTGCCATTGGCCAGCAGGGCACGCGGATCGAAGGCCAGCGTGTCACCCAGGCCGATCCAGGACAGGTCCGTCGGCTTCAGGACGGACGATGCCGGGACGGCGATGGAACGCTGCGAGGTCGGGTTCTGGACGTTGGCCGTGGTGACCACATACCATTCCGGCTGCGTATATTCCTTCTTGCGGTCGGTGTAGTTGACGCCGATATCAATGGCGCTGAACGCGTTGCTGTCCAGTTCGCGGCGGATGTCGAAGCGGGCCGAATACAGCTCGTCATTGACGGTCGGGGTATTCAGGTAACCGTTCTGGTCCAGCGTCCCGATGGAACCGCCCGACCACCCACCCGGATCGGTCAGCAGCATCAGGGTCGGATCGGCATAGTTCAGACGCTTGGTCAGCTGCCAGCCGAAATCATCCGGAGCGGAAGTGAAACCGATCGTATCGGTCGCACCCGTGCCGACACGACCCGTGCCGTAATAGGCCTCGAAGCGCGAGGACTTGCGGTCAGCCGAGCTGTAACCCAGGTCGGCGGTGACCGTCCATTCGTCCTTGTTATACTCACCATTCCAGCCGGCGGAATAGAGGTCGGCCTTGGTGGTGCGGATGTCCGAACGGCCCACACCCTTGACGCCAGAGAAGCTGCCGGCCGTGACCAGCGCATCCTCAACCGTACGCCCGGTCGTGGCCAGAGCGGCGGACGACCACCAGAGCGGCAGTTCCACACCGCGCTGATACTGCACATCATCGAACTTCGAATAGTAGAAGTCGGCGGTGCTGGTGAAATTGTCACTCGGCAGCCACTGCCAGGTGGCGACAACGCCCGTACGCTTCAGCGTCTGAGAGTTGGAGCGGAATTCACCACCGCCGATGATGTAGGGGGCGGTGTTGCTCAGCGGCTGGCTGTCATTGATGCGCGGATAATTGCCATCGCCCCAGAAACGGGCCGACTTGATCTGCGTCGGCTGCATCAGGTGCGAAACGCCAATGGAGATGCCCATTGTGTCGTTGGCGAAACGATCCACATAGGTGCCGGAGAAGCGATAGCCATATTCGTCGCTGTCGCTGTTCAGCTTGCCGTTGGTCACATATTCGGTGCGGGCCGAAACCGACAGCACCCGTTCCTTGTAATCCAGCGGACGGATGGTCTTCAGATCGACCGTACCGGCCAGACCCTGGCCGATGACATTGGACTGCGAGGTCTTGTAGACGGCCACGCCCGAGGAGATTTCGGCCGGATACTGGTCGAATTCCACCGAGCGGTTATTACCCGTCGTCACCTGTTCGCGGCCATTCAGCAGCGTGGTGGTAAAGTCCGGGCCCAGGCCGCGCAGGCTGATCGACTGCGCGCGGCCATCGATACGCTGAGCCGCAATGCCGGGCAGGCGGGCGATCGATTCAGCGATCGAGTTATCGGGCAGCTTGCCGATATCTTCCGCCGTGATCACTTCCACGACCTGCGTGGCGTTGCGCTTCTGCTCCAGCGACGCCTGGATCGACTGGCGGAAGCCCGAAACGATGATTTCTTCCAGCACGCCGGCGGCGGCGGGGGCGGCGGCCGGGGCGGCCTGGGCCACCTGGGTCTAGCTGCGCTGGGTCACGATGCTTTCATCGGCCGCAACAGCGGTGCCGGCCGTCAGCATGGCAGTGCCGGCAACCGTCGCCAGCAACGCGAAACGCATTGGATGAACCTTGGACATTCCTCTCACTCCCCATCGACTAGCGTCACCGACGCCATTGTTTTTTGTTGACCCCGTTCGGGGCGCAGTTTCGAACCGCGAGCGAATTCCGCCCGGATCAGCAAAGCCTTTCCCATCGCCCGAAGCCGTTTTCGGCCACGAACCTGCTTAACGCTGCATCCGAACACGCAACAACCATAACAAGCGGACGCGACGACTACCCTCACCCGCAACAGCCCTGATCTTTATTGGCCAGCCCTTACCGCCCCTGATTATTTGGGCGGCAAATAAATGGATGCCTGTTTCCTGTGCAGGGCCAGTCTACCCATTTGGCGGCGTTTGCAACTGACCCCTTTGCAGGGCCCGTTGTTCCGGCATGTTGCATTCCGAATTTAGTTACAAACCCCGAAAACGGAGAGCGCGAAAATACGTATGCATAAGATTGCTGCGATGCGACGCATACGTATTCAGATGCAAAACTGCGACGACCGGGTGATCGGGCACATTGTCCGGCCCCCGTCTGCCCACCGTCCGGCCCGGAAAATGCGCCCCGATCGCATTTCAAACTGGCACCGCCGGCGCCGGGGCGGCATCATCGGCGCCCGGACAGGGACCCTGGGCACGAAGGGACACGATGCGCAGAAGCGGTTGGGTGGCGACATGTTTGACGGCGGGGCTGGCGCTGGTGGTGACCGGCCAAGGTCTGGCCAACGCCCAACAGCCGCAGGGAGCCAACGCTGCCGTCAATAGCTCCACCGCCCGCGCCCTGGTCACCATCATCGGTGAATTGAGCTACCGTGAGCGCATGGCCCTGCCGCCGGGCGCCACCTTGCTGGTCACGCTGGCCGAACAATCGAGCGGGGGGGATCCGGCGGGCCCGGCGCTGGCCCGGCAGAGCATTGATCTGGCGGGGCAGCAGGTGCCGCTGAGTTTCCGCCTGACCGCCGTCAAGGCCAAGCTGAAGGCCGGCGAGCGCTATGCCCTGCGCGCCATTATCCAGGACAAGGCCGGCCAGCCGCTCTGGTCCATTCAGGGCGCCCATGTCATCGATCCCGATCAGCCGTTGCATGATCTGGGTCGGCTGTGGCTGACCCGCGCCGCCAGTCCGGCACCGGCACCCGCACCGGCAACAGCGCCGGATGCCGCGCCGCAGCCGGCCGGCATCCCGTTCCTGTGTGGGGACCGGCAGGTACAGGCGCTTTTCGGTGATGACGGTCTGGACCTGACCCTGGATGGCCTGACCCAGCGGCTGGAGCAGCGTCTGTCGGCCAGCGGCGCGCGCTATGGCGGCACCCTGGCGGACGGGCGGGAGATCGAGTTCTGGAACAAGGGGCGCAATGCCCGCCTGACCATCACGGGGGAGGCCGAAACCGCCTGTGCGCAGGCGGAATTCCCCGACGATCCCACCCCCGCCGCCGGACAATATGAAGCGCGCGGCCGCGCGCCCGACTGGACCCTGCTGATCGGGCCGGAGCGTCTGGACCTCGTGAGATCTGTCACAGGAACGTCCCAGATCACGCAGATTGCGGTGCCTGAACGGCAATTGCTGGCCGATGGCCACCGTTATGTGGCCCGGCTGAGCACGGGGGAATTGAGGGTGACCATCAATCCCGGCCTGTGCCTGGACCCGCGCAGCCTTGTGCCGTTTCCTGACCGGGTGACGGTGGAGGTGGCGGGCCAGGAACTGACGGGATGCGGCGGGTCGGCGGCGGCCTTCCTGGCCCAGACGGAGCAATGGACGGTCACGGCGCTGAATGGCGAGCCGGTGGCCGATGCCGGCCTGTTCCTGCGCTTCACCAGCCAGGGCGAGATCAGCGGCAGCGCCGGCTGCAACCGTTTCATGGCCCGCTACCGCGCCGATGCCAACGGCCTGACCATCGCGGGACGCAGCAGCGCCAGCACCCTGATGGCCTGTCCGCGCGAGATGATGCTGCGCGAACAGGCCTTCCTGTCGGCCCTGCGCAGCGTGCAGACCCACACGGTGCAACCAGACGGCACCCTGGTCCTGACCGGCCTGGATGACACGGAAATCAGGCTGCGACGGTAGGGT
>JAIXTS010000372.1 GCA_027483805.1 Azospirillum sp. | reverse complement strand
GGCAGGCGTGTGCGGCGGTCCTGCTCGTACCGGTCGATGGTGCCGGCATAAAGGTTGAGGATACCCATCACCTCGTCCCAGCCATTCAGCAGTGCGTCACGTTTGCCATCATCGATGGCAATGGCAATGGTGGAACCATCGGGCCTTGTGATGGTGCGAGCAGTCAGATCGACATGCAGGCTGGCCCTGGCGCGCGCGTCGGACCGCAGGGCGGCGTGATCCGCCTCCCCCACCGTCACCGGCAGCATGCCGTTTCGGTAGCAATTGCCCCGGAAAATCTCCCCGAAGCTGGGCGCGATGATGCAGCGTATGCCTAAGTCCAGTAGGGCCCAGGGGGCTTGTTCGCGCGAGGAGCCGCAGCCAAAATTGGCACCGGCGACCAGGATGCCGACATGGCGCCAGGGATCGCAGTTCAGGACAAAATCCACCAGTTCCCGCCCCTTGCCATCATAACGGCGGTCATGAAAGGCGTAACGGCCCAAGCCCTTCTTCTCCGTGATGGTCAGAAAGCGGGCGGGATAGATGATGTCCGTATCGATATCCGCCTCATCCAGCGGGGCGGCGATGGCGGTCAGAGTGGTAAAGGGCTGCATGGATCAGGCCTCCCCAAGGTAATCGCGCGGGTCGGCGATATGGCCGGCAATGGCCGATGCCGCCGCCATGGCCGGACCCATCAGGTGGGTGCGCGCGCCCTGGCCCTGCCGCCCTTCGAAATTGCGATTCGACGTGCTGGCACAGCGGGCGCCGGGCGGCAGCCGGTCATCATTCATGGCCACACATAGCGAACAGCCCGGTTCGCGCCAGTCAAAGCCGGCCGCACGGAAGATGGTATCCAGACCTTCGGCCTCCGCCTGCTGCTTAACCGCCTTCGATCCGGGGACCACCAGCGCCTGCACCCCGTCGGCCACGCGGCGATCCCTCAGGATGCGGGCGGCAATGCGCAGATCCTCGATCCTTCCATTTGTGCAGGACCCGATGAAGACATGGCCGATCCTAATGTCGCGGACCGGCATGCCCGGCGTCAGGTCCATATAGGACAGGGCCTTGGTCATCTTGGCCGCCATCTCGGTATCGCCAGCCCCGGCGGGGTCGGGCACGCGGCCCGTGACATCGGCCACCTGATCCGGGCTGGTGCCCCAACTGACCTGCGGCACCAGGCGCGTAGCGTCGATTTCAATCTCCCGGTCAAAGACAGCGCCGTCATCGCTGGGCAATGTGCGCCAATAGGCGAGGGCCGCATCCCAGTCCGCCCCCTGCGGGGCCAGGGGCCGGCCCTTCAGCCAGGCGAAGGTCACCTCATCCGGTGCCACCAGACCGGTACGCGACCCTGCCTCAATGCTCATATTGCACAGGGTCATGCGCCCTTCCATGGACAGGGCACGGATGGCGGGACCGGCATATTCGATGGCATGGCCGACGGCACCGTTGCTGCCCAGCGTTCCCACCACCGCCAGGATGATATCCTTGGCTCCCACGCCGGGTGGCAGGTTGCCATGGACATTGACGCGCAGGGTTTTGGCCTTGGTCAGGCGCAGGACCTGGGTGGCCAGCACGCTTTCACATTCACCCGACCCGATGCCGAAAGCCAGCGTGCCAAAGGCCCCATGCGTGGCCGTATGGCTGTCGCCACAAACCAGTGTCAAGCCCGGCAAAGTAAAGCCTTGTTCCGGACCCGTAACATGGACGATGCCCTGTCGTGGATCATCCAGGCCAATCATATCGATACCGAAATCTTTTGAGTTGCGGGCCAGCAGTTCGACCTGTGCGCGGGCTTGTGGGTCGGCAATGGGCCGATCGCGGTGGCGGGTGGGAACCGAATGATCGGCCACGGCCAGAAAGGCAGCGGGATTGCGGACCTTCAGCCCCTTTTCCCGCAAGCCGGCGAAGGCCTGCGGGCTGCTGACCTCATGCAGCATGGCGCGGTCGATATAGAGAAGGCTCATCCCGCCGTCTTCCGCCGCCACCACATGGCTGTTCCACAGCTTGTCATAAAGGGTAGACGGCATCGTCCGGCTCCCGGCCCCTGTTCCATGTCTGGGATGAAGACATCATGTCCCCCTGGACGGCGCCAAGCCTGCCGGCCGCCGTGACCGCCTTGCGGACAATCACGCGGCCCGACCGCGCCCGGCCCCGCACCGCCAGATAGTCTGCGCGCCAGGATTGTCGAGCATTGGGGTCAGGGTCATGCCGGACGGCGCGTCACACGGGGACAATTTGGGCAACGGCTTGAAAGCCGCCCTGCTCTCCATCACCGGTCCGGGCGGGGTCTCCGACGATGCGGCGACGCGACGCCTGCATAGCGGCGACATCTGGTCGGAAAGTACAGAGCCGGTAGCCCTGGTGGTGACCCCCGACAGCCTGGACCAGTTGTCCGCCATCATGGGCCTGCTTCACCAGCATCGCGTACCCGTAGCGCCGCGCGGGGCGGGCATGAGCTATACCGGCGGTTACATCCCCACAAAGGCGGGCACGGTATCGCTGGATATGCGGCGGATGAACCG
>JAIXTS010000004.1 GCA_027483805.1 Azospirillum sp. | reverse complement strand
GCGATCAGGTTGGCCACCAGCACCGGCTTGGAAAACTGCCAGACCAGCAGGCGGACAATGTCCGGCACACTGGCACCCAGCACCTTGCGCAGGCCGATCTCCTTCGTCCGCCGCTCCGCTGTGAAACTGGCAAGACCGTAAAGCCCCAGGCAGGAGATGAAGATGGCCAGCCCGGAGAAGGTGGCGAACATCTGAGAGGTCTTCTGTTCGCGGTGATACTGGTTGGCGATATTGACGTCGAAGAAGCTGCGTTCGATGGGCCGGTCGGGGACCAGTTCGGCCCAGACACGGTCGATCTTCGATACCACCGCCTGCAACTGCCCGGCCTTGGCGCGGATGGCCATGGCGTGGTGGCGACCGGGGTCGCTGATATACATCACCGGGCGGATCGGTTCATGGATGGACCGAAAATGGAAATCCGCGACCACACCGATGATGGTGCCGGTCAGATAGCTGACCGGGCCGTCCATGATCTTTGTCTGCTGACCCAGGGCGGCTTCGGCACTTTGGAAGCCCAGGGCCCTTACGCCACTTTCATTCAGGATCAGGGCCGCCGGCATAAAAAGTTCCGTCGTGCCTTGGGGTGGCGGCTTGTTTTGCGTCATCCAGTCAGGTCGCTGCACCATGTCGGCGGCGCGATCCCGATCAAAGGTGCGGCCCGCGACCATGCGCATGCCCAGCGCCTCGAAAAAGCCGGCACCAACACTGTCCTGGCGCATCAACACATCATCGGGCGCACCGCCGGTCAGTGGCTTGATGATGGTGTTGTTTTCCCCCCCGTCGCCGGGAATGTGGCTGGCCACACCCACGCCCGACACATTGGGGTCGGCACGCAGCATGTCCATGAAGGTCTGCGTCTTCTCCCGCACGCCTTCATCCTGAAAATGGCCGACGATCACGACATTTTCGGTGTCGTAGCCCAGGTTCTTGTGCTGGGCATAGATGAACTGGCCATAGACAACAGAGGTGGCCACCATCAGGGTGATGGAGATGGCGAACTGCACCACCACCAGCACCATGCGCAACCGTCCAGAGCCGCCATTGGTTCCTGCCCCGGCACTTTTCATGGTCTGGGCCGGGTTGAAGGAGGACAGAAGAAAGGCCGGATAGGCGCCGCCGCCAATGCCCACCAGCAGTACCAGCCCCAACAGCAGGGGCAGCAGTGTCGGATCACGCCGGAAATCGAGCACCAGTTCCTTGTCCAGGAAAGCGCTGAACCCCGGCAGGGACAGTTCGACCAGCGCGATGGCCAGAAGCAGGGCAAAGAAGGTCATCAGCAGGCTTTCGCCCAGGAACTGCGCCACCAGCTGTGCCCGGCTGGCGCCCACCACCTTGCGCACGCTGACCTCCCGTGCCCGCTGGGTGGCGCGGGCGGTGGCCAGGTTCATGAAGTTGATGCAGGCGATGACCAGGATCAGGAAGGCAACCGCCGTGAAGGTGGTCAGCTCCGTCCCGCTGATGCCCGGCGTGACGTCACCGGCCAGGGGTTCGGTATGAATGCCGGTCAGCGGGCGCAGATCGGGAAAGGCCATATCAGCCAGATCGATAGGGCCCTGTGGCGTCTGCAAGGGGGTGAATGTGCGCTTGACCCAGTCACGCATGCCGAGGCGCAGCGGTTCCACCGATGCGCCGGGCTTCAGGCGCAGATAGGTCGTGCCATTGGTATTGCCCCAGTTCTTCTCCATCTCCACCATCCAGGTGGCGGTCGGATTGGTCGCCGGCAGCAGCAGATCAAAATCCAGATGCGTGTTTGGCGGCAGTTTGGCCACCACCGCCGTCACCTTCAGTGCATGCTTGTGATCCAGTGTCAGTATCTGGCCCAGCGCCGGCGTATCGCCGAAATATTTCTGGGCCATCTCCTCTGTCAGAACGATGGAAGAGGGATCGGTCAGCGCCGTCGCGGCATCGCCCGCGATCAGGGGAAAATCGAACATCAGCAGGAAGTTCGAATCGACGGTGACCGTCCATTCATAGAACTGCCGGTCGCCCGCCGACAGGATGGCTCGCCCCTGTGTGAAGCGGGTGAAATCCTGCACCTCCGGATGGGCATTCATGAAGGCGCGGCCAAAACCCGCCTGGGTATAGACATTGCGTTCCGGCGTACGGCCCGGTACCCGCCATTCCAGGGTCACCTGATAGATGCGGTCAGCATCCTTGAAGAACCGGTCGTAGCCCGTCTCATTCCGCACAAACAGCAGGATCAGAAGACAGGCGGCCAGCCCCACGGCCAGGCCCGACAGGTTCAGGACGGCGTGCAGGCGATGGCGCAGCAGGTTGCGCAAAGCCACCATGATCCAGTTACGCAGCATTTGATTCCCCCCCCCCTTTTGGCAACCCCGTCCCTGAACAAGGGCGCCCCTGCGGACCCGGTCCCCACCGGACCCGCAAGGGCGCGTCGCTTACTCGTACCGCAGCGCGGTCACCGGCTTGGCCTGGGCCACGCGGGCCGCATGCAGACCCACGGTCGCCCAGGCGATCAGCAGGGCCAGACCGCCTGCCGCCACGAACAGCAGCGGGTTCAGGTCGATGCGGAAGCTGAAGCCGTTCAGCCAGCGGTCCATGAAATACCAGGCGGCGGGCCAGGCGATCAGGTTGGCCACCAGCACCGGCTTGGAAAACTGCCAGACCAGCAGGCGGACAATGTCCAGTACGCTGGCGCCCAGCACCTTGCGCAGCCCGATCTCCTTCGTCCGGCGTTCGGCCGTGAAGCTGGCCAGGCCGAACAGACCCAGGCAGGCAATCAGGATGGCCAGACCCGAGAAGGTGGCGAACATCTGCGAGGTCTTGGCCTCGCGCACATAGAGATTCTCGATGCGGGTATCCAGGAACTCCCGCTGCATGGGCCGGGTCGGGTACATGTCCCGCCAGACACGCTCCACGGCGGCCAGCGTCTTCTGGGTGTCGCCACCCTTGATGCGGACCAGCATGTCGGAGAAGCTGCCATTGTCGACATAGAACATTGCCGGTGCGATGGGATCATGGACGGAGCGGAAGTGGAAATCCGCGATGACGCCGATGATGGTCAGTTTCAGCGTGCTGGCGCCACCACCTGCCTCGAACTCCTTGCCCAGCGCATCCTCGTTGCTGGTAAAACCCAGCCGCTTCACGGCGGCCTCGTTCAGGATGACGGACCCGGAATGCACCGGCCGTTCCGCATTATCAGCCGGCGGCGCTGCACCAGGGGCCGGCTGCGGCGGAAAGATCAGCTGGTCGGCGGGGCGAGATCGGTCGAAGTCACGGCCAGCGACAAGCTGGAGACCCAGCGTCTTCACATAGTCCCAATCGACCGTGGCCTGGCGCAGAACCAGCAGCTGGTTCGGGTCGGCCCCGGGCATGCGGACATTGGTGTTGATCTCGTTGCCATCGCCCGGTGTCACATCGGTACCGGCGGCAGACGCCACGCCGTCAAGCTTGGCCAGACTGTTGGCAAGGGTCTGCTGGCGTTCGCGATCGGCGCCGCGCGGAAAGCCGGATAGGATGACGGTGTTTTCCTTGTCGAAGCCCAGATTCTTATTCTGGGCGTAGAGCAACTGACCATAAACCACGGCCGTTGCGACCATCAGCGCGATGGAGATGGCGAACTGCACCACCACCAGCGTCATGCGCAGCCGTCCGGACCCGCCGCCAACACCCGACGAGGCACCCTTCAGCACCCGTGCCGGGTTGAAGCTGGACAGGAAGAAAGCCGGATAGGCACCACCCGCAACACCGACCACCAGCGCCAGACCCAGCAGGGCCGGACCCAGCAGCGGATCGGTGAACAGGTTGAAGGTCAGTTCCTTGTCCAAGAAGGCGGAATAGGCCGGCAGGGCCAGTTCGACAAGGGCGATGGACAGAAGCAGACCGATCAGTGTCAGCATCAGGCTTTCCCCGATGAACTGCATGATGATCTGGCCCCGGCTGGCGCCCACCACCTTGCGCACACTCACTTCGCGGGCGCGCTGCGTGGCCCGCGCCGTGGCCAGGTTCATGAAATTGATGGAGGCGATCGCCAACACCAGCACCGCCACCGCCGCGAAGGTCAGGATTTCGGCATAGGAGGTGGATGGCCGCATGGAGGACTGCACCGGATCGGTATGGATGTCCTTCACGTTGCGGATGCGCGGTGTGAATATCTCTCCCAGATTGATGCTGCCCTGCGGGGAATTCAGCGTCGGGGCCGCCGTCTTGATCCAGGCCGGCAGGCGGGCATTGATGGCCGCCGCGTCAGCCCCGGGCTTCAACAGGAGATAGGTCTCGCAGCAGATGCCACCCCAGTTCGTTTCCAGCCCGCGCAACGCTGCGGCACCGGCGGCATAGGGGCGGATGATTTCCAGGTCGAAATGGGTGTCGGACGGCATGTCGGAGATCACACCCGTGACCTTGGCCGGCTCCGCACCATCAACCTCCAGGGTCTGGCCCAGGGGATCGCTATCCTTGAAATATTTTTTCGCCATGCTCTCGGTCAAGACGATGCCGTTGGGCTCGTCCAACGCCGTCATCCGGTCGCCGCGCAGGAATGGGAAGTCGAACATGCGGAAAAAGTCGGGATCGACCAGCCGGACGGTTTCGGAGAAACTGTCATCCCCACGCTTGAAGACCGTCGGGCTCTGCACCACACGGGCTGTCTTCTCGATCTCCGGGAAGCTCTCCTTCAAGGCGGCGGCCAGCGGCAGCATGGTGGCGGCGACATTGTCGGCCTGACGGCCCGGCAACTGGGCCCGGATCACCACCTGATACAGGCGATCGGCATCGGTGAAAAAGCGGTCATGCGTCGTCTCGTTGCGCACGAACAGCAGGATCAGCACGCAGGTCGCCAGACCGACCGCGAGCCCGGCAATATTGATCGCCGAATAAAGCTTGTGTTTCAAAAGGTTGCGAAACGCAACCATCAGATAGTTCTTCAACATGGCAGATCCCCCCGATGCCGTGGGTATCGATCATCAGGCGGCGCGCAGGTTCTCGGCCACGACCTGTCCGTCGAACAGGTTGATGATGCGGGTCGCATATTGGGCGTGCGGCATGGAGTGGGTGACCATGACGATGGTCGTGCCCTCGGCATTCAGGTCGGTCAGCATACGCATGACCTCGTCACCATTGGCGCTGTCCAGGTTGCCGGTCGGCTCGTCGGCCAGCAGCATCTTGGGCTTGGCGACCACGGCGCGGGCGATGGCCACACGCTGCTGCTGACCACCGGACAGTTGCTGCGGCAGGTGGCTTTCACGGTGCCCGATATTCACCTTCGCCAGCGCCGCCTTCACCCGCTCCTTGCGTTCGCGCGCCGGGATGTCGTGATAGAGCAGTGCCAGTTCGACATTCTCGAAGACTGTCAGCTCATCGATCAGGTTGAAGCTCTGAAAGATGAAGCCGATATTCTTCTTGCGGATGTCGGCCAGCTTGCGCTCCCCATATGTCGAGACGTCCTCCCCGTTGAACCAGTACTGGCCGCTGCTGGGCGTATCCAGCATGCCGATAATGTTCAGCAACGAGGATTTGCCGCAGCCCGACGGGCCCATGATGGCGACAAATTCGCCGTCGCGGACATGGATATTCACCGAATTCAGCGCCGTGGTTTCCACTTCCTCGGTGCGGTAGGCCTTGACCAGATCGACCAGCTTCAACATTCCCTTGTTCCTTCCTGTAAGACTTGGTTTTCTCTCAAACGCCGGGCGCCGCCACCCGGCGGCAGACGGCCTCAATTCAATTGGATGCGGTCCATGCGGATCATGTCGCCATAGGCCGACGTGACCACCCGTTCCCCCTTGTCCAGGCCGCTTTTCACCTCGATCACCTGGGCGTTGCGGCGGCCCAGCTGGACAGTGCGCTTGGTGGCGTATTTGCCGTCGGGGCCGACCACAAACAGCCAGGCGCCGCCCGTGTCCTGATAGAAGGCACCATTGGGGATCAGCAGTGCCGTGGTGGTATCACCCAGCTTCAGGCGCAATTGCAGGCTCTGGCCGGGACGGATGTCCTTGGGCGCCTCGCTGGTGAATTCCAGTTCCACCTTGAACTGGCCATCGCGGACCTGCGGGAAAATCTTGGCGACGCGCAGGACATAGGTGTCAGACCCCATGGCCACCTCTGCCGTCTGGCCCGTGGCCAGACGCGGCAGGTAGAACTCGTCGACCTGGGCCACGACCTTGAACCCGTCCATGCGGTCGATGCGGCCCAGCCGCTCGCCGCGCGTCTTGTTCTGGCCCACTTCGGCCTCCAGCGAGGTCAGCTGACCATCGACGGGGGCCTTTACGATCAGATTGTCCAGATTGCGGCGGGCAAATTCCAGATTCTCCTGCAATTTGCCCGTGCTTTCCTTCAGCTTGCCGAACTGTTCATCGCGCAGCCGGTCGGTGACGGTCTGCGTTTCCTTCAAGACCTCGCGCCGACGCTGGAGATAGGTATACTCATCCTGCGCCTCATCATATTGGGCCTGGCTGATGGCCTTGCTCTTGATCAGTTCGGCGCGGCGGTCCAGGGTGCGCTTCAGCTGCACCAGCTTATATTCCACCTCCACCAGATTCTGGCGGTTGTTCAGGCGGGAAACCTCCAGGTTCAGCTCCACGGTGCGCAGCTGGTTCAGCTGTTCGATCACCTGCGCCTCCCGACTGATCACCTCCAGCTGCAAATCGGTGTTGGTGAGTTCCAGCAGCGGCTGGCCCGCCTTCACGAACTGCCCGGCCTCGGCGAAGCGGCGTTCCACCCGCCCCCCCTCGACACTGTCCAGGAAGATGCTGGTCAGCGGTTCCACCGACCCGCGCACGGGGATAAAATCCTCGAACTGACCCTGGGAAACGCTGGAAACGATCAGCCGATCCTCGGCCACACGCACCGTCTGTCCCCCCGTGCCGCCAAGGGCCATATACAGGCCACCGGCACCCACCAGCAGGGCGATGGCCGCACCCGCGACCGCCTTCTTATGCTTCTGGAAACCCGTTTTTTCGATCCGGCGATCCATCGCCATGATAAAATCCCCCTCACCCGAAATCGTCTGTCGCCGGCTGTCCGGTGTCAGGCCAACCGGCCCAGCCAGCTGATGCCCACCACCAGCAGAAGGGCGACAAGCCAGAGATCCGGATTGACGCTGAGCAGCGCATCCTCGACCCGGTCCACCAGCACCGTTTCCTCGCCGATCCTGTCCATCTGGCTCTGTCTCTGGTGCATGGTCTTCCCCCTCCTGTGCCGTCGATCCCGTTCCGGTCTCTGGTGGGGTCATCGCAATCGGTGTGCCAGATCATAATCCATTGATTTATAACGATTTTATTGGGTCTGGTGTTTGTCCGGAAACGGACAGTGTCCGAAACCGGACAGGCCCGGGCGGCAGAAGCGAACACTGGACGACCTTAGCCTTTTTGGGTAAAACTAACTGGTTAACGTTGTCCGGAAAAAGTCCGGCGGCGTTGACATCGACGGCAGGTTGCCTGTCGCCGATTGGGTCAACGTCGGCCAAAGGTCGGGCACGGGTATGCGGGACATGTCGGTCAATCTGCCGGCATCCTTGCGCAGCACCACCATGTTGCTGCGAACCCTTACGGCTGACCAGAACGATGCCCTGAAGCGCCTGTCTACGGGCCTGAAAATCAGCAGCGCCATCGAAGGGCCGGACCAGTTTTTCAAGGCCCGCGACCTTGACCAGCGCGCCAGCGATCTGGACGCGCTGAAATCCGGCATCGCGCAGGGCATTTCCACCCTGCAGGCGGCCAGCACGGGCGTCACCTCTGTCAAAGGCCTGATGGATCAGGCCCGCGGCCTGACCACGGTTGCCCTTTCCACCCTGGACAATACGCCCGCGGCCATCAGTGCGCGCAAGGAACTGGCTGATCAGTTCAACACCATCCTGAACAAGATCAGCGACATTGTCGGCGACAGCAACTATGGCGGAAAGAATCTGCTGCGGGGCAAGCCGGCCACCTACAACGCCACCGATGTCAGCGTGCGGGCCGCCAGCCAGATCACCGGCATCACGCGGGTGGAGATGACCGGCGTCATCAACCAGAATGATTATCGTATTGAGGTCGATGGCAACGGGGAGATCAGCGGCAACGCGGCCGATATCGTGGCCACGCAGGATGCGCTGGGTCTGGCGCAACTGTCGATCGGCGGGATCAACGCCCTGAATGGCGGCCGGATGGACGATATCAAGTTCGAACTGCGGGGCACACCGGGACGTGATGCCCGTCTGGTGGTGCTGGACGGGGAGGAGAGCTGGACCACCAGTCTGACCCAGGCACAACTGACCGCCGCCGCCAACAGCGGCCAGAAAATCGAACTGAGCCACAGTTTCCGGTCCGGTGCACAGGTCGACATGCTGATCGACGGCAACAGCATGAAGCAGGCGCTGCAGGCCACCGGGGTGGTGCGGGCGCAGGTGCAGCGCGACATCGATCTGGAAATCCGCGTCACCAACAATGAAGGCGTCACCATTTCCCGCGATGCCCGCACACAGGATCAGTCGACCCGGCTGCGGGAGGGAGAGAACAGTTTCCGCTTCGACGGTGGCACTGTCCGCCTGACCATCGACCCCAGCCGCATTCAGGACGCGGCCGATGTCAGCAGCAATACCTATGGCGACCTGGGCAGCCTGACCAATATCCTGAAACCCGGCGCGGTGTTGACCAAGGAGATGGCGGAAACCAGGGTCAGGCTGGGCGTGGAGCGGCTGGGCTTCGGCGCTGGCAACATCGCGTTGAACCAATATGCCCAAAAGACGGATGGCAGCAGCGCCACCTGGTCCTATGCCGATATATCGGGCGGTAATGGGGTGCTGGGCGGCACCGATGCAAATGCCAGCCGCGCGGCGTTCGAGATCGATAAAGCGGCCCTGCAGGGCACCAGCAGCAGCGGCACCTTCATCTATAACCGCGATCCGGGCGAAGGCGGCCTGACCACCGTGGCCGACGGTGACTATGACAATGGGGAATTCCTGAACCCCTATGTCAGCGGCTGGCGCGCCAATGCCGAGTTGCAGGTCACCTATGGCACCCTGGTCAATGGCACACGCAGCGTGTCGGTCAGTGATGGGCTGGGCGGCAGTTTCAGCGGCACCCTGACCGACAGGGGCAACGACCAGCCCAGCATCGTGCGGCTGTCGGGTGGGGTGAATGACGGGGCCAGCATCGGCCTTTTCCACAAGGATGCCAGCGCCGGCCAACGCACAATCTTTGTTCTGCCCGGCCAGGATTCCTGGGTCACGGCCGATGATGATGAAAGCCGGTCACGCCTGGACCTGCAAGACATGTCACAATGGAACGGCTTTCAGACCGATGCCGCGATCAATGTCTCCATCGGTGGTGCCGACAGCGCGGGGCTGGGCCTGCGCAGCCTGACCGTCACCCAGACCGCCATCGATACGGGCCAGACGACCCAGGAAAATGTGACCATCAGCAACGGTGCCTTCAACAACCTGTTCTATGTGCTGACATCCGGCCCCAATGCCGGGGCCAATATCCGGTTCGACGGACCGGCCACGGCCACCGATCTGAATTACCGCGTCGCCGCCATGGGCAAGACGCTGCAGAACACGCCCACCGTGGTGGTCCGCAGCCAGGCCGACGGTGAAACGGCCACCCTCTCCACCCGTCAGGTCAGCGTGGCGACACCGGAAAACGACCTGACGGTCACGCTGAACTCCAATGGCAGCAGCAAGCTGGAAATCAAGGCCGTGAATGTCGATAGCGGGCCGCTGGGCCTGGGTATCGACAAGGCGGCCAATGGCTGGCGCGACCGGTCCGACGTGGCCGTCGCCATCCAGGACCTGACACGGGCCGATGGGCGGTTGCAGGGCGCCCTGCGCAGCCTGCAGGTGAATATGGATGTCCTGCGCGCCCGGGACAATTTCACCTCGGAATTCTCCATCGTGCTGCGCGGCGGTGCCCGCAGCCTGGTCGCCGCCGACCAGCAGGCCGAAAGCGCCCAGGTCCTGACCGCCAATGTGCGCAGTCAGCTTGCCAGCACCCTGGTCAGCCTGATGGTGCAGCAGCAGCAGCGAATCCTCAGCCTGTTCTGATGGATCAGACCAAGGTCAGTCCAGCCCGTGGTCGGGCCGGTTGCTTGTGGGCCAGGGCTCGCCCCGATCCGACAGGCGACATTCGATGGCCGGTCCCTCCAGCCTTATGTCAGCCCCACCCGACAGGCGCAGCAGCACAGCCCCTTCAACGGGTTCCAGCGCCAGCAGCGAGAAGAAGGCCCCCCGCCGGCGCAGATCGATGCCACGGCGGCGGACGCCAGTGACCCCGGAAAAGCGAACCGCGCATTGGACACGCGCCGCACCCTCCGCGCCCTCGTCAGGCGTCGGGCCATCGTCAGGCGCCGGGCCTTCCCACTGGAACCGGCTGGCCATGATCACGAACTGCTGTTGGTCAGGGAGAAAGGCCATGTCCGCGATCGGGATGATGGCATCCTGCAACAGCGCGGACACCACCTGAATATCCTCCGCATCCACGGCCCGCAGCCGCACCACCTCAGTCATTTTGATCCTCCCGCCGCTATCGGCGGACAAAGTACGTAGATGAAGGGCCGTTGCCAAGGGCAAGCCCTTGATGCGCCCGCGATGTTTTGTCAGAATCCCCCATCGCCGGCCACCCATGCGCGCGGACGGCATCGGCCGCGCTGGCGACGGGGACGGGATATTGGTAGTTTCCCGCGCATGTCCGGGCGCCGCCCGGGCCGCCCCTTTTCATCGCCCGTCAGGACCCGACCCCATGAAGTTCTTCGTCGATACCGCCGATCTCGCCGAAATCCGCGACCTGGCCGATACCGGCCTGTTGGATGGCGTCACCACCAACCCCTCGCTGGTCGCCAAGGCCGGCCGTAACTTCG
>JAIXTS010000531.1 GCA_027483805.1 Azospirillum sp. | reverse complement strand
TATCCGCTTCGCCGTTACGCTGATCGCCCCGATCGCCATGGACGAAGGCCTGCGCTTCGCCATCCGCGAAGGCGGCCGCACCGTTGGTGCCGGCGTTGTGTCGAAGATCGTCAAGTAAGCCTATCGCTTCGACGCATCACAGCAATGTGGTGGGGCCGGCCCGAAAGTACTTGGGGCCGGCCCACTCTTTGGGTATAAACCCTGCTCTTTTTGGGGTCTAGGACATGGACAATCAGAATATCCGGATCCGCCTTAAGGCGTTTGATCATCGCGTGCTCGACCAGAGCACCAGCGAGATCGTCAACACCGCCAAGCGGACCGGTGCGCGCGTCCGCGGTCCGATTCCGCTGCCCACGCAGCTGGAAAAGTTCACGGTGAACCGCAGCCCGCACATCGACAAGAAGTCGCGCGAGCAGTTCGAGATTCGCACCCACAAGCGTCTGCTGGATATCGTCGACCCGACGCCGCAGACGGTTGATGCGCTGATGAAGCTCGACCTGGCCGCCGGCGTCGACGTCGAAATCAAGCTGTAATCAAGTTTGGTCGAGTACGGGACCTCTCCCGATCTGAGGATGTCCCGAGTTATGGAGAAAAACAGATGCGATCCGGATTGATCGCGCAGAAGGTCGGCATGACCCGCGTCTTCACCGACGAGGGTGAGAGCGTGCCGGTGACTGTGCTGAAGCTGGACCAGGTCCAGGTCGTCGCCCACAAGACGGAAGAGAAGGATGGCTACACCGCCCTCCAGCTCGGCGCCGTCAAGGCCAAGGTGAAGAATGTCGCCAAGGCCCAGCGTGAGGTGTTCGCCAAGGCCAAGGTCGAGCCGAAGAAGAAGCTCGTTGAGTTCCGCGTGGCTCCCGCCAACCTGATCGAGGTCGGCTCCGAGCTGACCGCGGATCATTTTGTTGCCGGCCAGTTCGTGGACGTGCAGGGCACGACCCTGGGTAAGGGTTTTGCCGGCGGTATGAAGCGCTGGAATTTCGGCGGTCTGCGTGCGACCCACGGCGTGTCCGTGTCGCACCGCTCCATCGGTTCGACCGGTGGCCGTCAGGATCCCGGTAAGACCTTCAAGAACAAGAAGATGCCCGGTCACATGGGTGTCGACACCGTCACCGTCCAGAACCTGAAGGTCGTGTCGGTCGACGCCGAGCGCGGTCTGATCCTGGTCAAGGGCGCTGTCCCGGGCCATGAGGGCGCTTTCGTCCTCGTCAAGGACGCCGTCAAGAAGAAGCTGCCCGAGGGCGTGCCGTTCCCCGGCGCCTTCCGTGCTCCGGCTGCTGAAGCTGTCGCGGCGGAGGGCTGATAAATGAAGACGTCCATCAAGAATCTGAACAACGAGACCGTCGGCGAGATCGAGCTGTCGGAAGCCGTGTTCGGTCTGCCTGCCCGCCAGGACATCCTGGCCCGCATGGTGCTGTGGCAGTTGGCCAAGCGCCGTGCCGGCACGCACAAGACCAAGGGCATCTCCGAGATCTCCGGCACCACCAAGAAGCCGTGGCGCCAGAAGGGCACCGGCCGCGCTCGCGCCGGCAGCCTGCGTTCGCCGCAGTTCCGCGGCGGCGCCCGGATTTTCGGGCCGGTCGTTCGTTCCCACGAACATGACCTGACCAAGAAGGTCCGCAAGCTGGCCCTGAAGACCGCCCTGTCGGTCAAGGCCGCCGAAGGCAAGCTGGTTGTGCTGGAGGCCGCCAAGGCCGACACGCACAAGACGAAGGTGCTGTTCGGTCAGCTGCAGGCCCTGGGCCTGACCTCGGCTCTGATCATCGACGGTGCCAATGTCGACGTCAACTTCGCCCGTGCCGCCGGCAACATCCCGCACATCGACGTGCTGCCGGAACAGGGCGCCAACGTGTACGACATCCTGCGCCGGGACGTTCTCGTCCTCACGCGCAACGCTGTCGAGCAGCTGGAGGCTCGCCTGAAATGAGCACGAGCAAGAAGACCACCATCTCGGCCGAGCGGATGTACGACGTTGTCGTCGCGCCCGTGATCACCGAGAAGGCCACCATGGGTTCCGAGCACAACCAGGTCACCTTCAAGGTGCGCATGGATGCGACGAAGCCCGAGATCAAGGCCGCGGTTGAAGGCCTGTTCAAGGTGACGGTCACGGCGGTGAATACCTCCGTGGTCAAGGGGAAGACCAAGCGCTTCCGTGGGACGATCGGTCGCCGGTCGGACTACAAGAAGGCCGTGGTTACCCTCGCCGAGGGCAGCTCCATCGACGTGACCACCGGCGTGTGAGGGTAGAGCTATGGCTTTGAAGACTTTCCGTCCGATTACGCCGAGCCTCCGCCAGCTCGTTCTGGTGGACCGTTCGGAGTTGCATAAGGGCAAGCCCGTTAAGATGCTGACCGAGGGCCTGACGGGCTCCGGCGGTCGCAACAACACGGGTCGCATCACCGCCCGCCGCATGGGTGGCGGTCACAAGCGCACCTACCGCATCATCGACTTCAAGCGCACGAAGTTCGATATGCCGGCCACGGTCGAGCGCCTGGAATATGACCCCAACCGTACCGGCTTCATCGCTCTGGTGAAGTACACGGACGGCACCCTTTCCTACATTCTGGCTCCGCAGCGCCTGAAGGCCGGCGACGTCATCATCTCCGGTGAGAAGGTCGACGTGAAGCCCGGCAATGCGATGCCGCTGAAGAACATCCCCGTCGGTACCATCGTCCACAATGTGGAACTGAAGGCCGGCAAGGGTGGTCAGCTGGCTCGCTCCGCCGGCACGTACCTGCAGCTGGTCGGTCGCGACCAGGGCTATGCCCAGCTGAAGCTCCCCTCGGGCGAGCTGCGCATGGTCCGCGGCGAATGCATGGCCACCATCGGCGCTGTGTCCAATCCGGACCAGTCCAATGTGGTCATCGCCAAGGCCGGTCGTAACCGCTGGCTGGGCAAGCGTCCGTCCGTTCGCGGCGTCGCCATGAACCCGATCGATCACCCGCATGGTGGTGGTGAAGGCCGCACCTCCGGTGGCCGTCACCCGGTCACGCCGTGGGGCAAGCCGACCAAGGGCAAGAAGACGCGTCAGAACAAGGGCACGGATAAGCTGATTATCCGCCGCCGCGCTAAGTAAGGGAGTGCTGCCGTGACTCGTTCCGTTTGGAAGGGGCCGTTCGTTGACGGCTACCTGTTGAAGAAGGCAGACAAGGCGCGTGCGTCGGGCCGCAACGAGATCATCAAGATCTGGTCGCGTCGTTCCACGATCCTGCCGCATTTCGTTGGTCTGACCTTCGGCGTCTATAATGGCCAGAAGTTCGTGCCGGTGCTGGTGACCGAGAACATGATCGGTCACAAGTTCGGTGAGTTCTCGCCGACCCGTACGTTCTACGGCCATGCGGCCGACAAGAAGGCGAAGAGGAAGTAATCATGGGAAAGCCGGCTGCAGAACGGCGCCTCAGCGAGACTGAGGCCAAGGCGTTCGGCGGAATGATCCGCACGAGCCCGCAGAAGCTGAACCTGGTTGCACAGCTGATCCGTGGAAAGTCCGCTGGTGAAGCTGTCGCCCTTCTGACATTTTCCAAGCGTCGTATCGCTGGCGAAGTGAAGAAGGTCCTCCAGTCCGCCATCGCGAACGCCGAGAACAACCACCAGCTGGACGTTGACCGCCTGTTCGTGTCCCACGCAACGGTCGGCAAGGCTCTGGTCATGAAGCGTTTCCATGCCCGCGCTCGCGGTCGTGGCGCCCGTGTCGAGAAGCTGTTCAGCAACCTGACCGTGATCGTGCGTGAGCGCGCTGAGGACAAGGCCGAGGGGGCCGCTGAATAATGGGTCAGAAAGTCAATCCGATCGGCCTGCGCGTCGGTATCAACCGGACGTGGGACAGCCGCTGGTACGCTGGTCGTGACTATGCCAAGCTGCTCCATCAGGATCTGAAGCTGCGTGGCTACCTGCAGTCCCGTCTGCAGGCAGCCGGCGTCAGCCGTGTCATCATCGAGCGTCCGGCCAAGAAGGCTCGCGTCACCATCCACACGGCCCGTCCGGGTGTGGTGATCGGCAAGAAGGGTGCGGACATCGAAAAGCTGCGCGCAGAGCTCAGCAAGATGGCCGGTTCCGAGGTGAACCTGAACATCGTCGAGATCCGCAAGCCGGAGCTGGACGCCCGCCTGATCGCTGAGAACATCGCCAGCCAGCTGGAGCGCCGCGTGGCGTTCCGTCGCGCCATGAAGCGCGCTGTGCAGTCGGCGATGCGTCTGGGCGCCCAGGGCATCCGTATCAACTGCTCCGGCCGTCTGGGTGGCGCGGAAATCGCACGTATCGAATGGTACCGCGAAGGCCGCGTGCCGCTGCACACCCTGCGCGCCGACATCGATTATGGTGTCGGTACCGCAAAGACCACCTATGGCACCTGTGGTGTCAAGGTGTGGGTGTTCAAGGGTGAAGTGCTGGCTCATGATCCGATGGCGCAGGACAAGCGCGCCGCGGAACAGACGGCTGCCCGCTGATCATCCGGATACTGGCAAGGGATCTAGAGAAGGCTACATGCCATGCTGAGTCCGAAGCGTACCAAGTACCGCAAGGCGCACAAGGGCCGTATTCACGGCGCGTCGAAGGGCGGTACCACTCTTAATTTCGGCGCTTTCGGCTTGAAAGCTGTCGAGCCGATGCGTATCACGGCCCGTCAGATCGAGTCGGCGCGTCGTGCCATCACCCGTCACCTGAAGCGTCAGGGCCGCGTCTGGATCCGGATTTTCCCGGATCTGCCCGTGTCCTCGAAGCCGGCGGAAGTGCGCATGGGTTCCGGTAAGGGTTCGCCCGAATTCTGGGCCGCGCGCGTTGCGCCGGGCCGTATCATGTTCGAAGTCGATGGTGTGCCGGCTGAGCTGGCCACCCGCGCTTTCGAGCTGGCTGCTGCAAAGCTGCCGATCAAGGTGCGTATGGTCACCCGTCTGGGTGAAGGGGGTGAGGCATGACGAAGGCTACTGACCTTCGCGGCAAGAGCGCGGACGAGCTGAACGATCAGCTCCTCCAGCTCAAGAAGGAGCAGTTCAACCTGCGTTTCCAGAAGGCTTCCGGCCAGCTGGAGAACACGGCGCGGGTTCGTGTGGTGCGTCGCGACATCGCCCGCATCAAGACCATCCTGGGCCAGCAGACCGTGTCTGCTGTGTCCGCGTCCTGAGGAGGGGTTAACGATGCCCCGTCGCGTCCTGCAGGGTACCGTGGTGTCCGACAAGGGTGACAAGACCGTCACCGTGCTGGTCGAACGCCGCGTTATGCATCCTGTGTATAAGAAGTTCATCAAGCAGTCCAAGAAGTACGCCGCCCATGACGAGGCGAACGCGTTCAAGATCGGTGACATTGTCCAGATCGAAGAATGCCGTCCGATCTCCAAGTCCAAGCGGTGGACCGTCGTTGTGGCCCCGGCCGCCGACGGCAATCCGAACGCCTGAAGATAAGGAAGACATTCCATGATTCAGATGCAAACCAACCTGGAAGTCGCGGACAATAGCGGCGCGCGCCGGGTGCAGTGCATCAAGGTGCTGGGCGGCGCTGGTCGTCGCTTCGCCGCCATCGGCGATGTCATCGTCGTGTCGGTGAAGGAGGCCATCCCGCGCGGCCGTGTGAAGAAGGGTGACGTGCAGCGCGCCGTCATCGTTCGCACCGCCAAGGAACTGCGCCGTGAGGACGGTTCCGTCATCCGCTTCGACCGTAACGCCGCCGTGCTGATCAACAAGCAGGGTGAGCCGATTGGTACGCGCATTTTCGGGCCCGTGACCCGTGAGCTGCGTGGCAAGAAGTTCATGAAGATCATTTCGCTGGCGCCGGAGGTGCTCTGATGGCTGCGAAGATCCGCAAGGGCGACAAGGTCGCTGTCATCACCGGTAAGGACAAGGGCAAGACGGGCGAAGTCATCGCCGTTCTGCCGTCCGAGGGCCGTGTCAAGGTGCGCGGTATCAACCTGGTCAAGAAGCACCAGCGTCAGACGCCGATGCAGCAGGGCGGCATCGTCGAGATCGAAGCGGCGCTGGATCTGTCCAACGTCGCCATCCTCGACCCGAAGACCAACAAGCCGACCCGCGTCGGCTTCCGGACGCTGGAGGACGGCCGCAAGGTCCGTTTCGCCAAGGCTTCCGGCGAAGTGATCGAGTGAGGCGCGCCATGGCTGCTCGTATGAAAGAACGCTACGACGCGACCCTGCGTGCAAAGTTGAAGGCGGAGTTCAACTACGCCAACGACATGCAGATTCCGCGTCTGGAAAAGATCGTGATCAACATGGGCGTTGGCGAAGCCGCCAGCGACGGTAAGAAGGTGACCCAGGCTGCCGCCGAGCTGGCCGCCATCACCGGTCAGAAGCCCGTGATCACCAAGGCCCGCAAGTCCATCGCTCAGTTCAAGCTGCGCGAAGGCATGCCGATCGGCTGCAAGGTCACCCTGCGCGCCGACCGCATGTATGAGTTCCTGGACCGCCTGGTCACCATCGCGCTGCCGCGCGTCCGCGACTTCCGCGGTATCAACGGCAATGCGTTCGATGGCCGCGGGAACTATGCGCTGGGCCTGAAGGAACAGCTGATTTTCCCGGAAATCGACTACGACAAGGTGGACGATATCCGCGGCATGGACATCATCTTCGTCACCACGGCCAAGACCGACAAGGAAGCCAAGGCTCTCCTGAAGGGTTTTGACATGCCTTTCGCCGGGGAGGCGGGGACCAATGGCTAAGAAGAGCTCTATCGAGAAGAACAAGCGCCGCACCGAACTGGCGGCGAAGCACCGGGAAAAGCGTGCCGCCCTCAAGGCTACCGCCAAGAACCGCGAACTCTCCGACGAGGAGCGTTTCACGGCTGTCCTGAAGCTGGCTCAGCTGCCGCGCAATGGCAGCCGTACCCGCATCCGGAACCGTTGCGAGCTGACGGGGCGTCCGCGCGCCTTCTACCGCAAGTTCCGCTTGTGCCGTGTCGCCCTGCGTGATCTCGCCAGCAATGGCCAGATCCCGGGCATGACCAAGTCCAGCTGGTAAGGAGGGTCGGGTAATGAGCCTGAGCGATCCCCTGGGCGATATGCTGACCCGTATTCGTAACGGTCAGAAAGCCCGTATGTCGGTCGTGACGAGCCCCGCGTCGAAGCTCCGCACCAATGTGCTGGAAGTCCTGAAGCGTGAAGGTTACATCCGCGGTTATGCCGTGGAAGAGGACCGTCCCGGTGTGCAGTCGCTGCGCATCGAACTGAAGTACTTCGAAGGCGAGCCGGTTATCAAGGAAGTGCATCGCGTTTCCAAGCCGGGCCGCCGCATCTATTCGAAGATCGCCGATCTGCCGCGGGTCTATAATGGCCTGGGTATTTCGATCCTGTCGACGCCCCGTGGCGTCATGTCCGACGCGGAGGCCCGCGCTGCCAATGTTGGCGGCGAAGTCCTCTGCAAGGTGTTCTAAGGAGCACGGCCACATGTCCCGTATCGGAAAGCATCCGGTGCCGGTGCCGGCCGGCGTTACCGTCCAGGTCACCGGTCAGACTGTCACCGCCAAGGGCAAGCTGGGTCAGCTCAGCTTGAACCTCATCGACGAAATCGAAGCCAAGCTGGAAGACGGCAAGATCGTCGTCGCGCCGCGGACCGAAACGGTCCGCGCCCGCCAGAACTGGGCCACCGCCCGTACCAACGTTGCCAATCTGGTGACCGGTGTGGACAAGGGTTTCACCCGCAATCTCGAAATCACCGGCGTCGGCTACAAGGCCGCCGTCGCTGGTTCGGAGCTGGTGCTGAACCTGGGCTTCTCCCACGACATCCGCTACCCGATTCCCACGGGTATCACGATGAAGTGTGACAAGCCGACGTCCATCTCGATCAGCGGCGCTGACAAGCAGCAGGTTGGTCAGATCGCTGCGGAGATCCGCTCCTATCGTCCGCCGGAGCCCTATAAGGGCAAGGGCGTCAAGTACGATAACGAGACGATCATCCGCAAAGAAGGCAAGAAGAAGTAAGGCGGACGACGATGAGCAAGCAACAGGATCTCAACGCGCGCCGCAAGGCGCGGGTGCGCGCCCGGCTCCGCAAGGTCGGCAGCGGTCGCGCTCGTCTCTCGGTCTTCCGGTCGAGCCAGCATATCTATGCCCAGATCATCGACGACGAGGCCGGCCGCACGCTGGTCTCTGCGTCGACCCTGGAAAAGGATCTGCGCGAAGCCCTGAAGACCGGCGCCGACATCGAGGCGGCCAAGGCCGTCGGCAAGCTGGTTGCCGAACGCGCCGTGGCACAGGGTGTCAGCTCGGTTTACTTCGATCGTGGTCAGTACCTGTATCACGGGCGCGTGAAGGCCTTGGCCGACGCCGCCCGCGAAGCCGGCCTGCAGTTCTAAGGGGGTTAGCATGGCTCGTAATGAGAACAGCGCGGCCGGCGGCGAGGGTGAGCGGCGGAACCGCGATCGTGGCGAACGCCGCGATCGTGGCGACAACCGTGATCGTCGTGAGGAACGCGAAGGTGACGATCTCGTCGAGAAGCTCGTCGGGATCAACCGTGTCGCCAAGGTCGTCAAGGGTGGCCGTCGCTTCGGCTTTGCCGCCATTGTCGTCGTCGGTGACGCGAAGGGCCGCGTCGGCGTGGGTTCGGGCAAGGCCCGCGAAGTGCCGGAAGCGATCCGCAAGGCCACTGAACAGGCCAAGCGCTCGATGATCCGCGTGCCGCTGCGCGAGGGTCGTACGCTGCATCATGACGTGTTCGGTCACTTCGGTGCCGGCAAGGTCGTGCTGCGTGCGGCGCCTCCGGGTACCGGCATCATCGCGGGTGG
>JAIXTS010000008.1 GCA_027483805.1 Azospirillum sp. | reverse complement strand
GTGGGCGGCAACGGTGTGGGCAAAACCACGCTGCTGCGGCTGCTGACCGGCGATCTGCACCCGTCACGCGGCCATATTGCCCGGCGGGGCCGGCATTTCCATTGGCCGCAAAGCCCGGCCCCGGACGACCGGGTGGGGCATGTGCTGCCCACGGATGATCCCGGCCGGCCGGCGGTGCTGTCGCGCCTGGGTCTGGCACCCGATCTGCCCGATGCCCTGCCGCTGTCGCAGCTGTCGGGCGGCCAGGTGGCGCGGCTGCGGCTGGCCGCGATCAGGCTGACCCGGCCGGACCTGCTGATCCTGGACGAACCGGGCAACGATCTGGACGGGGAAGGCCGGGCCCTGCTGACCGGCCTGGTCAATGGCTGGCGGGGAGGGTTGCTGCTGGTCAGTCACGAGCCGGGCCTGCTGGCCCTGGCTGACCGCATCCTGGACCTGTCGCCCCAGGGCCTGTGCAGCCATGGCGGCGGCTATCAGGGCTGGCTGGCCGCGCGGGCGGCGGCGCGGCAGGCGGCGGAGCGGGCCTTGGCCGACGCCGAAAAACGGGCACGGCAGGTGCGGGACACGGCACGCGAGGCCGACGCCCGCGCCGCACGCCGCGCCCGGGATGGACGGCTGGAAAAAGCCAGGGGATCGAATGCCCCCATCCTGATGGGCATGCGCCGCGACAACGCCGAACGGGCGGCATCGGCCCGCCGGATCAAGGTGGAACGGCAGATGGCGGCAGCGCGCGACGCCCTCTCGTCCGCCCATGGCCGTCTGGCCCCGGCGCCGCCACCGCTCGACATGGCCATGCAACGGACCGGCCTGTCGGCGGGGCGGGTTTTGCTGCGGGCAGAGGGGGTGAGCCTGTCGCGCGGCGGTCGGCTCTTGTGGCGGGACCTGGACCTCACCATCACCGGACCGGAGCGGCTGGCCCTGACAGGGGCCAACGGGGCCGGGAAGAGCAGCCTGCTGGATTGTCTGGACGGGACCCTGTCCCCGGATGCGGGAACCATCATGCGGGCCGCCGGTCTGCGCATGGCCCGACTGGACCAGCGGGTGGCCGCCGCATCGGGGATGACGCCCTTGTCACTGGCCCGCGCGGCGCAAGCGGGGCAAGGGGAGGAGAATATCCGCGCCGCCCTGGCCCGTTTCGGCTTTCGCGGCACGGCAGCGGAGGTGCCGCTGCGCCTTCTGTCTGGCGGCATGCGGGTGCGTGCCCATCTCTGCGCCGTGATGGGCGGGATGGAGCCACCGCACCTGCTGCTGCTGGACGAACCGGCCAACCATCTGGACATGGAGGGCCGCGCCGCCCTGGTGGAAGCATTGTCCGCCTATGACGGCGCCATGGTCCTGGTCAGCCACGACCCCGATTTCCGCGGGGCCCTGGCGATGACCCGGGAGATAAGGCTGGGATAAGCCTTATCTCCCGGCGGCACGAAATGCCCGTTGGGATTACTTCCGCCGCGTCAGCTGCCCCACATCACGCACCGCACCCCTGGCGGCAGAGGTGGTCAGCGCGGCATAGGCCTTCAGGGCCTGCGAGACGACGCGTTCGCGTGGTTCCGACGGCTGCCAGGCGTCCAGACCCTTGGCTTCTTCGGCGGCACGGCGGCGGGCCAGTTCCTCATCCGACACGGCCAGATGGATGCGGCGGTTGGGGATGTCGATCTCGATCCGGTCACCTTCCTCTACCAGACCGATGGTGCCGCCTTCGGCCGCTTCCGGGCTGGCATGGCCGATGGACAGGCCGGACGTGCCGCCGGAGAAGCGGCCGTCGGTGACCAGGGCGCAGACCTTGCCCAGGCCCTTGGACTTCAGATAGCTGGTCGGGTAGAGCATTTCCTGCATGCCGGGCCCACCCTTAGGCCCTTCATAGCGGATCAGGACGACATCGCCGGCCTGGATGCGGTTGCCCAGAATGGCACTGACGGCGGCATCCTGGCTTTCGAAGACACGGGCGGGCCCTGAAAAGACCAGGGCGGAGGCATCGACGCCCGCCGTCTTTACGATGCAGCCTTCCTCCGCCAGGTTGCCGAACAGCACGGCCAGACCGCCATCCTTGGAGAAGGCATGGTCAACCGAGCGGATCACGCCATTGGCCCGGTCCAGGTCCAATTCCCGGTAGCGGCTGGCCTGGCTGAAGGCGACAGTGGTGCGCACGCCGCCGGGGGCGGCCTTGAAGAAATGCGCCACGTCGGGATTGTTGGACTGCGCCACGTCCCAACGGGCCAGCGCTTCGGCCAGACTGTCGGCATCAATGCGCTTGGCATCGGTATGCAGCAGGCCGCCGCGCGCCAGTTCACCCAGGATGGACATGATGCCACCGGCCCGGTGCACATCCTCGATATGCACATCGGCGACGGCGGGGGCGACCTTGCAGATATTGGGCACGCGGCGCGACAGGCGGTCGATATCCGCCATGGTAAAATTCACCTCGCCCTCATGCGCGGCGGCCAGCAGGTGCAGCACCGTATTGGTCGAACCGCCCATGGCGATATCCAGCGCGACGGCATTCTCGAACGCCTGGAACGTGGCGATGGAGCGTGGCAGCACCCCGTCATCATCCTGTTCGTAGTAGCGCTTGGCCAGACCCACGATGCGGCGGCCCGCCTCTTCGAACAGGCCGCGACGGTCGGCATGGGTGGCGAGAACGGTGCCATTGCCGGGCAGCGCCAGGCCCAACGCCTCTGTCAGGCAGTTCATCGAATTGGCCGTGAACATGCCGGAGCAGGAGCCGCAGGTCGGGCAGGCCGCCTTCTCAATGGCCTTCACCTCGTCATCGCTATACTTGTCATCGGCAGCGGCGACCATGGCATCGATCAGGTCGATGGCAATTTCCTTGCCCTTTACAGTGACCTTGCCGGCCTCCATCGGTCCACCCGACACAAAGATCGTGGGGACGTTCAGGCGCAAGGCTGCCATCAGCATGCCCGGCGTGATCTTGTCGCAATTGGAAATGCAGATCAGGGCGTCGGCGCAATGGGCATTGACCATATATTCAACCGCGTCGGCGATCACTTCGCGCGACGGCAGGGAATAGAGCATGCCGTCATGGCCCATGGCGATGCCATCATCCACCGCGATGGTGTTGAATTCCTTGGCGACACCGCCCGCCGCCTCCACTTCCCGCGCGACCAGCTGGCCCAGATCCTTCAAATGCACATGGCCGGGCACGAACTGCGTGAAGGAATTGGCGATGGCCACGATGGGCTTGCCGAAATCCTCGTCCTTCATGCCTGTGGCGCGCCACAGGCCACGGGCGCCGGCCATGTTGCGGCCATGGGTGCTTTTGCGGGAACGAAGCTGCGGCACGGGGGTCTTCCTTCAGGCTTGTTCGAAGATTTCAAAAAATGATCTCTGATGGACAGAATAATATGAATACGGTCACAAAACCGCATCCAACATTCCTGCAACCCGTATATGTCCCCGTTGGGGAGCCGTTCAAGCCATCGCAGCGGCGACTGTACGAGCAGCGCGGCGGCGGACCAGCCGTTCGGTGATTTCCGACAGGCCGATCAGCAGCACCATGCCCAGCACCAGCCAGACAGGCAGCACCAACAATCCCAGATGCTGGGCCAGCCAGCCCAGCGCCCCCGGTACGATGGTGGCTCCCGCCCCCGCCGCCGTCATCTGAAACCCCACCGCGTGCGGGGCGATGGCGTCACCCACGCGCAGCGGTGTCAGCGACACCAGCGTGGGGAAGGTGGGGGCGAGGCCGAAACCAAGCCCCAGGGCCGCGGCCATGCCCACAGCAGGGTTGGGAAACCAGGCGAACAGACAGGCCGAGACCAGGGCGATGGCCAGCCCGGCGCGCAGCGCGTTCAACGGGCGCACCCGCGCCGTCACCTGACCGAACACCAGCCGCCCGAAGGTCAACGCCCCCCAATACAGGCCGGCAATGGTGCCAGCGGTGCCCACATCAATCCCATGCTGACGGGTCAGCAGGGTGAACAGCCATTGGCCGGCCGCCATCTCCACCCCGCAATAGACCATGAACAGGCCGACATTCAGCCAGATCACCGGGTGGCGCAGCGCCTGGGTGAAGGGGGCGACGACCATGGCAGCGCCAGCACCATCACCGCCCGTATCCGCGCCTTCCTGCCACCGACGCAGGGTGACCAGGAACATCACCGCCATGCCGGTCAGGATCAGGGCGATCAGGGCATAGCCCCAGCGCCATCCGGCCCCGGTTGTGATCGCCGCCGTCATCAGCAGCGGCCCGGCCGTGGCACCCAGGCCCCAGGACCCGTGCAGCCAGTTCATGACGCGCGGCGAGAAGCGGCGGGCGCCATAGAGATTGATGCCGGTATCGATGGCGCCGCTGGCCAGCCCACCCAGGATGGCGGCAGGGATCAGCAGATAGAAGGACGGGGTCAGCGCATAGGTCAGCAAGGTCACGACCATCGCGGCGCTGCTGACCGTCAGCACCAGCCCCAGGCCCGTCCGCCGCACGATGCTGCCGCCGGCCAGACCAGAGAACAGATAGCCGCCGGTCCCGCAGATCAGCAGGATGCCCAGATTACCCAGCGGCCGGTCGAACGTTTCCCTGATGAAGGGCCAAGTCACGCCGGGCAACCCATCGGGCAGACCCAGGCTGATGAAGGCCAGGAAGGCCATGGCGATCAGGGTGGCCGGCAAGCCGGAACGGGGGCGGGATGCTGTCATGGTCCGGGGGGCAGGGGGCAATGCCGGCCATGCGCATTGGGTCAGGCCGAAACCGGCCCAAAGCCGGTGACGTGATCGATATCATGCCGGCAAAGCCCCCGACAAGCGGGGGTGCAGGAATGGCAGGACCCCGCCATCCTTCCCTGCGTCCGGACCCTGACCATGGCCGCCCGGTCTGCGCGGTGTCAAGCCAGTGCGCGCAGGGCTTCGCGCACCCGTGCCACCTGGTCGTTGGCCAGGGCGGTGGAACGGGAGATATCACCGACATTGCCGGCGATGCGTTGGACCGCCAGGGAGCTTTCCTGCATGTTTTGTGTCATCAGGCGGGCCACACTGCTCTGCTGATCGATGGCACCGGCCGTACTCAGCACCAAGCTGCGCACGGCGGTGACGGCGTCATGGATGTGGCTGACCTGGCTTGCCACATCATCGGCCACATGTTGGACCGTGCCGATCTCATCGGCGATGCGCTGAGTGGCCTCCGATGCCTGACGGGCCAGGCTCTTCACCTCTGTCGCGACCACCGCGAAGCCCTTGCCCGCCTCTCCGGCGCGCGCACTTTCGATGGTGGCGTTCAGCGCCAGCAGATTGATCTGACCGGCGATCTCCTGGATCAGGTTGACAATGCCGTTCATGGCGCTGGTGCCATCCACCAGCCGCGCCATGGCCTGACCCACCGCATCAACCTGGGCAAAGACCTTTTCCGCGGCATCGCGCGACTGGTTCATGTTCTGGGCAATGGAACGGATGGAACCGTCCAGCTGATCGGTGCCAACAGCCACAGCCTGGATGTTGGCACTGGTCTGTTCGGTGGCGCCTGACGTATCTACGGCCTGACGGTTGGAAACCTCGACCGCCTGGACGATATCGTCCAGATAACGCTGCACCAGCGCCAGGACCTGTTCATTGCTGTGCCGCGCCTTCACCTGGGCCGTGATGTCGCTGGCAAACTTCACCACCTTGAACACTTTGCCATTCATATCCAGAATGGGGTTGTAGGTGGCGTGGATATAGACCTCCCGCCCATCGCGGGTCAGGCGGCGGAATTCCCCGGCACTGTGCCGACCCTCGCGCAGGTCATTCCACAGGCTGCGATATCCCTCCGACGCTGCCTCGACCGGATCAACGAAGGTGCGGTGATGGCGGCCCTTCACATCCTCCAGCCGATAGCCCATCAGGGACAGGAAATTCTCGTTCGCATCCAGGATATGGCCGTCCAGGTCAAAGGTGATCACCGCCTGTGACCGGCCCAGCGCGTCGATCTGGCCCGACAGGTCGGCGGCGCGCAGCCGCTGGTCCGTGACGTCGCTGGCGATCTTCACCACCTTATAAACACGCCCGCGTCCATCCAGGACCGGGTTGTACGACCCCTGGATCCAAACGGGGCGGCCCCCCTTGGCGATGCGACGGCTTTCCTGTGCCGGCAGGGCCCGCCCACTGGCCAGGTCGTTCCAGAACCTAGCATAGGCAGGGTCGGCCACCTCGGCGGGATCAACAAACATGCGGTGATGCTGACCCTTAACCTCCGCCAGCGTATAGCCCATCAGGGACAGGAAGGCCTTATTGGCCGTCAGGATGGT
>JAIXTS010000129.1 GCA_027483805.1 Azospirillum sp. | reverse complement strand
GTCGGTCATGAGCCAGTCGGATAAACGAAATGGGGAGCGGCAGGATAGCCGCCCCCCGCCTTTGCCGCCAGTGCCTCAGGCCAGCCCGCGGCCACTGCGCATCGACAAGGGCGGGTCAGCGATCAAAGAGTGTCCGGGCGTGAGGCGATCAGGCCTTGGGCGCGTGCTTGTTCAGGATACGCTGCAAGGTGCGGCGATGCATCTTCAGCCGGCGGGCCGTTTCCGACACATTGCGGTCGCACTGTTCAAACACGCGCTGGATATGTTCCCAGCGGACGCGGTCGGCGGACATCGGACTTTCCGGCGGTGGCGGCAGGGGACCGTCGGTCAGCAGCGCCGCCTCGACCGCATCGGCATCGGCCGGCTTGGGCAGGTAATCGACGGCGCCGAACTTCACCGCGGCCACCGCCGTCGCGATGTTGCCATAGCCGGTCAGCACAACCACGCGGGCTTCGGGCCGCGCATCGCGCAGGGCCTTGACCACGTCCAGACCCGACCCGTCACCCAACCGCAGATCGACGACGGCAAAGCGCGGCGCGCTTTCATGGGCCACTTCCACACCCAGATGGACACTGTCAACCGCCACCACATCGAAACCGCGGCGTTCCATGGCGCGGGCCAGACGGGTGCGGAAAGGGGCATCGTCATCCACAATCAGCAGCGATCGAGAAGCATCGCCCGTGAAGGTCAGTTTCGGCTGTTCGCCGGCATCCAGCGCCGCGTCCGTCATGGTTCCGATGTCCCTTCTTCGATTGGGCGTTCTTTTCAGCCTGGAAAGCTTTCTACACGGTGAATGTAGGGTGTTTCCAGCGAATGACCACCACAGCCCCGCCAGCCCTGCCATTCATGTAACGAACGGATGCGCCCGACCTTTCAAGCAATGTCTGGGCGATAAACAGGCCCAGGCCCATATTGCCTGCCGCCTCCCGCGCGGCCGGGTTACGGCCGCTGACATAGGGTTCGCCCAGGCGCCCGACCACGGTAGCGGGATAGCCCGGCCCGTCATCCTGCACCCGCAAGGTCAGCCCGGGCGCCGTCCAGTCCGCCGTCACCGTCACCCGTTCATGGGCGAACTGCATGGCGTTCTGAAGAATATTGGCCAGACCATGGACCATTTCGGGCACCGACTGCACCTGTGGCGCGCCATCTTCCGGCTCCGCCACGGTGTCGATCACCAGATCGATGCCGTGGCGCGCATAGGGGGCCGCCGTGGTTTCAATCAAGGCCGCCAGCGGCACAACCGGCTCCGCCCCGCCCGTGTCGCCCGGCCGCCGGGACAGTTCGGCCAGGATATCCCGACATCGCGCCACCTGGCTTTGCAACAGGGCCACATCCTCTGCAATCGGGCTGTCGGCCGGGATATCGCGGGCCAGTTCCTTGGCCACCACCGCGATGGTACCCAGCGGGCTGCCCAGTTCATGGGCCGCCGCCGCCGCCAGGGCCCCGACGGCCGAGGCGCGCTGGGCGCGGGCCAGCGCATCCTGGCTGGCGTTCAAGGCGCCCGACAGGCGCCGCGCCCCATCCGCCACCTGATAGAGATATGCGGCGATGAACCCCGCCGACAGGGTAAGCGCCGCCCAGACGCCAAATCTGTAAAGGGCCGGCAAACCCGCCGGTTCTGCCCCCGGCCATGGCAAGGGTGTGGCCACCAGCGCCAGTCCCGTGAAACAGCAGACGGCCAGCGCCGTCAGCAGAATGACCGCCACCCGTCCCAGGACACTGGCCGCGACTGTCAACGGCGCCAGCATCAGGACTGCAAACGGATTGTCCAGCCCGCCCGTCAGGTAAAGCAGAACGGTTAACTGTACCATGTCATACGCAAGATAGAGCGCGGCCTCCCGGTCATCCAGGAAGGGATGCGCCGCCACCCGGCGGGCGGCATAAAGATTGACCAGCACCGACACACCGACACCGGCCAGGGCATGGGCCAGCGCCAGGTCGAACTCGAACAGAGCCATCACGGTGGTCAAGGTCGCGAATTGCCCGGCCACCGCAATCCAGCGGATGGTTATCAAGGTGCGGGCACTGACCCGCCCTTCCGCCGCGGCCAGGACGGGACCCGGCCTGGCACCGGATCCGGCACCCATGCTGTTGGTGATTGCCTCACTCATCCCTATATCCCATGATCATCAGCAACCGCCCGAGGGGAACCCATGCAAAGTAGTTCCCCGAGCAAAGAAAGACCACAAGCCGTTCCAATGCCCCTCGATGTCAGCAAACCGCTCCCGCCCGCCATCCTTGTCGAGACGCTGACCAAAAGGTTCGATGCGCATACGGCGCTGGACGCCATCAGCTTCACGGTGCCGGCGGGACAGACGGTGGCGCTGCTGGGCGGAAATGGGGCTGGCAAGACCACCACCATATCCATCCTGCTGGGATTGCTGCTGCCGACATCGGGTACGGTGCAGGTTCTGGGCTACGACATGCTGACGGAGCGCTATCGCGTGCTGCCGCGCATGAATTTCTCCAGCCCCTATGTCGACCTGCCCCACCGGTTGACGGTACGGGAGAATCTGACGGTCTATGGCCATCTCTATGGTCTGACCCATCTGAATGACCGGATCGGCCGTATTGCCGAGGAACTGGACCTGACCCGCATCCTGGCGCGGCCGTCGGGCAATCTGTCGGCAGGACAGAAGACACGCGTAGCCTTGGCCAAGGCGCTGCTGAACAATCCGGAACTGCTGCTGCTGGACGAACCCACCGCCAGCCTGGACCCCGATACGGCCGACTGGGTGCGCGGTTTTCTGGAAAACTATCAGGCGCGCACCGGCGCCACCATCCTGCTGGCCAGCCACAATATGGGCGAGGTGGAACGGCTGTGCGACGGGGTGCTGATGATGAAGAGCGGCCGCATCGTCGATCAGGGCACGCCGGCCGATCTTCTGTCCCGTTACGGCCGCGACAATCTGGAAGAAGTGTTCCTGGATATCGCCCGCGACCGGCGTCAGGCGGGAATTGTGGGGTGACCCGCCCCCGGATCACCCCACAAAACACCTGATAGCAGCAGCATGAAATCTTGACCGTCGGTCAATCATTCCTGTCCCTCAATCGCCGGCGCCCCTATCCATGGGCTTGGCTACGCGCCACATGGCGCGCGGCGGCGGTCGCCGCCGTACCGACGGTCAAGAATTTTGACCGTCGGTACGAGTTGGTAAATGCGGATACCGAGGTCATGATTCATTGACCCCGGTATAAAACCTTTACAGGCCCTTGGACTTCACCAGGTCGGCCAGATTGACCTCCGACCGGGCGCCATAATGGGTGATGATCTCACCCGCGCAGATGGCGCCGAGGCGGGCGCAGTCCGACGGGCTGCGGCCCTGGGTATAACCATAGAGGAAACCGGCCGCAAACAGATCGCCCGCACCGGTCGTATCGACCACCTTCGACACTTTCTCAGCGGGAACCGAATAGGTCTCCTGCCCCACCAGGACCGTGGCCCCCTCCTCCCCGCGCGTCAGCACGGCAACCTCGACATGCTGGCGAGCTTCAGCCGCAGCACTCTGGAAATCGCCGCCAAACAGGGCCACGATCTCGCTCTCATTCGCGAACAGGATGTCGACATGGTTCTTCACCAGGTCGCGGAAGCTGTCCAGGTGACGGTTCACACAGAACGGATCGGACAGCGACAGGGCCACCTTCTGTCCGGCGGCATGGGCCAGGGCCGCGGCCTTCAGGAAGGCCTCCTTGGCGGCCGGCGGGTCCCACAGATAACCTTCCATATAGGTGACCTTGGCCGACTGGATCACGGCCGGATCGATATCGTCCGGCGTCAGGTCCAGACAGGCACCCAGGAACGTATTCATGGTGCGGTGGCCATCCGGCGTGACCAGGATCAGGCAGGAACCCGTGGGCTTGCCATCGGTCAGATCGGCAGTGTCGAACACCACGCCGGCGGCGCGGATGTCATGGCGGTAGACCTTGCCCAGCTGGTCATGGGCGACCTTGCCCACGAAAACGCCCTTGCCCCCCAGGGATGCCAGGGCCGCCATGGTGTTGCCTGCGGACCCGCCCGACATTTCCAGCCCCGGGCCCATCTTGGCGTACAGCGCATCGGCCTCTTCCGCGCTGATCAGGCGCATGGCGTTCTTCACCAGGCCATTGGCGGTCAGGAACTCCTCGTCGGCCTTCGCGATCACGTCCACGATCGCATTGCCCAGGCCCACCACATCATAAACAGCCGCCACGAATGGCCTCCACAGAACAGTCAGAATTGGCGCGGAGTATAGGCAGGCCGCGTCTTGCGGCAAGTGCGCTTGCATCCCCATATGGATAAGGTCCGCGCATGGGTCGCGGGTTTGTTGGTACGGCGGAGACTGCCGCCGCGCCGCACGTGCAGCGGACGCGAAGGGCGCGGAAGCGCCCGCCCGGCGCTGAGGGAAGGGAGCAAAGCATGATCCGGGAATTGTCGCGCGCCGTGGGGCAATTGCCCGACCCCGCCTTCGCCCGGGTGCTGATCTTTTCCGCGCTGGGCACCATTGTCCTGTTCGGGGCGTTGCTGACCGGATTCGGCTGGCTGCTGACCCATACAAACCTGTTCGATATCGGTTGGGTGGAAACCGGCATCGACCTGTTGGGTGGGGTGGCGGGCCTGGTCCTGGCCTGGCTGATGTTTCCCGCGGTCATGGTGGTCGTGTCATCGACCATGCTGGACGGGATCGTCGATGCTGTGGAACGCCGCCATTATCCCCAACTGCCGCCACCGCGCCGTATTCCCATCTGGCGCTCCATATTGGAGGGATTGAAATTCCTGGGCCTGGTGGTGCTGGTCAACCTGCTGGCCCTGCCCTTCTATTTCATCCCCGTGGTCAACCTGTTTGTCTGGTTTCTGGTCAATGGCTATCTGATCGGACGGGAATATTTCGAACTGGTGGCGATACGCCGTCTGGACCCGGCGAGGGTAAAGTTTCTGCGCGATGACCGGCGCATGGGACTTTTTGCGGCCGGCATCATTATCGCCTTTCTTTCGTCGCTTCCACTCGTCAATCTGCTGGTGCCCGTGCTGGCGGCGGCGTTCATGGCGCATCTTGTTGAAGGGATGCGGCGCGAGCTTCCGGCCGCTGCGGCCTGAGCCAACCCCGCCTCTTTCCCATGCGATATTGGGGGCAAGACCACATGTTCCGACGCCAGAGACCGCCCGTGGCCCCGGCCACGCCCGCCCCGCCAGAACCGCCGGTGCCCGCCGCACCGCCGGCCAATGCCGGCGGGAGCGCTGCCGGGTTCCGCCCGGCGGAGCCGGCGGTCGCGCCATCCATCCCTGCCACCGCTGTAACCAGCACCGACACCGGTTCCGAAACCAGCCCGAGGACGACGATGAATACGCCTTTCTCCACCCCGCCCGGCGGCCCGCTTTCCTCTGCCGCCCCGTCGCTGAAGACGGAGATCCCGCGCCGCGTCGTCGATATCCCCAACAGCCCGCCCAAGCGGGTCGCCCCCACCGGGGTAGAGGGGAACAGCCCCGCCACCGCCGAAATGCGCAAGCTGATCGTCGGCCGTGACATCAGCCTGTCGGGCGAAATCGCTGCCTGCGACGTGCTGGTGGTCGAAGGGACCGTGGAAGCCAAGCTGCGCGACGGCCATGTGGTGGAAATCGCCGATACGGGCCTGTTCAAGGGATCGGTGGAGATCGACGAGGCCGATATCGGCGGCCGCTTCGAAGGCGACATCACCGTGCGCGGCACGCTGAAGGTCCGCGCCACGGGCCGCATCAACGGCAATATCCGCTACGGCACCCTGGAAGTGGAAAATGGCGGGCAACTGTCGGGCACCATCCAGGTGCTGGGTGGCGCCCCTGTCGTCACCCCCGCCGCCGTGGAGGTCGCCCCTGTGCAACTGGCTGACACCCCGGTCGCCGAGGCGACGGAGGAAAGCGTCGTCGGCTGACCCCGTTCCCATTGACCGCAACGTTGAAACCCCGCCGGCACCACCGGCGGGGTTTTTCATGTGACGGGGACAATTCCCCGGCTTGGCGGCGGGCAGGATGCGATGTTTGGCTGCGGTAAACGACCACCCACGTCAGGAACAAGCCATGACACAGCCATTCCTGTTCTCAGCCGCTTCGGCCCTGTCCGCGATCGGTGACCGCACCGGCATCAATCGCTTCGAATACATGATCCGGCACGGCAGCATGAAGGCCGGGCTTTATGCCCCGCACCGGCGGGACGAACAGGGTACGCACAAGCAGGATGAACTCTATGTGGTCCTCACGGGCACCGGTATCTTTACGAAAAGCGGTGTCGAGGTTGCTTTCAGCCCTGGAGACCTGATCTTTGTGGAAGCGGGCGCGGACCATCGTTTCGTAGAGTTCAGCAACGATTTCACCTGCTGGGCCCTCTTCTGGGGACCTGAGGGCGGCGAGGGGTGACGGGCGATGGCATGCCTGCCTTGTCACGATTGCTGAACAAGATGCTTGCATCCGTCACGGAGTTTGTCCATAAACCCGCCCACCGCGACGATCACCCAGACGGCGCGAACAGGTTTCGGGGCCATAGCTCAGCTGGGAGAGCGCTACAATGGCATTGTAGAGGTCAGCGGTTCGATCCCGCTTGGCTCCACCAAAACAAAGGCTCCGCTGGAAACAGCGGGGCCTTTTGCTTTTCCCATCCCAAGACCCGTGATCCTTCTTGCCGCTCCGCTTCCCGACAGGGAAACTGTCGCCGCCGAAATCAGAGGAACGGGGGCGATATCTTGGCACGCAGGCGGAATGGGCGGCGACAGCGCTTTGGCTGGGGCCGGGCGCTGGGCTATGGCGTGGCGGGCATCGGGGGATTGATCCTGGCCGCCGCCGGGGCCTTCACAGTCAATCTTTTCATCTCCAAACCGACGCTGGATGGCTCACTGGCCCTGAAGGGCCTGTCATCGCCCGTGGAAGTGACGCGTGATGCCCAGGGTGTACCCACCCTGTCGGGCGGGTCGCGCATTGATCTGGCCCGTGCCCTGGGCTTCCTGCACGGGCAGGAACGGTTTTTCCAGATGGACCTGATCCGCCGGTCGGCAGCAGGCGAACTGTCCGGTCTTCTGGGCCCGATCGGCCCGGTGATGGAGATCGACCGGGCGCGACGCATCCACCGCCTGCGCCATCGCGCGGAGCGGGTGATCACCAGCCTGCCCGCCGATCAGAAATCCTTGCTTGATGCCTATGCCGATGGCGTGAACCAGGGCCTTGCCACCGTTGCGGGGCGCCCCTACGAGTATAGCCTGCTGCTGGCCACCCCCCAGCCCTGGAGGGCCCAGGACACGATCCTGGCCGCCTATGCCATGTATCTGGACCTGCAGGACGAGGACGCGCTGACCGACCGCATCCGGGGCCAGACATTGGCCCGATTGGGCACGGAAATGACGGATTTCCTTTATCCGCGCGGCACAAGCCTGGATGCGCCCATCGACGGGCAGCCTTTGCCCGAACCCGCCCTGCCATCCGCCGTGCCGATGGTCGGATCAAAGGCGGCGATGATCGATACCGACCCCGGTCCGACCATCGGCAGCAATGCCTGGGCCGTGGGCGGCGCCCTGACAGCGAACGGCGCGGCGCTTGTGGCCGACGACATGCATCTGGGCATTGCCGTGCCGGGCACGTGGTATCGCGCCCGCCTGCGGATCACCGACGGGCCGGAGGCCATGGATGCCACCGGCGTCACTCTGCCGGGCACGCCCGCCCTGGTGGCCGGCAGCAATGGCAAGGTGGCCTGGGGTTACACCAATTCCTATATCGACACGGCCGATGCTGTGCTGCTGGAATCCGTCGAGGGTGCACCCGGCCGCTACCGCACGCCGGACGGCCCGAAGGACCTGATCCGCGTCACGGAAAACATCTGTCCCGCCTGGGCCGACTGCCAGGAACTGGTGGTGGAGGAAAGCATCTGGGGCCCGGTTGTGGAGACGTTGGCCGATGGCACCAGGGTCGCCGTGCACTGGACGGGTCATGAACCGGACGCCATCAACCTGACCGGGCTTCTGGGTCTGGAACAGGCCGACAGCGTTGATGCTGCGATTACCATCGCGCATCAGGCCCGCCAGCCGCAGCAGAATCTGGTGGTAGGCGATGCGGCCGGTAATGTGGCCTGGACCGTCATCGGTGCGGTACCGGGCCGGTTTGGCCAGGATGGCAGCGTGCCCACCAGTTGGGCCGATGGCACACGCGGCTGGAACAGCATGTTGCCGCCCGATCAGGTGCCGGTGATCCGCAACCCCGATCATCACCGAATCTGGACGGCCAATGCCCGCATCGTGGGCGGCGATGCTTATGCCAAGCTGGGAGATGGCGGCTATGACATGGGCGGACGCCAGGGGCAGATCCGCGATGGTCTGTTCGCCCGCGACCGTTTCGGCCCAGCGGAGATGCTGGCCATTCAGCTGGATGACCGTGCCCTGATCCTGACCTTCTGGCAGGAACAGATGCTGGCGGCCCTGACAGCGCGCGCGGCGGATATGCGTCTGGCTTCCCTGATGGCCCCCGTGCGCGACTGGGGCGCGCGGGCATCGGTGGACAGTGTCGGTTATCGGCTTGTCCGTGCCTTCCGTACCTCGCTGTCGCAAAAACTGTACAGCGCCTATCTGGGCCTGGACGGTCCCCTGCCCCGCAACCGGTCGACCACACAGCAGGAAGGCCCCCTTCGGCGGCTTCTGACCGAACGCCCACCCGCTTTGGTGCCCCCCGGCTACAAGGATTGGGAAGCGCTGGTCGATGCTGCCCTGGCCGAGGTGGCGGATCAGGTGGATAAGGCCGGTGGTGTCCAGTCATTCACCTGGGGCGCCCGCAATGTGGCGGAGGTGCGCCACCCCCTGGCCCGCATCCTGCCGCCGGTCGGCTGGCTGACCGATCCGCCCGAACAGGGGCTCCCCGGTGACAGCATGATGCCGCGCGTCCAGGGACCGGGTTTCGGCGCCAGCCAGCGATTCGCCGTCGCCCCCGGCCATGAAGCCGAGGCCTATTTCCACATGCCGGGCAGCCAGAGCGGACATCCGCTCTCCCCTTACTATCTGCTGGGTCACCAGGATTGGGCGGAGGGCCGGCCGACCCCCTTCCTGCCTGGCCCCGCGCGCTGGTCCTTGACCCTGAAAACAGAAAAGTGATGGAAAGCATGCTTTCCATGTAAAGCATGCTTGACAAACTGGATCACCTCCCTAATGTGGAAAGCGTGCTTTACACATTAGGGAGGGTTTGATCATGCGTCGTTATGCAATGGAACTGGGGGCCGGCCTTCTTTTCTACGGCGCGGTTCTTCCGTTGATCATTTTTGCGTTGCGCAATGGCTGGGTCGGTGAGGATTGGAAAGTACCGCTGCTGCTGCTGCCCATGCTACCGGTCTTCGTGATCGCTTGGGTCATCCTGCGGCAAATCCGCCGCCTGGATGAATTCCAGCGCAAGACGCAGTTGGAGGTGCTGGCCTTCTCCTTTGCCGGCACCGCATTGCTGTCTCTGAGCTATGGTTTCCTGGAAATTGCCGGCTTGCCCAAATTGTCGATGTTCTATGTCTGGCCAGTGATGTCGGCCCTCTGGATAATCGGCGGCCTTGTGTCTCGGCTCCACTATCGCTGAACGGGGGCCCGACATGAAGAACCGGTTGAAGGACCTGCGCGCCGAGCGCGGCTGGTCGCAGGGCGATCTGGCAGAGAAGCTGTCAGTCTCCCGCCAGACCGTGAACGCGCTGGAGAATGGTCGCTACGACCCCAGCCTGCCTCTTGCCTTCGCCATCGCCCGGTTGTTTGAGCAGCCGATCGAGGCGATCTTCCAGGAGGATTGAAACCAGCAGCCGGCAGATACACATCTGCCGGCTGCTGGCGTTGTGTGAACATTCCGTTTCCAACCGGTCAAGCCGGAAAAACCCATACGGAAGAAAGATGTCCGTGGCGCTGCTCCGGGTTATAGTGGCGTTTATTGGGCTCCGACCGGATGTCGGGGCGGTTACAGGGTCAATAGCGGCGGATGACCACCATGAATCTTGAGCTTCGCACCTTCTCCATCCGGGACGCCGCCGCCGAGGAGGATGAGCTGCGTATTGCCAATTTCCTGCGCACGGTGGAGGTGGAACGGATCGACACCGCCTTTGCCGATGGAGGCTGGCGTGTCCTGGTCCATTATCGCGACCTGCGCCGCCGGGAAGAACAGGCGCAGATCGAATCGGCCATCCAGGGCGCCCTGAACAGCTGGCGCAGCGATGTCGCGCGATCGCAGGGTGTCAGCCGTGACGAAGTGCTGAGCAATCAGTTGCTGGCGGAGGTGGCGCGTTTTGCCCCGACGACAGAGATCGAGCTGTCGGTCATCGCCTCCAGCCTGGGGGAAAGTACGCACAGGCATGGTGCCGCCATCGTCGCCGTGGTCCGGCAGACCATGGAGGAATTGACGGGCTGATCCTTACAACCACACCGTCAATCGGCCGCACGCGACAGCAGGCGGCGGGTTTCAGCCGGGTCGTGCGACAGCGGGACGGTGAAGCTGGCAATGGTTCCGCGACCCGGCATGCTTTCCAGCTTCAATTCCCCGCCATGGCGCAGAACCAGGTCGCGCACCAGCGTCAGGCCAAGGCCCGTCCCGGTTTCCCCCTGGGTGCCCGGCCGGCTGGCCTTGGGCCCGCCCCGCAGGGCCAGCGCCAACTGCGCGGGTTCCATACCCACGCCCTTGTCGGTGACCGCGACTTCCAACCGGTCGCCCAGCGCCCGGCTGGTGACATGGACAACGCCACCCTGGTGGCTGAATTTCACCGCGTTCATCAGCAGATTGCGCAGCACCGCCAGGATCATGGTGCGATCAGCCAGCACCCAGCGGTCGCCGGCGGCATCCAGAATGGTGATCTCCTTGCCCTGCGCGGCCGATGCCACGTCGCGGATGGCATCGCCCACCACTTCACGCATCGGGAAGACCGTGGGCGCGAACGGCGTGCCGGACATCTGCACCCGCGACCATTGCAGCAGATTTTCCAGCAGTTCGAACACTTTGCGCGCCATCTCATGCACCGATCGGGCGAAGTCAGCGACTTCCTCCGGCTTCATCTTGGGCGCGTGATCGGACAGTTCCTGGGTCATGCCCAACATGGAATTGAACGGCCCGCGCAGATCATGGGAGATCAAGGAGAAGAAGCGGGTCTTCTCCCGGTTCAGGAAATCCAGCTCGTCATGGGCGGCGCGCAGATCGGTCAGCGCCCGTTCGGCGGCATCACGCGCCTCCCGCTCTGCCATGGCGGCCTTATCGCGCACGGCCAGCGCGCGCAGCATCAGCCGGCGCGCCACAAAAACCACCACCAGCAACGCTGCCAGGAAACCCGCGACGGAAATCAGCATGTCGGTCAGGATGGGCAACAGCGAGGCCCCGGCCGGCGCGATATAGACAACCCGCCACGGCGCATGTTTCAGCGGCACGATGACCACATGGTTGTCGAAAATGCCATGGCTCAGCGTACCATCCACCAACTGCCCTTCCTTGAACAGGTGGGACACGTCGCGCGGCAGCGGCTGGTCGGGGCGACGGCCGCTGCCGGTGATCACAGAACCCTGTTCATCCACCAGCAGCAAAAGGGAATCGACACGGGTGACGGCGCCCAGAACCTCCCGCAGGCCGACAATCGGCATATCGACGGCCAAGGCCCCGGCATAGCGCCCCTGCAAGGTCAATGGTAGCGCCAGAACCGCGCTGTCCGGCAGATCGCCGGACGGCCCGCTCAATGTCCAGACCGATGTGCCCTCGGGATTGGCCGTGGGTGCGGCATTCACAAAGGCGGGCAATGATCCAACCTGGGGGAGAAGATCGGCCTGTCGGCTTTCGACCCAGGGATGGACCACCATCATGCCCGACAGTGAGGCATAGACCAACCCCCGCGCCTCCGGGAGCACCTTCTGGGTTACGGCCATCAACGGCAGCAGTTGCACCGCCATGGCCACCTCCTGCCGCCATCCCGCCGGGTCTGGGCGCGACAGTTTCGGGTCCTGGCCGATGGCATCCAGCGGCAGGGCAACCACATTGCCGATCTGATCCACCAGATAGGGTGGCGGCAGGCGATCCAGCGAATAGCCCTGCTGCTGGATGCCTTTCGGGTTACTGGCCAGGAACGCAGTCAGCAGGTTGCTGTTGGGAACATCATCGGGCGCCGGAAACTCCGCGTAGAAAAACTCCGCGCGCTGACGGAGCGCTTCCAGGTGACCGATGGCCACCCGCATCTGCATATCCAGCGCCGCGGAGCGGGCGCGGACCGACCCCGCCATTGCCGTCTCAAAGGCCCGTATCCGTTCACTGGCATGCGACCAGAGCAGCACACACCCCAGGGCAACGCCGGCCAGCAGGGCAAGAACAAGCACGCGGTCCGCATGCGCCGCCTCCGCCACGACCGTCCGCCACCGCTTCAAAGCCACCTGCCCCGCCTTTGTCCAGAATGACACCGGGGTCGCCCGAAACGCTTGCCCCGCAAGGGCCTTGCGCCCCCGCACCCCATCTTTCGGACAGTGTTATCACCAAGTTCAGGACCGGGCAACGCAGCACCCGGACGGCCGTCCGGAATCCAACCCCACCGCCAGCCCGATCAATGCGCCATACGGGGCGGTGATTTTTTTCGAACGAAAGCGCTTGACACCCGGCCCGCACCTCTCTATCACCGCGCTCCACGAGAAGGGCGCGTAGCTCAGGGGTTAGAGCACTCGCCTGATAAGCGAGAGGTCGGTGGTTCGATTCCACCCGCGCCCACCATCCCTTCTCGATCCCGTGAAAAGGCCGGCGACATCGCCGGCCTTTCGCGTTTCAGCGCCTCGCGAACCAACAGTGCCATCCCATCGGCCGACCCCGCGACCAGGGTTGGACTTCCTTTGGTAACGACGCATGCCCATCTGCTGCACCTGTTCGTCGCAACCTTATGATCGGCAGCTGCCATGGCCCCTTTGCCCACCCTGTTCGTTTCACACGGCTCCCCCATGCTGGCGTTGGAGCCCGACGCACCGGCTCATCGCTTCCTGAAGGGCCTTGCGGGGCTGGTGGAGCGGCCCCAGGCCATCCTGGCCATCTCCGCGCACTGGGAGACACCGGTGCCCGCCCTGTCGCTTGCCGAGCGCCCGCAAACGATCCACGATTTCCGCGGCTTCCCTCCCGCCCTGTTCGCCATGCAGTACCCGGCCCCCGGCGCCCCTGCCCTGGCCCGGCGGGCCGGCACGCTTCTGGACCAGGCAGGACTGGCGGTGGCCTACAGCAGCACGCGGGGGCTCGACCATGGCGCCTGGACGCCGCTGGCCCTGGCCTGGCCGGCCGCCGACATCCCCATCACCCAATTGTCCGTGCAGCCCCATCGCGACGCCGCCCATCACGCAACTCTGGGCGCCGCCCTGCGCCCCTTGCGCGATGAAGGGGTACTGGTGCTCGGTTCGGGCAGCTTCAGTCATAATCTGATGGAATTCCGGGGCCAGGGCCCGGCAGCCCCCTCACCCGCCTGGGTGACCGCCTTCGCCGACTGGATGCGCCAGGCGCTGCTGGAGGGCCGGCATGCGGACCTTCTGGCCTGGGACAGGCTGGCGCCCGAGGCACGGCGCAATCACCCGACCCCGGAGCATCTCTGGCCACTCTACACAGCCCTGGGGGCGGGCACACCCGGCCAGCCGGCCCGGCTGCTGCACAGCAGCACCGACCGCGCCATCCTGGCCATGGATGCGTTCGCGTTTGATTGAAATTGGCACGGGCGGCGATGGAGGTGACCGGTCATGCCGTCCGCCCGTCAGCCCCGTTCCATCAGCCTTTGGCCAGCACCACAGGCGTGGCGTAGGCGCCAATGGGCAGCACGCTGGTGGCATTGTCACCCAGACGCTGCAGGGCAGCGGCCAGACGCGGATCATCGGACGGCACGAAGCCTTCCACTTCCACCAGATGAACCGCACCGCCCCCGCCGGGCAGATGATGGGTGCGCAGCTGCAAGGTGGCAAAACCCGCCCCCTCCAGCACATCCTTCAGACGGCCGCGGCTGACATCCTGGGTCACTTC
>JAIXTS010000515.1 GCA_027483805.1 Azospirillum sp. | reverse complement strand
GAGCAGCAGACGCACCAGCGACTGCGTGTCATCCGGCTCATTCTCGATATCCGTCAGGACGATCACCCGCGCCTTCGGCACCGGCGCCGTTGCCATCGCCGGCGCAGAGATCAACCCCGTCAGCACAAGACCCAGGGCAACGCCCCGCACCCATGAAGCCATTTTCCATCCCCTTTTCCGCCCGGGTTCGCGCCGGGCGGGTTAGCGCTATCATGGCGGTCAGGATACAGGGGGAGACGGTGGGCGGCTAGGGGGCGTGTTGGGGGGATACAACCCGGCGAACCACCAGCGGATGGTCCCGGATCAGGTGGCTGACAGAGTTGGTGTCCAGCATATAGCGGCTCAATCGTCCAGCCCCACGAACGGGTCACGGCCCTGATGCCCTTGCTGGCGCTCACCCGCCCCCGGAAAATCATCCGGGATATCGGCCCGCTTCAGGGCGGCCAGAAACCCCGCCCAATCCGCCGGCTTGCGCGACAGGATCACATCCCCCGTGACAGGGTCCCGCCGGATGAACACTTCCGTCGCCTCAAACCGAAACGCCGCCGGCAACCGCACCGCCTGACTGCGCCCGTTGGTGAACAGCTTGGCTGTCTGCTTCATGATTGTCTCCCCGGCTGGTGGGTGGTCGAGATCATGGTGTAGACCGGGGTGGGGTGGGTCAAGGTGGTGGGCGGCTTTGCGCCTCAATGTGGTCGTTCGGCTGTTTCGGTGACCGTCTTATCAGCGGACATTTCGTCAACTGCCTTGTCCGGAAAGTCGTCCGACAAACAGTTCATCGGGATTGACATCGCAGTTGCCAGTTTCCGGACAGCCGCCATGTTGACCGCCAAACGACGGTTTGATGGACGGTGTGTCGCGACGGTGGGTGGTCGTGAAGGGGCCAGTAGACCACAGTCCGAAATTTGCATGATGGATTCGAAAATCTAACGTCTATGATGAACTGAAGCCTTACTTATCCGTTTCGCTGACAGCAGTGTCGCGGCAATCGTAAAGACACATACCAGCGCGAGCAACCGCTGGTCCGAGAGGGCGAACTTCTTAACTAAGGTAAAGACACCAACCGACTACGCCAAGCGACCACAATGACATTCGCTTAGGACTTCGGGCGTACCAGCTCCAATTGGCCAGGCGCATAGCGCTCTACAATAAAAATCGCCTCGCTACACGCCTCCTTCAACTCTTCAGGACTTGGGGTCTCATCGTAGTAAGTCCCGTGCGATAAGTTGTTTATGAGGACACTCTTGATGTTGAAACTTTCCTGAGCGGCGAGGAATTTAATAAAGTCTGACAAAGATTCCGACTTATCAGGATGGCAAAAGCGCCCGATAGCTTCGAGGACGCATCGAACGGCGTTTCCAGTTGTATGGCTCGCCTCACGGCCGCTATGTACTTCTACTATTTCTTTCAAGTGTTCCTCAAACGGAGCAACGTATTTCGCTTGGTTAGTAAGCTTGTGCTCGTTTCCGACCTTATACAGGAAGAAGGCTGCGCCCTTCTCGACGACGCGATTGGTGACGCATATATTGAAAAAATAGCTACTATGCGTCAGGATAAGTAAATCTGGCTTTTTTGCTCCATCGCTATCAGCAGGGCTAATCGAAAACTCGCCAATATTATTGATGCTCATATTTTTGAGTGTTTGAGCAATAGAGAACACGAAATCATACGACATAGAGGCTATTGGATCATCAAAAACAAAAAATAACTTCAAATAATCAGAAGATCTATCAACCTTCTTATGCGCACACGCAATAAAATAGCAGAAGGCAATTGCAGTTTTTTCGCCTTCACTTAGCGTTCTACTCGCCCCTCTCGCCATCATTTTGCTTTCTCTTCTCAGTGAAAAAGAGGTTCTGTCAAATGAGTACTTAATTCCGAAGAAGCTACGGATAAGAAGTTCGAAGGTCTGCGCCACTCGCTCTTTCACGCTAGTTGAGACCTGAGACTTCTTAAGAGCTTTTAACTCAGCCTCGGCCGTTGTTAATTCATTCATAAGTTGATGTATATTTATAATTTTTGCCCAATTGGCGCTAGCAAACTCAAATATAAAAGCATTACATGCTTCACGCTGGAGGTTTATTCTTTCGCTATTTGATTGCTTCACTGCTGCGGACAGTCTGCGGAAGGAGGAGTTGTATTTAGTAATTTGAAGATTTAACTCATCAATAGACGAGATTATATCATGCTCTGGCGAAGGAACATTTGAAGATGGTGATGTACCCTTCGTCTGAATGGCATGCAGGTAACTTTCGAACGATGCATCAATGGCACTGGCAGCACTGGTAATGTCTGGAAGAACGACAGACCTCAGCGACGGCACGAACTTGCGGATTGCTTCAAATTTCAAAGCCTCGTTGGTGATTGAAGCAGCGCGGTCCCTTACCTTCGACCGCAGAGCTTTAACCGTACTCCATTCGGTGCGCAGTTGCGCCTTGTGCCGTCCCTCAGCGTCGGCGTAGTACGCAAGGTAAAGCTCTATGCGGTCTTTCGCAGGGGGGTGGGCGACCGACTGTTTGCAGAAGGGGCAATTGTCATCGCCGGCATGCGCTAGCATCTCGAGCCCCGTCTCGAAGAAATTTGGATTGCCCTCCATAAGGGTCTTGATGTGTTCTGAGACAGTCGAAGGAGATGTGATCTTAGACAGCAGTGAATCGACAGCACGAAAAATGTCCTGATCGATAGTTATCTGGTTCTGCTCTAATGGGTACTCTGGCTCAGCAGGAATTGCCTTGAGGGCGTCCAGGTCACTCAAGATGGTCTTGAATGAACGATCGGGGAGACTTGGTTGCTCCCTTAGCGCGACGAGACTGCTAATTTCGACATCACGAAATTCTCGAAGCTGGCGGCTAATCGACGCCTTGTCCACCAATTCTTCTATTTTCTTCTTTTCAAGTAACTCTGAAAGTTGCATTTTAGAATCATGATAGTCCTTTTGCTTAGTCTCGATCCGGCTCTCAACGTCCTTAGTGTCGATATTTTGTTGGTCAAGAATGATCTCACTCGCGATATCTCCATTCATATCATAGTCGTTTTGCCGAAGCTCGTGGTGAACAAAGTCCTCAGAAAATACATGAAATATCCGGTCGGTGCATGTGGCCGAGACAATTGAGTTTTTGTTGTCAAGGTCAAGGGATCCAAGGATTGATGCACCTTGAGACAAAGAAAAAATACCCTGACGATCTGTGGACTCTTCTGATACGAGGCTGAATGCAGCGTTCGATATATCTGATTGCTGGCCAAACATGTCCAGATAACGTAAGGCACGCGCAACGAAAGACTTCCCAGTTCCGTTGCGAGCGTAAATTATATTTCGAGGATTTTTGCTAAGCTGCGCATCCAGCCTTTGAACTGGTCCGATACAAATTGCTTTCAAGTGCAAAGGCTGCTTCGGTGATGTTGACATGGTGCGTTCTCCCGAGCACCAGAAATACCACCAAGACGGGAGAAGTCCAGAGGATAGCAGGCTCACGATGCTTGGAACTGCTGCACGCACCAAGATTTAACCAGTCTGTCGTCCGCGATCCATCCGGCCAACTTGGAGCCTAACCCGGAAAATCGCCCCCCCCTGTCCGTCAAACCGAGATTTGACGGGCACCCAGAATTCAGCCGCTTTCTCGGCCACCTAACAGAAACCCGCCCATCCGCTTCCGTCTGCATCCGGCTCAACCGCCCCAACCGCAGTCCCTTTACGCGCCGCCCTTCTGGACAGCCGTCGCCGTCGCTCCCCCGCCGTGATACATTCCAACCATGAAAACCCATCGCCAAGACCTTCAACGCGCCGTCCAATCCGGTCGGTTTGTCCTCACCAGCGAACTTGGTGATAAGATCAGTGCCGTTGAAGGCTTGACCCTGTCGCCACGGATGGCAGCCATCTTGCGGCAAGGGGCCGCGCAGGGGCTGTCGGGGGATGAGCGGCGGGCGCTGGTCCTGGAAACGTTGCGTCGAAATTAGGCATTGTTGCTGATCGCCCCCCTACCGCCCCGGCACCGGCACCACATGTGTGTTCTTCACCTCCTCCATCACCATATAGGTATGGGTCTGCGCGACCCCCTGGATGGAGGAGAGTTTGTCGCCCAGGAAGGCGCGGTAGGCGGCCATGTCGGCGACGCGGACTTTGATCAGATAGTCGAAGCCGCCGGCCACCATATGGGCCTCTTGGATCTCATCCAGGCGGCGGACGGCGTCGGCGAAGATCTGGAAGACGTCTTGGGTGGTGCGGTCCAGGCGCACCTCGATAAAGGCCGCCAGCGACCGGTCCAGCAGTTCCGGGTCCAGCAGGGCCACGTACTGGCGGATGAAGCCATCGCGTTCCAGCCGGCGCACCCGTTCCAGGCAGGGCGTGGGCGACAGGTTCACCCGTCGCGCCAGTTCGACATTCGAGATACGCCCATCTTCCTGCAGAATGCGCAGGATGTTCTGGTCGATACGGTCCAGCTTCGCAGCTGCGGAATCATTGCTCATTATATCCTCTGGCCAAAACGCGATCTGGCCGGATGATATCCTGTCAAAACCCTTTCTTTGGAGAAAAATCGTCCAGGAATTTTGCCATACTCCGAGCAATTCAACGCCCCAAGAAATCTCGGAGTTACGGCAATGTCCGGCACCGTTCTGAATGATCTGCGCAAGGCCAAGCATGCCGATGAGGTCACTGTTGTCACCGGTCTGCTGCGCAGCCATGGGCTGACCCCGGCGGAGCGGACGGGCATCCATGACCGGGCCGTGGCGATTGTGGAGGCGGCGCGGCTGCGTCGGCGCGAACTGGGGCCGCTGGATAATTTCCTGCAGGAATTCGGCCTGTCGAACAATGAGGGCGTGGCCCTGATGTGCATCGCCGAATGCCTGCTGCGCATCGCCGATCCGGAGACGGCGGACCGTCTGATCGCCGAAAAGATCGCGCAGGGTCAGTGGGATGTCCATCTGGGCCGCAGCGACAGCGCCTTTGTCAATGCTGCCGCCTGGGGCCTGATGCTGACGGGCAAGATCACCGATCTGGAACGCGGCGGGGAGCGGGATGCCGGCAATTTCCTGAAGCGCATGGTGGCGCGGTCGGGCGAAAGCGTCATCCGCACCGCCATGGGTCAGGCCATGCGTGTCATGGGCGGGCATTTTGTGCTGGGCCGCACCATCAAGGAAGCCATGGGCGAGGCGCGCAAGGCCCGTCCCGCCGGCACTGTCCATTCCTATGACATGCTGGGCGAAGGGGCGCGCACCTGGGAACAGGCCAGCCGTTACCTGGACGCCTATGTAAAGGCCATCGACGCGGTGGGCGCGGAAGCCGCCGGCCGGGGCCCCGTGGCGGCGCCGGGCGTGTCGATCAAACTGTCGGCCCTGCATCCGCGCTATGTTCAGGCACAGCACGCCGATGTCATGGCCCGTCTGGTGCCCGCCGTGAAGGGGCTGGCGCTGCAGGCTAAGCGCTGGGACATCAACCTGACCATCGATGCCGAAGAGGCGGACCGGTTGGAACTGTCGCAGGATATCCTGTCGGCGCTGGCCCATGATCCCGATCTGGCCGGGTGGAACGGCCTGGGTCTGGCCATCCAGGCCTATTCCAAGCGCACGCATCTGCTGGTCGACTGGCTGGTCGATCTGGCGCGCGCGGCAGGTCGCCGGCTGATGGTGCGGCTGGTCAAGGGTGCCTATTGGGACACCGAGATCAAGATGTCCCAGATCGCCTCTCATCCCGATTACCCGGTCTTCACGCGCAAGGCGGCGACGGACCTGTCCTATCTGGTCTGCGCGCGCAAGATGCTGGCCGCCAAGGACGCCATCTATCCGCAATTCGCGACCCATAATGCCTATACGATCGCGGCCATCCTGCATCTGGCCGGTGACAACCGCGACCTGGAGTTCCAGCGCCTGCATGGCATGGGCGAGCTGCTCTACACGGCGGCGCGTGAGGTTCTGCCGGCCTTCCCGCGGGTGCGTATCTACGCGCCGGTGGGTACCCATGAGGACCTGCTGCCCTATCTGGTGCGCCGTCTGCTGGAAAACGGTGCGAACAGCAATTTCGTCAACGCCTATATGGACCCGGACGTGCCCGTCAGTGACGTGGTTGCCGACCCGGCCGCTTTTCTGGAGAAAGAAGGCATGCTGCGTCATCCGCGCATCCCCACCCCCGCCGACATCTATGG
>JAIXTS010000420.1 GCA_027483805.1 Azospirillum sp. | reverse complement strand
TTGACTTCCGTCTGCACGGAGCTGGACAGCTCGATCTTGGCCTTTTCAGCGGCTTCCTTCAGGCGCTGCAGGGCCAGACGGTCCTTGCGCAGGTCGATGCCCTGCTCCTTCTGGAACTCCTCGGCCAGATAATCGATGATCTTGCCGTCGAAATCCTCACCACCCAGGAACGTGTCGCCGTTGGTGGACTTCACCTCGAACACGCCATCGCCGATTTCCAGGATCGATACGTCGAACGTGCCGCCACCCAGATCATACACGGCGATGGTGCCGGTGCCCTTCTTTTCCATGCCATAGGCCAGCGCGGCGGCCGTCGGCTCATTGATGATGCGCAGCACTTCCAGGCCGGCGATCTTGCCGGCATCCTTGGTGGCCTGACGCTGGCTGTCATTAAAATAGGCGGGAACCGTGATGACGGCCTGGGTGACCTTCTCACCCAGATAGGCCTCGGCCGTTTCCTTCATCTTCTGCAGGATGAAGGCGCTGACCTGGCTGGGGCTGTACTTCTCGGCATGCGCCTCGACCCAGGCGTCGCCATTGCCGCCCGACACGATCTTGTAGGGGACCAGGGCGGCATCTTTCTTGGTCACCGGGTCGTCGAAGCGACGGCCGATCAGGCGTTTGATGGCGAACAGGGTGTTGTCGGGGTTCGTGACGGCCTGGCGCTTCGCGGGCTGACCCGTCAGCCGTTCACCACCGGGGGTGAAGGCGACCATGGACGGCGTGGTACGCGCGCCTTCGGCATTCTCGATAACCTTGGCCTGCGTGCCTTCCATGACGGCCACACAGGAATTCGTAGTGCCCAGATCGATACCGATAACCTTGCTCATGACGACCTCTCTTGTTTGGCAGACCGCCCGCGGCCCAAAGCACCGCGATATGGTCCCCATCGTTGATCTCCGGGACGGGCCACCGTCCTGGCGCAAAGCAGATATAGGCAGGCCCGCTGTGCGGCGCAACTGTCCAGCCGGGTTTGGGGCTTCGACATTTTCGGCAAGGCTGCCTTGCCCGGCCGGCCGGGCGGGCCCGATGAGGCAAGCCGGCCGGGTGGCCTGCGTGTACAGGCTTTGATCATTTCGTTCTGTGTAAACATATTCATATGACGTTTAAGTCAACAATACAACCTCACGGATGTGAAGGTGCCGCCAGGACCACGTTTGCTTGGTGAATAGAAGAAACAGCCAATTTATACTTATTAACAGTAAAAATTAACGCGTTTATATCTGTATTTCTTTATGGAAACGCATTAGCATCGGTTGAACAAGACAGGAAGGGGCCGACGGGCCGGCAGTCTTCGATAGGGGGCGGTAACCGATGATGGACTGTTCAATCAACAATCAGGACGCTGGTGGGGAAGAGCCCGCGCGCGAAGTGGCCATGGCGATCAAGCGGTGCCTGGAAAGCCTGGTGAAGGATGCGCGCCGCAGCCAGATGGGGGATCTGGCGGAATTCCTGGCCCTGGCCGTGCTGGCGGCCGATGATGCTGTCCGCGCGTCCGGCAACGGCCCGGCCCTGCCGGTGCGTCAGGCCCCGGTCGATCTGGCGCATCGCAAGGTGGCGGGAAGCTGCTGACCGTGGCGGCGGGGACCCCGCATGATGTCCGGGTGACGTTTTGCGTCTGGTGAAGCGGCGCCGGCTTGGTTAAGGGATGCAGCAGCACCCCGGCCAGCCAGGAACCGCCCATATGACTGACGTGTCCGACCCCCCGGGTCCCGTTTTCGACCTTGCCGGTTACTTGGCCCGTATCGGCCATGGGGCGCCTGTGCTTGCCGATCTGGCGACTCTGCGCGCCATCCACAGGGCTCACGCCGCCTCGATCCCCTATGAGAACCTGGATATCCAGATGGGCTTGCCCATCTCGATCGAACTGGACCAGATCTTTGCCAAACTCGTCGGGCGCCGGCGTGGCGGCTATTGTTTTGAACAAAATCTGCTGTTCTTCGCGGCCCTTAAATCCGTCGGCTTTGACGTGTCGCGGCGCATGGCCCGTGTGACCATGGGCAACGATCCCGGGGGGCGCAGTCATCTGATGCTGCTGGTCCGTTTGGATGGCGGGACCTACATCGCCGATGTCGGGTTTGGCGGCTCCTGCCTGTCGGAGCCGCTGGCCCTGGCCGCCGGAGAATATGACGGTGGCGGCGACCGCTGGCGTGTGCGGCCGTCTGCCTGGTCACCCGGTTGGGAAGTGGAAATCTGGCGCGATGGCGCCTGGCTGGGACTGTATTGGTTCAGCGATGATCCGGTTGTCGATATGGATATCGTCTTCGGCAACCATTTCACCTCTACCCATCCGGCTTCGCGCTTTGTCCTGGGCCGGATTGCCGCCCGCGTGACCCCGACCGAACGCCATACATTATTGGACAGGCTCTACCGGCGCCGGGTGAATGGGGTGCTGGTGGAAGAGGTTGAGATTCCGGACGAGGGCGCCTACCGCCATATCCTGCGGGATCGGTTCCTGATCGACCTGCCGGATGGTGCCGCCTTGAAGCCGATCGACGGCATCGCCCGCTGAAAAGCCGCCCTCAGCCCCAGCGTCCGGCGCGCAGGCTGCGGATATCGGCGGCGGCCTGACGCGGCAATTCGATGGCATGATGCACCAGGGCCATGGCCATGTCGGCCTCCAGCGGTCGGGCGAACAGATATCCCTGCGCCCGGTCACAGCCCAGCTGGCGCAGCAGCGCCTCCTGTCCTTCCGTCTCCACCCCTTCGGCCACCACGCCGAATTCCATGATGCCGGCAATATGCAGGATGGCGCTGACCAGGGCCTTGCCCTTGTCGTCGCGCGACATGGCGGTAACGAAGCTGCGGTCGATCTTGATCGTGTCCACCGGCAGGTTCTGCAAATAGGCCAGCGAGGAATAGCCCGTGCCGAAATCATCAATGGCCAGCCCGATGCCCAGGTCACGCAGGCCCTGCAGGATGCCCACGGCCTCCCCGCCCTGGCCGATCAGGCCGCTTTCGGTGATTTCCAGGCGCAGCCATTCCGGCCGGCATTCCGTCATCTCCAGCACGCCCGTCACCCAGCGCACGATATCCAGCCGCGACGGGTCCAGCTGATAGGGTGACAGGTTGACTGAGACATAGAGCGGGTTGTCGGCCCGGTCCCGGTTCCACCGCGCCACCTGGCGACAGGACTGGACCAGAATATGGTTGCCCAGCGGCACGATCAGGCCCGTCTCCTCCGCCACCGCCACAAAGGTGGTGGGCGGGATGGGTCCGTGTTCGGGATCGGTCCAGCGGGCCAGCGCCTCGAACCCCGTCAGCTCGCCATCGGCCAGCCGCACGATGGGCTGGAACACCGGCCGCACACCATTGGTGAAATAGATAGCCTGACGCAGCCGGTCATAGATGACATGACGCTGGGTCAGGCGCGCCCGCATGTCGGCGTCAAACACCCGCCGCCCACCGCCGCCGGCCGCTTCGGCTTCCGCACTGGCGATCTCCGCGTCGCGCAGCAGGGCGGTGGCGTCGGTCGTGTCATCGGCCTCGGGCACCACACCCAGGCTGGCCGTCACGAACATTTCCCGGCCGGCCACCGCCAGCGGTGCGCGCAGGGCATCGCGCACGGCATGGGCCAGGCTGTCGGCCCGTTCCGCGCCGCCCTCAAAGGAGAGGACGGCGAATTCGCCTGTGTCGATACGGCCCAGAAGGTCACCGGCCGATACGCATTCCCGCAGCCGTCCTGCCACGGCGGCCAGCAGCGCGTCGGCATCCGCCTCGCCAAGCGCCGCTTTCACGGCGCGGAACCGGTCCAGCCCGATGACGGTAACGGAAATGTCGGTATCCACGCCCAGCGCCTGCTGCAGCGCCTGCAGGATGTGAACGCGGTTGGGCAGGCCCGTCACCCGGTCAAAATTGGCCATGACATGCAGCTGCTGCTCTGTCCGACGGCGATAGATCTCGGCCTGGCGTTCGGCCAGCAGGTGGTGAAGCTCCTGCGCCAGTTCCAGTTCGGCATGACTCCAGACTGCATCCCCGTCCCGCAGCAGCACCACATGCCCGTCCGGCACGTCGATGCCCAGGACGCCCGGCCGCCAGGCGATGCCTTCCCGTCGCGCGGCCCCTTCCGCACCCAGCTTTTCCAGCCAGTGCGGCAGGGGCAGGCGGTCATCGCTGGCCCAATGGCTGCCCTCGATCCCGGCCACCATCGCCTGGTGCGGCAGCAATTCCTCGATCACCGGCTGTGCAGCTATCAAGCCGTCGGTCAACTGTCCCCCCTGGCGCAACAGGCGGGACAGGCGCGTCAGACCACGGGCGGCATGGGTGCGGGCCGCGATGCTGGCCCGCTCCTCCAGCGTGGCGATCTGTGCGGCCACGATCTCGCCCAGCGCTTCGCACAGCGCGCGGACAGACGGGCTGACGGCATGCGGCGCCGCGCTCTCGCACCAGAGATAGCCCCACAGGCGACCGCCGACCAGCAGGGTGACGGCCAGCACCCCGCGCACGTGCCGCCGCCGCCCATGACGCTGGAACAGGCGGGTCGGGTGACGCAGGCTGACACGGCTGAGATCCAGATGCGCACCCGTCACGGGGTTGGTGGCCGGCAGCAGGGCCACCGGTTCGGCCCCCATGTCATGGACCAGCCGGGCGCGGTTCAGTTCCAGCAGCGAAGTTTCCAGCGGCCGCAGCGGCAGGAAGCCCTGGTCCTCGCCATCGCTCCGGCCGGATGCCGCCGCGGCGGCCAGGACCTGGGCCTGTCCGCCTTCCGGCATGCGCACGAACAGGGCGCGGTCATAACCGGTCAGGCGGCGCAGATCCTGCGTCACCGCCTGTGCCAGATCGCCCACCTCGCCAATATGGCGATAGCGGCGGATGGCCGCACCGAACCCGGCGGTGACCATGCCGGCATCGCCCAGCGGCGATACGGCTTCCAGTTCCAGGATCAGGCCGCCTGCATCCCATTGCCCATGCACAATCAGCCGCCGGCGCTGTCCGTCGCGATCCAGTCGCAGGGGAATCGGTCCGATGGCGTCGGCGCCGGCCTTGGCAATGGCGCGGTCCAACGCGCGTTCCGCCACAGGGCCCAGAAGATCCTCCACCGAACGACCCAGTGCCTCTTCCACGCTCTGCCCCAGCAGCAGCGGCAGGTTGGCCCCGGCCTGGATCAGGCGGCGGTCATTCGCATCCAGCACCAGCAGCCATCCGTGCGGCTGGATCAGGTCCAGCCGTTCCCCGGATGCGTCGCCGCCTGCCGCGATCAGCGACCGGGGATCGGACCATCCGTGGGCAGGGGGGACCAGCATCGGCAACAGGAACCATACAATGGAAAGGGACAGGTGGAAACGACAGGGGAGCACAAAAGGGATCAATCCGTCGGTGCGGCCGATCACATAGGGGACGAGGCGTTAATATTGCGTTGATCTACACGGGTAATTGCGCTCAATCAAATGCCTGTGACAGGCAACAGCATGCCGTGCCCGTATCCGGATTGGCAACAGCGTAATCAGCTCCTGTGGCTAGCTTGTGAAATGTCCTTTGTATGTAGCTCGTGAAGTGTCCGGTTTTAATGTCGTCCCTGATTGGGAGGGCAGATGGACCGGGCACGTCTCCACGAAGGCATACGCAGGAT
>JAIXTS010000518.1 GCA_027483805.1 Azospirillum sp. | reverse complement strand
TCGATGACGAACAGGGTCGGCAGCTTCCAGAGCGCCGCCATGTTGAACGTCTCGTAAACCTGACCCTGGTTGATGGCGCCGTCGCCCATGTAGCAGGCGTTCAGGCCGCCATCGCCCTGATATTTGTGGGCAAAACCCAGGCCGGCGCCGATCGGCACCTGGGCCGCGACGATGCCATGGCCGCCATAGAAACGCTTTTCGCGGCTGAACATGTGCATCGAGCCGCCCTTGCCCTTGGAATAACCACCGGCGCGGCCCGTCAGTTCGGCCATGACGCCCCGGCTTTCCATGCCGCAGGCCAGCATATGGCCATGATCGCGGTAGGAGGTGATGACGCTGTCGCCCTCACGCATGGCGGCCTGAATGCCGACGACGACGGCTTCTTGACCGATATAGAGGTGGCAGAAACCACCGATCAGGCCCATGCCGTACAGTTGGCCCGCCTTTTCTTCAAAACGACGGATCAGCAGCATGTCGCGGTAATAGCGGATAAGCTCGTCCTTGCTCGGCAAGGCCGGGGCCGCTTGGGCCGCTGTACGGGTGCTGCGGCGCTTGGTGACTGCCACGGGCTCCTCCCAGGTATGGGGGTTGCGGAATAGCGTGATCGCTGTGCGATGCGATAACAGGTATCGCCACTATCCACGGAGCGCAAGGAGTGTGCAGTGCAAAAGATTGTTTTACTTGAGAAAATCAGCGTTAACCTATTTTAGGCTAATCGCCTTGTTTTCAGCAACTTACCGACCTTGGTCGCTATTGCCCTGCGTGGAGAGCGGGGCAGAGCGTCGCGGAAGGAGGATTACCAAATCGTCAGGGTGCGACTGGTTCAGGACATCACGCGCCCGCTCTTCCAGCAGGTCGGGGTCCAGATTGTCGGGACGCAGCAGGCTGGCGCGCCGCTCCATCTCCTCGCGCTCGCCCCGCACCTGGTCAAGGGTGGATTGTGCCCGCGCAACCTCGCTTTGCAGATGCGTCAGCGCGACAAGGCCCCGGTCGCCATGCACCGTGTGATAGGCGAAATAGGCCACAACGGACACGCCGATCACGGGCCCGACAATCTGTCGGACGATGCGGCCAAGGGCGGAACGGAGGGTGCGGATCATGGTCATGGGCGGATGGAATCACAGCCCGAGTCGCGCGGTCAATGAGAAAGGTGAAAACGCGGCAAAAAATCACGCTGAATCAGTCCGGTACGCTCAAAAGGATTAGGCGGGATCCCTCCGCCACCCATCAACCCGGCGGGCGCCAGGGCGGCACTTCCGCCGCTTCCTCCTGGTCCAGACGGCCGGCGCAGGTGACCTTGGGCGGTCCGGCGGCGAAGGCATCCGCCTCCGGCACACGCAGGGTCACTTCCAGCAGCACCATATTGGTCAGCATGTCGCCGAACGGCTCGGGCCGCCCGCTACCGCTCCCGCGTGCATCGGACGCGAAGATGCGTTGCAGGTACCAGCCAGCCGCCGACATGCCGCCCGGTGCCCCCGCCAGAAGATGGTCGCGCAGCAGGCCGTACATTTCGCGGCAACGCGCCAGGCTGCGTTCGCGGCCCGTGATGGGCAGGGAAAGATAAGCCAGGACACGCCGGTCGAACGGGCGATAGAGCGTCCCCATCTTCACCGGACCATCCCGTCCATCCTTGACGCCCAGCGCCGCCGTTGCCTGCCGCACTTCGCGGTCCAGGCGCAGCATACCCCAGTCCAGCAACGTGACCGGGGTGCCGGACAGAAAACCGGTCAGGGCGGGATCGACGGGTTGCATTGTGTTTTGGGCCAGGGCGCCCGATGGCATAACGCACAGGATTACTGCCAAACCGACTGCCAAAAACCGCATTTCACCCCTCCGCGTGGCGTTCAGGGTACGCGGCCAATGTGACAATGACGTTACGGTTTTAACAGTGGCCAGCGCCCCTCCATCAACACTGTCCGTTTTTCATCCGGCGGTGGCGACGGCCATGGAAGCGGGACAGACCGCCAGCCGGCAATGACCTCATCGCGGGCCCTTCCCTCAACCGAAGTCGGCAAGAGAAGAGAGTCGACACCAAGATGGGCAAGGGTGTTACGCCAGCGGATTGTTTCCAACTTTTACATGGGCTTTTTCAATGTAGTTTTATTTTACACCAGAGCCTTCAAGAATAAATCAAGACAAAGATCTGACCAGATGCCTGTGGCACCATGGAAACCGACATGCCCGCCCGCCTGGCTAAACGCCGTGTAGAGCTGCGGATAGCTGTCCCAGCGAAAATCGCGATAGGCGCCGGGCGGTATCCAGGGATCGTCCAGCGCATGAACGACCAGGGCCGGAACCTTGATTCGCGGCAGGAAGGACAGGGCCGAATTCACCGCATAATATTCCGGCGCACCGGACCAGCCGTTCCAGGGCGCCACCACCTTGTCATCAAAATCCCAAAGATCCCGGGCCGACAGGGCCGCATCGGCCCAGCGGTCAGCCACCCGCGCACGGTTGGCCTGCATGTCGGCCTTCATCTGGCCCAGCAGGCGATTATGGTAGAGGCGGTTGGGTGGCGACCCGAACAGACGGCTGCTGGCGGCCAGATCGATGGGGGCGGAGATGGCGGCACCGGCAAGCACCGGCACCGGGAAATCGCCCTCCCCCAGAAATTTCAGGGTGCAGTTGCCGCCCAGCGACCAGCCGACCAGGATGACACCCCGATCCGCCAGATCCGGTGGCAGCAGGCCCAGTACCTGCCGCACATCGCCGGTCCGCCCCGCATGGTACCGTCGGCTGCAGAATGACGCTGACGGCCCCGCCCCACGCAAGTTCAGGCGCAGCACCGGGTGGCCCCGGCCCAACAGCATGCTGGCGGTCGCGCGAACGTAAAAGCTGTCCTCGCTGCCCGTCAGGCCATGCAGCAGCACCGCCAGCGGCCTTGCCCTGCCTGCCTCCGGCTGGTTCAACCGGCCCAGCAGCACATCGCCGCTGCCATCCGCCAGGACGAATCGCATCTCTTGTCCCGCTGACAACGGAACGTGCGGCTTGACCAATGTGTTACGGATGGTCTGAAGGTGCCGACCCCACCAGGGGAAGCGGGGCCGGAAGGGGGGCGGTGAAAAGGGCGGGCGGCCCTCAGCCATGGGCAAGGAAATCCCGCACCGCTGCCACCTGGTCCGCCGCCATCAGGGCCGGGGCATGGCCGGCATCGGGCACGGTGTAAAGCCGCGCGCGCGGCCCTTCCCGTGTCATCCTCTCCACCGTGTCAGACAGCAGCAGATCGGACCGCGCCCCGCGCACCACCAGAACCGGCTGCCGGATCAGGGGCCAGAGCGGCCAGAGATCGACATCGCTGACGGCACTGATCTGGAAGATACGGGCGATACCCGGATCATAGGCCAGGCGATAGCCACCTTCCGGCTGCTCATCGCTGCTGGTTTCTGCCATATGCCGCCATTGCGCATCGGTCAGGGCCCCAAAGCCGGCATAATGGTCGCGCAGATACGCCTCCACCGCCGCCAGATCGGCGAAGAAAGGGTCCAGACCGACATAGTCGCCGATCCGCTCCAGCGCCTGTTTGGGGATGAAGGGGCCGACATCATTGATGACCAGCCGGCGGATGGGGCTGTCCTTTTGCGCTGCCAGCATCATGCCGATCAGGCCGCCCATGGAGGTGCCGACCCAATCCACCTGTTCCACATCCAGCCGCGACAGCAGCACCGCCATATCGGCCAGATATTGCGGGTAGCCGTAATTGTCGGGATTGGCCAGCCGGCCGGACCGGCCCCGCCCCACCACATCCGGACAGATGACCCTGGCGCCCAGACTGTCGGCCAGATCGGCAGCCAGCACATCAAAGTCACGGCCATTGCGGGTCAGCCCGTGCGCGCAGATGATCGTACGCTCGCCCGTGCCCCATTCACGATAGGCCAGACGGTGGAACCCGGTCGCCGACAGGCCCTGGCAGGATTTATCGACAAAACTGGACATCGGGTATCACACTCCGGCAGACGGGCGGTTCCGTCTAATTACTGAAACATGAATCAGGTTTCAACCCCGACCATTCTCCAAGGCGGCGTAGCCCCCACGATAATAGAGCAACGGTGCACCGGGCTGATTGGCATAGCCCAGCACATGACCAACCAGGATTGTGTGGTCGCCACCGGGATGGATGGCGTGCATGGCGCAATCCAGCACCGCCAGCGCCCCCGGGATCAGCGGCGCACCCGCCTTTCCCGTGACGGCATCCACGCCATCCCACCGGCTGGCAGCGGGATCGCGGGCAAACCTGTTGGACAGGGCCTGCTGGTCGGCCGACAGGATGGACAGGGCAAAACCGGGCGCCCCCAGAAACGCGGCCAGACTTTCCGACCGGTTATCCAGACAGAACAGCACCAGCGGCGGGTCGAGCGACACCGATGTGAAGGAATTCACCGTCAGGCCCACGGGCCGGCCTTCCTTGTCGGTGGCGGACACGATGCAGACACCGGTCGCAAAGCAGCCCAGGGTGTCGCGAAAGGCGCGTTTGTCGAAACTCATGCCGGGCAAACTCCTGTCCTCTGATCTTCTAGGGGTTACCCCGAGGTAGGGCATGCGCGCAAGGCCGCAAGGGCCGTGACCAGCGGCGACGCGCTTGCTACACTGGGCGCCGGTCATATCAACGCACCGGGACGGCACAGTGGCAGGCGTCGAAGAAAAAGCCCCCATCATCATCAAGAAGATCAAAAAAGGTGGCGAGGGGCACCATGGCGGCGCCTGGAAGGTGGCCTATGCCGACTTCGTGACGGCAATGATGGCCTTCTTCCTGCTGCTCTGGCTGCTGAACGTGACGACCGCCGAACAGAAGATGGGCATCGCCGATTATTTCAGCCCGGCCAGCGCGTCCAAACAGACCAGCGGCTCCGGCGGCATCCTGGGGGGCCAGACCATCCGCGTGGATGGCGCCATGGTCAATGCCAGCAGCCCGCCTGGCGTCACCGTCCCCACCCCCACCATGCCGGCCGCCGCCAATTCCGACGAACAGACGGACGACATGCAGGACAGCTCCAGCGGCCGCCCGACGGAGGAGGACGCCACGGGCAAGGGTGCCGGCGCCAAAGAAGGCGGCTGGACCCGTGGCGACGTCGTGAACGGGCTGGCCGTTCTGGAACGCGCCGGCGAAAAGGACGCCGCCGACAAGAATAAGGACGGCAACGTCGATGAGGCGGAGCTGAAGGAAGCGCTGGCCAAGCATGAGGAAGCGCAGTTTGCCAAGGCGGAGGCGGAACTGCGGCAGGCCATCCAGCAGATCCCCGAGCTGCGCAACCTGGCCCAGAACCTGATCATCGACAAAACCCCGGAAGGGTTGCGCATTCAGCTGGTCGATCAGGAAGGCTATTCGATGTTCCCGTCAGGCAGCGCCAAGATGCAGCCGCAGACGGCGCAGCTTCTGTCACAGGTGGCGCAGGCGGTTTCCAACCTGCCCAACAAGCTGTCGATCAGCGGACATACGGACAGTATCCCCTTTGGGTCGGGCGCCTCCTACACCAATTGGGAATTGTCGTCTGACCGGGCCAATGCCACCCGCCGCGCACTGGAGGCGATGGGGGTCAAGGATGACCGCATTGAAACGGTGGTGGGACGCGGCGACCGCGACCATCTGTTCAAGGATGAACCGAACTCCCCCCGCAACCGCCGTATCTCCATCGTGCTGTTGCGCGGCAACGGGGCACGGCCCGATGCCGGTGGCGGCAATGGCGGGGCGACCCAACCGGCCCCGGCGGGCGCCGGCAGTTCCGGCCCGCCGGCCGCGGCCCCGCGTGCCAATGTACAGCCGGCCCCGGCTGTTATGGGCACGTCGCGGTAAACCCGCAAACGCGCCCACACCGGTCAGGCGTTGTAATCCAGGCCCCAGGGCTCGTACTGGTCGCGCTCCTCGGCCCAGTTCTCCCGCAGCTTGACGAACAGCATCAGGTGGACGGGGCGGCCCAGGAATTCGGCCATCTCCACGCGGGCGGCGGTGCTGATCTGCTTGATGCGGGCACCGCCCTTGCCCAGGATGATGGCCTTCTGGGTGTCGCGTTGGACATAGATGACCTGACCGATGCGCACGGACCCGTTCTCAAACTCCTCCCAGGTTTCCGTCTCCACTGACGTGGCGTAGGGCACTTCCTGGTGAAGCTGCAAGAACAGCTTTTCGCGCGTGATTTCAGCGGCCAGCAGCCGTTCCGGCATGTCCGACAGTTGGTCCGGCGGATAGAGCCAGGGACCTTCCGGAACCGACGCGGCGAAGAATTTCAGCAGCCCCTCCAAACCGTCCCCGGTCAGGGCGGAGACCATGAAGGTTTCGGTGAAGACATCGAACTCGGCGAACTCCGCCGCCAGCGCCAGCAGGCGTTCGCGCTTGATCAGGTCGATCTTGTTCAGGACCAGCACGGCCTTGCGGCCCGCTTCCTTCAGCCTTTCCACGATGCCGCGCGTATCGTCATCGATGCGCTTCTGCGCGGCGTCAAACAGCACGGCCACCTGATCGGCGTCAGTCGCCCCCTGCCAGGCGGCAGCCACCATGGCGCGTTCCAGCCGCTTTTTCGGGGTGAAGATGCCGGGCGTGTCGACATAGAGGATCTGGCTGTCACCGGCCATGCCGATACCCAGCACACGGCTCCGCGTCGTCTGGACCTTGGGGCTGACGATGGAGATCTTGGACCCGACAAGCGCGTTCAGCAGGGTGGACTTGCCCGCATTGGGCGCCCCCACCAGGGCCACGAAGCCGCAGCGCGGATGGGTGGGGGCCGGCCGTGCCGGGGCATCGCCGCTGGCATCCTGGCCGGAAAGAAAACGGGAAACGATATCGTCGCTGTCGGTCATTGATTCCTGATCCGGGAAAGCAGTGCTTCGGCGGCGGTCTTCTCCGCCGCACGCTTGGAAGGGCCGGTAGCCACCGCCGGCTCAAACCCCTCCACGGTCACACTGACCTGGAAAACGGGGGCATGGTCCGGACCGGTGCGGCCGATATCCGTATAAAGCGGCAGTTTCTGCCCGCGCGCCAGCGCCCATTCCTGAAGGCCGGTCTTCGGGTCCTGCGGGGGTGCGGCCTTCGCCCCCTCCAACGCCGCATCCCAGTGCTGGCGGACAAACCCCGCTGCTGCCGGCAGCCCGCCATCCAGATAAAGCGCACCGATCACCGCTTCGCAGGCATCGGCCAGGATGGCGGGCTTCACATCGCCCGCCTGTTCACCGGGCGCCAGCCGCAGATACCGGCCCAGACCGATACGCCCGGCCACCACCACCAGCGCCTCCGCCCGGACCAGCGCCGTCAGGCGACGGGCCAGCGCCCCCTCCTGTTCCTTGGGAAAACGTTCCAGCAGCCATTCGGCCACGATCAGGCCCAGGACGCGGTCGCCAAGGAATTCCAACCGCTCATAGCCCTTGCCCACCTTGGCCCGGTTGACACCGCCCACGGACGGATGGGTCAAGGCCTCGTTCAGGTGGGCAATCTCCTTGAAACGATGGCCCAGGATGTCCTGCAAGCTATCCAGTTCCATCAGTCAACCCTTTCCCAGAACCGTTCGGTACGGATGGCGGAACCCCAGCGCCAGAAGCGCCACAAGTTCTCCTCCTCCTTCACCGACAGGAAGATGGTGGTGGCGCGGCCCACCAGATTTTCAACGGGAATGAACCCCACCACTTCGGGCACACGGCTATCCTGCGAATTGTCGCGGCTGTCGCCCATGCCAAAGACATGGCCGGGCGGGACGGTGAAGACGGGCGTGTCGTCCAGCAGCCCCTGATCGCCCGACAATTCGATCACCGGATGCTGGCGCCCACCGGGCAGGGTTTCGATATATTGCGGGGCCGTGAAGGCGCCGCCAAACCCTTCATGCAGGACAAAGTCCGGGACCCGGATACGGGCCGCCATCTCGCCATTCACATAAAGCGCACCGCCGATCATCTGCAGCCGGTCACAGGGCAGACCCACGATGCGCTTGATGTAATCGACGCCGGTATCCTTTGGCAGCTTGAACACGGCCACATCCCCGCGTTCAGGCAGGCGGCCGAACAGGCGCCCGGGCGCGGCCTTGCAATCCTTGGTCACTGGCGGCGCCTTGTCGCCAAAGCGCAGGAAGGATGGCAAGGAATAGCGGCTATAGCCGTAGGACGCCTTGTTGACGAAAAGATAATCCCCCACCAGCAGGGTGGGCACCATCGATCCGCTGGGGATGTTGAACGCCTCGAAGGTCAGCGTCCGAACACTGACCACCACGGCGACGGTTGCCAGGATGATGCGGAGCGTCTCTCCCCAACCACCACCGACAGGGTGCGGCCGGGTTTCGACCAGCGGCGGCGGCGGGTCCTGCCGAAATGTCGGGGGCAGACGGCGGTGCGGCTGTTCCATGGGATCACCCGGCCGCTTGGGCTGAAATGACCACAAAGGCCTGGGCATAGGGCAGCTCATCCGTCATCGACAGGTCGATGCGCGGCGCCATGCCGGGGGGCAGCATGGCCTGCAGCCGTTCCAGCGCGCCACCGGTCAGGCGCAGCACCGGCCGGGCCTTGCCGTCGGACAGCACTTCGATATCCTTGAAATGCACGCCATCCGCATAGCCGGTGCCCAGCGCCTTGGTCGCCGCCTCCTTGGC
>JAIXTS010000230.1 GCA_027483805.1 Azospirillum sp. | reverse complement strand
ATGGTCCAGCCATCCCCGGCATCGGCACGCACATCTCCTGCGCGGACGTGAGATGCTCTCTCCGCCACGGCAAACCTCCCCAGGATACGCTTGATCCACCGCCATGATGCGGTGGTTGGTCCTTAAGCTAACATCAATGATATCGATGTCAAGATATCGATATCATTTTTCTATCGACCTGTGGGGCTTGGGTGGAACCTCCGCGATCAGGTCTTGCCAAACCCTTGGAAAAAATCGCTTTCCATGCCAATGTCCTACGGTCCCGCCCGTCACCCGCCGAATGCCCGATGACCAAGCCCGCCGCCGCACGCGGACCCGAGATTGACACCAAGGCCGGGCCTGCCGGCCGGTTGACCATGGCCGACCTGGCGGAATTGGCGCAGGTATCGAAGATCACGGTGTCGCGTGCCCTGCGCGACAGCCCGACGGTGAAGCCCAACACGCGGGCGAAAATTCAGGCACTGGCCAAGGAACATGGCTACAAACTGAACCTCTCTGCCCGCAGCCTGCGCCTGCAACGGTCCAACAGTGTGGCCGTGGTGGTGGAGATGAAACCCAGCCCCGACCGGCCCCTGTCCGATCCATTCCCCATGGCGCTGATGGGTGGCATCTGCCAGGAACTGACCAGCATCGGCTATGCGGTCGTGCTGACCACCCGTGACGGCGTGCATATGCCGGCGGTGCAGACGGCGGATGGCATCATCCTGCTGGGCCAGGGCAGCCATGACGAGGCGGCTGTGCAACTGGCCGACAGCGACGTGCCGCTGGTGGTCTGGGGCGCCGAAGCACCGGAGCATGATTATGTGACGGTCGGGTCTGACAACCGGCAGGGCGGGGCCCTGGCAGCCCAACATTTCCTGACCATGGGCCGCCGGCACGGCCTGTTCATCGGCGATACCAGCCACGCCGAGATCGCCCAGCGCCATGACGGGTTCCGCGATGCCTTGACCGAGAGTGGCGGGAAGCTGGTCGGGGGCATTTCCTGCCCATTCAGCATCGCGGCCGGGTCGGCGGCGATTGCCCAGTGGATCGATGGCGGCGGGGCCGTGTTCGACTGTCTGCTGGCGGCCAGCGACCTTCTGGCCATCGGCGCGCTGCAGGCATTGCAGGAACGCGGCATCATCGTGCCAGACACCATATCCGTGATCGGTTACGATGATACGCCGCTGGGCGCGTGCCTGACGCCGCCTTTGTCGTCGGTCCATCAGGATTGGCAGGCCGGTGGGGAATTGCTGGCGCAACGCATCCTGTCCCTGATCAATGGGGAGGAGGTTTCGTCGGTCAGCCTGCCCGCCCGGCTGGTGGTGCGGGGGACCTGAGGGCTGGCTCGGCCTTTGCATCGATGGGATGGGCCGCCGGAAATCCCCCGGCGCGCCAGGAAATATTTGCCGCCGGAGTGCGTTCCATGCCCAGCTTGAAGACCGTCCTTGATGCCGCCATCACCGCCGGGGTGCCCGCGACGGACGAGATCGAGCTGTTCCGCGATGTGCTGAACCAGGCGGGCATGGTCTGGGGTGGGGAGAGGGTCAGCAATGGGGCCACGGACCGGGTGACCATGGTCGATGACCGGCTGGACAGTTGGTCTGATTATCGCACGGTGGCGGTCAAAGAACTGGGAATCATGTACCGCAACCTGCAGGTGGGCGAGATCCTGCATTTTGTTTGGAACAACGGCACCAGGATCGAGGCGCACAGCGTCATCGTCTATGCCGTCGACAAGGTGAATGCCGTTGTCACCGCCTTTGACGCCGCGGGCACCGGCGGGGCGCCGCGCCTGTTCACCTTGCAGCCGGAGACCATTCAGGGGCCGGTTCAGGTGCAGACCTTCAACAACAGCCGGTCGGAAAATCTGCGCGGTGACATCAAGGAACAGTTCGAAAATTCTATAGATGGGGGTGACGGCAACGACACGATCGATGGCGGCCTGGGCAATGATACGCTGATCGGCGCGTCGGGCGATGACAGCCTGATCGGCGGTTATGGCGATGACAGTCTGGAAGGCGGGTTCGGCAATGACACCCTGATCGCCACGGCCGGCAACGACGCGCTGGTCGGCGGCGTAGGCATCGACCGGCTGATTGGCGGGTCGGGTCGTGACCGGTTCGTCTTTGCGCGGACCAGCGACACCCGCCAGTCCACGGCCCTGACCTTCAACAGCATGGATATGATTGTCAATTTTGACTTTGGCGGGAATGGCAACCTGCTGGGTGACAGTGCCGAACTGCCCTTTGCCGTCAACAGCGTGGCCAGCAGCACCGTCCTGCGTGCCACCGGTGTGTCCTTCTATGAGGCGATGAACGGCCTGTTCGCGCGCGGCCGCCCGCTATACGACACCAACAGCGCCGGATTGTTCAGCTATCTGGGCGAGGTCTATCTGGTGGTGTCGGGTCCGACGCGCACCAACAATCTGGGATCGGACGATTTCATCTTCCGCCTGCAGAGCTATTCCGGCGCCCTGGATGTGACGGATTTCGGCTATTCCTTTACGGTTACCGATGCCACGGGCAAGGTAACGGTCAACACCACGGCGGCCTCTTACACGCTGTCCGCGACCCAGGACAATATCAGCTATCTGGGCACCGGCACCTTCCGCGGCTTCGGCAATGACCGGGACAATTCCATCACGGGCGGCGATGGCAATGACACGCTGGATGGCGGGGCCGGGGCTGACACGCTGACCGGCGGGGATGGCAATGACACCTATGTCATCGACAATACCGGCGACACGATCGTGGATACCGATGGCGTCGACACGGTGCGCACCAGCCTGTCCACCGCGACGCTGGCCGCCGATATGGAACATCTGCAATTCACCGGCACGGCGGACGCCACCGGTACCGGCAATACCGGCGATAACAGCATCACCGGCGGCACGGGCGCCGACACACTGACCGGGCTGGCCGGTGACGACACGCTGGATGGTGGCAGCGGCATCGACAGTCTGGTGGGGGGGGCCGGCAACGACGCCTACATCGTTGATAATCCGGGGGATGTGATCCTGGAACTGGCCGGCGAAGGCACCGATGTGGTGCGGGCCAGGGCCGCCAGCTACACGCTGGGGGCGGAGGTGGAGGACCTGACCTATGTCGGGGTCGGCGCCTTCTCCGGCACGGGCAACGGCCTGAACAATTCCATCACCGGCGGTACGGGCGCCGACACGTTGAACGGGGGGGGCGGTATCGACACGCTGGTCGGCGGTGGCGGTGATGACCTGCTGGTCGGCGGGGCCGGCAACGATATCTATGTCGTGACGGCCGGATCCGCCACCATCACTGAACTGGCGGGCGAAGGCACGGATACCGTGCGCACATCCCTGGTCGCCTTCACGCTCGCGGCGGAGGTGGACAATCTGGTCTATACCGGCACTGCCGCCTTCGCCGGCAATGGCAATGCCGGCGACAATGTCCTGACCGGCGCCGCCGCTGCCGACACATTGACCGGCGCGGCCGGCAATGATTCGCTGGATGGTGCCGCCGGGGCCGACCGGCTGGTCGGTGGTCTGGGCGATGATGTCTATATCGTCGACAATGCCGGCGACGTGGTGGTGGAGGCGGCGGGGGAGGGTACCGATACGGTGCGGACCAGCCTGACCTCTGCCACGCTCGGCGCCAATGTCGAGAATTTGGTCTATACGGGCGGCGGCAACTTCATCGGCACGGGCAACGGCCTGGCCAATGCCATCACCGGCGGGGTGGCGGCCGACACGCTGACCGGCGGCGGCGGGGCCGATACATTGACCGGCGGGACCGGGGCGGACAGCTTTGTCCTGTCCACCGCCACGCAGAGCCCCGCCGCCACCCCGATCACCATCGCCGATTTCAGCACGGTCGACGGCGACCGTATCGATCTGTCGGGCATGGATGCCGACAGCGGCACAGCGGCGGATGACGCCTTCACCTTCATCGGTGCCGCCGCCTTTACCAATGTGGCTGGGCAATTGCGGATTCAGGTGGTGGGGACGGACCTGCAGGTCCTGGGCGACATCAACGGCGACGGCACTGCCGACTTTGCCATCACCCTCACCGCGGTCACCACCCTGGCGGCAACGGATCTTGTGTTGTGAGCTGCGCGTGGCGGCGGGTCAGGCCGCGGCCACCACCTGGTTGCGGCCCAGCCGTTTGGCGCAATAAAGGGCGCCGTCGGCGGCTTTCAGCAGCGCGGACCAGTCCTGTCCGTGCGTGCCGTACCAGGCCACGCCGAAACTGGCCGCGACATCGACAGGCCCCGCCGGGCTGTCGATCGACAGGTTGGCCACTTCTGCACGAATCCGTTCCGTGAGGGCCAGGGCATCGTCACCGGTCACGCCCGGCAGCAACAGGCAGAATTCCTCGCCCCCCAGGCGGGCCACAGCGTCCTGCGGTCGCAGCAGCCGGCGGGCCGTCTCCACCACACCCACCAGGGTGGCATCGCCCACGGCATGGCCATGGGTGTCATTCAGCAGCTTGAAATGGTCCAGATCGAAGGTTGCCAGCGCAAAACCGATGCCGTCGCGTGCCGCCCGCGCCCGCTCCTGGTCCAGCCGGGTCAGCAGTGCGCGGCGGTTCAGGGCGCCGGTCAGCGGGTCGGTCGCCGCCTGGACCACCAGATGTTCCTGCAGGCGTCCCACCACCAGCCAGACCAGGCCCAATGCATGGCAGGTCAGCATCACCGTTGCCATCAGCATGGCCGGAACCAGGGTGGAGATGGCGGCCGGCCGGTCGAAACCATTGACCGCAATGAAGATCAACCGGGCCAGTGCAAACAAGGCCCAGCAACCATGCTGTGCCGCCAGGGTCAGGGCGGCGGGGCGCAGCTGTCCCTTGCCGTTGCGCAGCAGGATCCAGGCGTTCAAGGCCGCCGAACTGCCCAGTATGGCGGTGGTTGCGGCAACGATCAGGCCCGTCCGCCCCGTCAGGGACAATAGCGGCAGCAGCAGCAGGGCGGCCAGGAAGGCACCCGCCGCCGCCCGCACGGCCCGGCGGGGCAGATCCAGGAAACGGTGGAAGCCCAGACTGGTGAACAGGGCGCCGGCGAAGCTGAAAAAGAAGCCGGGAAGGGCCGTCGGCTGGAACGCGTCTGTCATTGACAGATAAAGAAGCAGAAAGCCGATGGCATAGGCCCCCTGGCCGGCCGCCCAGTATCCGATACCGTCTATACCCGGCTGATTGCGCCGCAGCACTGTCAGCACCAGGGCCGTCACACCGGCGATGAGGCTGTTGGTGAGGAAGACGGTGGCGAGATCCAGGGCAGGCAGCATCGGCAACTCAATATTGTTCGCGGGCGATGCTACACCTTTCGCTGGTATCGGCAATCCCAATCCAGAAAGCACACGCGGGTATGGTTATCTGACCTGTCATGCCACTGCGCCCGTCGGCGCTGATATCAAGGGTCATGGACCTGCCCCTTGATATCAGCAGCCCGCGATCAGCCGCAGGGGAACCGGTGGGGGCATCAGGTCGGCCGGTGCCGTTTCGACCCGGTTGCGCCCCTGATTCTTGGCCTGATAAAGGGCCCGGTCCGCCGCGTCCAGAAGTGCGTGCCAGTCCCGTCCATGGGTGCCATGCCAGGCAACACCAAAACTGGCCGTGACGCTGACGGGCCCCGTGGTGGCCGGGATCAGCAGGTCGGCGATGGCGTGGCGGAGGCGGTCGGCAACGCCGGACGCTGCCGCGCCCGCCGTTCCCGGCATCAGCAGGCAGAATTCCTCCCCGCCCAGCCGGGCGACAAGATCGGACGGCTGCAACTGCTGTTTAACCGTCTCCACCACCCGCACCAGCACCGTATCGCCCACCATATGGCCATGCGTGTCGTTCAACAGCTTGAAATGGTCCAGGTCGAAGGTGACCACGCTGAACGCCGCTCCGCCGCGATCGGCCAGCGATTGCTGTTCCCGGCCCCGTTCCTCCAGCCCGCGCCGGTTCAGCGCCTGGGTCAGGGGATCGGTCAGCGCCTGGGCCAGCAGATGCTGCTGCATACGGCCCACCACCAGCCAGACCAGGCCGAGCGCGTGGCAGGTCAGCACCAGGGTAGAGGCCAGGACCGCGCCGGGCAGCGTGTCCATCGCGGCCCCCGTATCCGGGCCCTTGGCCAGGATGAAGCCCAGGCGCATCAGGCAGAACAGGGCCCAGAGGCAGAAGACAAAGGCCAGTGCCAGGGCCGGCGTCCGCAGCGCGCCGCGCCCATATTGCCAGAGCATCAGCATGTTGGTGACGGAAACCAGGATCTGGATGGCGGGCATCAGGGTCAGCACCGGCCCCGGCCGGTCCCAGATCAGGGCGGCCATCAACAGCAGCAGCCAGACAATCGATGCGGTTGCCGCCACGACGCGGCGCACCGTGGCACCGGCGGCCCGCAGGAACCGCAGCAGCCCGAAACTGATCAGCAGCGAACCGGTGAACAGGCAGAAAAAGCCCGGCAAAGCCGCATGCGGACGGGGATCAGCATCCACCTGGAGCAGCAGCAGGAACCCGCCCGCATAGGCCGCCTGGCCCGCAGCCCAGGACCCGACGCCCCGCATGTCGGCATGCTGCTGGCGCATGGACAGCAGCACCAGCGCCGTCACGCCGGTGACGATGCTGTTGGCAAGGCACAGGGATGTCAGGTCCAGTACAATCATGGTGATACGATCCGCCGATACGCACCAATCCTAACGCCACTGCGGATACACACAATGCCGGATCGGAAAACTATACGTCTGTACAGGCGGCGGCCGTCTCAGGCCGAGCGTTCGATCCGCTGCACATAGGACGTGATCAGCTGCCGGATCATGGCGGGGGCGGCGCGCAGCAATTCATCGAACCGCTGGCGCGGGATCACCTCGCAGACGGTCATTTCCACGGCCGTGACATTGGCGGCGCGGTTGGCATCGCGCAGCAGGGCCATTTCCCCGAACACCGCCCCCGGCCCCGCCTGCCCCAGGACCTGGACCTCATTGTCGACCGTTTCCTTCCAGATCTCCACCAGACCCGTCTGGATCAGATAGGCGCTGTGCGCGGCCTCCCCCCGGCGGAAGATGACGCGGCCGGGTGCGAACGTGTCACGGCGCAACAGCTTGTGCGTGCGTTCCGATACAATGGGATCATCGGCGAACAGCGGATCGCCATGGTCGGTGGGAATGCCGTTCAGGGCGCGCAGCATGCGCACCAGCGAATGCAGCACATAGCGCACCAGCGGCGGGCTGGCGCGCAGCTGCTTCACGAACAGGTCGCGGGAAATGACCACCAGGCGCGTCGACTCCATGGTGGCAATGCAGGCCGAGCGCGGGGCATTGTCGATCAGGCCCATTTCGCCGGCGATTTCACCCGGCCCCAGCGTGGCCAGCCGGTGCTTGCTGCCATTGACGGCGCGGAACACCTCGACCCGGCCACTGATGATCAAGAACGCATCGCCCGACCAGTCGCCTTCCTTGATCAGCAGCTTGCCCGGTCCGACATTGATCTCTTCCAATTCCGGTTTCCTGTTCGGTGACGGCGGTGGGCAGTCTGCCACTCGAATATTAACAATCATTTACGTATGTCTGTATGCCCGCACAAGCGGAACCTGTGCCGAATTCTTGGGGCCTGGGGTCGGTGGATGGTTGCCCTTTTCCAATCCTTGGCTGAAAGTGCGGCGGTTGGGTCCGCGGTTGATCCAGCAGGACAGGGGCGGCGGACCGGCGGCAGATGAGCGACAGCGACTTTTTTGTACGATTCTGGGGTGTGCGCGGCAGCATTGCCACCACGGGCGCCGATACGCTGCGTTATGGCGGCAATACCACCTGCCTGGAAATGCGCTGCGGCCCGCATCTGCTGATCTTTGATGCCGGTACCGGCATCCGCCTGCTGGGTGACGCGCTGGAGGCGACGGGGCAGCCGGTGACGGCCGACCTTTTCTTCACCCATTCCCATATCGATCATGTCGTGGGCTTCCCGTTTTTTGCCCCCTTTCATGACAGGCGCAGCCGCATCAGCCTGTGGGAAGGGCATCTGGGCCCCGATCTGACATTGGGCGGCGTGCTGGGCAGCCTGATGGCCGCACCCTTGTTTCCCGTGCCGCTGCGCGGGCTGGAGCGTTGCCTGGATTACCGGAAATTCACGGGTGGGCAGGTCCTGGAACCCCGGTCGGGTCTGGTGGTGCGCACCTGTCCGCTGAACCATCCCAACGGCGCCACCGGCTACCGCGTCGATTACCAGGGGCGGTCCATCTGCCTGATCACCGATACCGAACATCCTGCCCACGGCCGGGATGAGACCATCGCCGATCTGGTGCGGGGCGCCGATGTCATGATCTATGACGCCAGCTACAGCGATACCGAATATGCCGATCATGTCGGCTGGGGCCACTCCACCTGGCAGGAGGCGCTGCGACTGGCCGACCATGCCGGTGTGCGTCATCCCGTGATCTTCCATCATTGCCCCGACCGCACCGATGCCATGCTGGACGAGATCGGGGCCGCCGCCCGTGCCATCCATCCCGGTGCCCTGGTGGCGCGGGAAGGACAGGTGATCACACCCGATGGCGAACAGGTATAGTGCACGCAAGAATTGCCGGCACGCAATACGCGAGATACCACCAAAAGATGTGTACTCCACGGCTTCTGATTGTATCTCGACTTACGCGCCTCTATGGTTAATCGGCGTTTCTTCCGAGAGGTTAACGCATAAACGACTGGCATAACCTATCCCATCCGGCTTAAATCTTTGCCCATGCGGCAGGGGAAGGCCCGGATAAGGATGAGACGGCGGTTGGCGATTGCAGGCGTGGCGGCCGTTCTGGCGCCGGCGGGGGCCGATGCGCAGCCCGTTCCGGGTGGCCGCCTGCCGGGTACGGTGGAGCCCGGCCGCCCCAGCGTGCCGGCCCCGCTGGAGGAAATGCGCAAGGCACCCAAGGCACAGCTACAATTTTCCATTCCGGCGCAGCGCAAGGGCACACCCGCCGCCGGGGCCGGTGATCTGCGTTTCCCCCTGGCGCGCATCGCCGTGGAAGGCGCCACAATCTTCAATCCGGAACAGGATTTCGCCGCCGCCATCGCCGCCCTGATCGCCAAGCCGGTGACCCTGGCCGAGGTCTCGGCCCTGGCCGATCAGATCCAGACACAATATCTGGAACGGGGCTATGGCCTGACCCGCGTCTTTGTGCCGGCGCAGGAATTGCGCGACCAGACCATCACCATCCGCGTCATCGAAGGCCATCTGGAGCGGGCCCGGGTGGAAGGCGGGGGCGCGCGGGATCGGGCGCGGGTGGAGGCAAGGCTGGCCGATGCCCTGGCTGCGCGGCCGGCGCGGGTTGATCTGATCGAACGCGGGTTGCTGCTGGTGGATGATCTGCCGGGCGTGACGGTGACGGGGCTGGTCCGGCCGGGCGACAGTTTCGGTGCCGCCGAACTGCTGGTCGGTTACACACAAACGCCCTATGCACTGGTGGCCGGGATGGGCAATCGCGGGTCGGACTTTGCCGGCCCCTGGTCGGCCTTTGTCGATATTGCCGCCAATGCACCCCTGGGGCTGGGCGAGCAGATGGGCCTGACCCTGTCGGCCACGCCACGGATCAGTGAACAGCGGTCGGCCAATGGCCGCTGGGTTCAGCCGCTGGCCGGCAGCGGCCTGTCGCTGACCAGCAATGCCAATTACAGCCGCGGACGGCCAGGGGCGGCACTGAAGCCCTTTGCCGTGGCCACCGAATCCTATGGGGCGGGACAGCGCCTGTCGCTGCCCCTGATCCGGTCGCGCGCCCGCAACCTGAGCGTGGAGGCGGGGTGGAACGCGCAGACCGCGACCGTGGAATTACTGAACCTGCCCTTCAGCCGTGACCGGTGGCGGAGCATTGATGCCAAAGTCAGTTATAGCCAGTTGAGGTTCCTGGGCGGTGACCTGTTTGCCCAGGCCGGGGTGACCCAGGGGCTGGACATGGCCGGTGCGACGGGCCGGGCGGATCGGGCCGCCAGCCGCCTGCGGCCCGATCCCTGGTATACCAAGGTCAATGCCGAAATCGCCTATGGCCGCCGTCTGCCCGCCGATATCGGCGCCACCCTGACAGTTGCCGGGCAATATACGCCCGATACGCTGCTGGCGGGGGAGGAGTTCGCGCTGGGCGGCAGCCGGTTCGGGCGCGGTTATAATGGGGGTGACCTGTCGGGCCCCAACGGGGTGGGCGCCGGGCTGGAACTGCGCCGCGCCTGGAATCCGGGGGTGGAACGGCTGGACGGGGTCACCGTCTACGGCTTTGTCGATACGGGCCGGGTCTGGGACAGCGTCGCGGCCAGCACGCATCTTGTGTCGGCCGGCGCCGGTGTGCGCCTGGGCCTGCTGGGCAAGGCCAACCTGTCGGCGGAGCTGGCCCGCACCCTGCGCGCCCTGCCGTTGCCGGGGGCGGAGGGGCAGCGCACACGCCTGTTCATCGACCTGACGGTCCAGATCTGAGGGCGGGCAGCATGGCGACGGACCGGCGACAGCGGGAGGGACAGCGACGGTGGCGGCATGGTTTCCGCGCCCTGACCCTGGCGTCCGTCTTCACCCTGCCGGCGGCGGCCCAGACACCGCAGGGTGCAACGGTGGTGGTCGGTGGCGCCGGGATCAGCAGCCAGGGCAACCAGACCCTGATCACGCAGACAACTGACCGCGCCCTGATCGATTGGCGCCGTTTTGACATCGGCCAGGACGCAGCGGTGGCGGTGACACAGCCGGGCGTGGGTTCCATCCTGGTCAATCGCGTGACCGGTAACGGCACGGCTACACGCATCGATGGTTCACTGACCGCCAACGGCCAGGTGGTGGTGATCGACAAGGCGGGTGTGGTCATCGGGCGGGGCGCGCGGGTGGATGCGGGTGCCTTCCTGGCCACCACCGCCGACATCGACAATGCGGATTTTGCGGCCGGGCGCCTGATCTTCGGCAAGGCGGGACAGGCGGGGGCCGCCATCGTGAATGAGGGCACGATCCGGGTGGCCGATGCCGGCTATGCCGTGCTGGCCGCGCCGGAGGTCCGCAATAGCGGCGTGGTGGCAGCGCGGCTGGGCCGGGTCGTGCTGGCCGGGGCGGAACGGTTCACGCTGGACCTGGCCGGCGACGGGCTGCTGCGCTTTGAACTGCCCGCCGATCTGGCGGGGCGTGTGGTGAATGAGGGCAGCCTGACCGGCGCCACTATCCTGATGACGGCACGGGCCGCCCGCGACGGCATGGCCGGGGTGGTGAATGCCGGCGGCCTGGTGGAAGCCACCCGCGCGCGACAGGTGGATGGTCGTATCATTATCGGGGGCGCGGACACGGACACCCAGGTTACCGGCGCCGTGACGGCGGCGGGCGGGTCGATCGACATTCTGGGTGAGCAGGTGGCGCTCACCGGCGCCAGGGTTGATGCCAGCGGTCCCGGTGATGGTGGGCAGATACGCATCGGCGGCGATTTCCAGGGCAGTGGTGACCTGCCCCGTGCCCGCGCCACCCGCATCGATGCCGGCAGCGTCGTCCGCGCCGACGGCGCCGACGGGTCGGGCGGGCGTGTCATCATCTGGTCCGACGGGCGCACGGATCACGCGGGGGCCATCAGCGCGCGTGGCACCCGCGATGGCGGCTTTGCCGAAGTGTCGGGCAAGGGCAGCCTGCGCTTTGCCGGCACCGCCGATTTGGCCGGAGGTGCGGGCGGCAAGGCCGGTGAATTGCTGCTGGACCCGACCAACATCACCATCGGCGCCACCGCCGATGTCGACGGTAACAGCACAACCGGCGACGATATCCCCGCCGATGGCAGCATCGGGTCCGGTGATTACAGCGGCGTCGACAGTCTGATCACCGCCGCGGCCCTCGCCAATCTGCTGAATGCCGGCACCAGCGTGACGCTGGCCGCCAGCAATGACATCACCGTCAACAGTTCCATCACCAAGACCGGCGGCACCGGGGCCAGCCTGTCGCTGACGGCGGGCCGTGACCTGACCTTTGCGTCAGGTGTGGGGGTGACGTCCAGCAGCGGCGCCCTGTCCATGGGCTTCACCGCCGGGCGGTCCTTCACCGCGACCAATGGCAGCTTCACCAGCAATGGCGGCAGCATCAGCGTCAGCGCCACAGGGACCGGGGCGACCACTGGCATCAACCTGTCGGGCGTCAGCGTCAATAGCGGGGCGGGGGCGATCACCCTGACCGGCACCGGGTCGGGCACCGGCATCCTGTTGGACAGTGCCGCCAGCATCATAGCCAGTTCCGGGTCCATATCCGTGACCGGTTCTGGGGTGAACGGTATTCTGGCGCAAGGATCATCGGTTATTCGTGCCGGAAGCGGCACGATGACCCTGATCGGCACCGGCGGGTCGGGCGGGACGGGCATCACCGTCAATGGCAGCGCCACCTTTGGCGGGGCCACACAGTCCGGTCGCGTCATCCTGGCCGCCGATGACATGGCCCTGGCGGGGGCAACCATCCGGTCGTCGGGGACGGTCAATCTGCGCACCCGCAGCGACAGCCGCGATCTGATTGTCGGCGGTACCGACGATACTGCCGGTCTGGCGCTGTCCAGCACGGAATTGGCCACGGTGACGGCGGCAACCCTCAGCCTGGGGCACAGCAGCCAGACGGGCGCCCTGACCGTATCGGCCACCCCGTCCACCACGGGCATCGGGGCTCTGGAACTGATCAGCAGCAGTTTGAGCCTGGGCAGTGCCCTCACCGGTCTTCTGGAAACTTTCCTGAATGTCGGCAAGGACGCCACGGTAGAGACCGCAGGCGCCTTGAATGTCAGCGACAGCATCGCCAAAACTGCGGGCGGCGATGCCGCCCTGACCTTGCGCGCCGGTGGCAATCTGACTTTCACCAGCGCCATCGGCGCGACATCCGGCAGCAACAGGCTGTCCATGGATTTCAGCGGCGGCTACAGCACCACCGGCAGCGTCAGCGCCAGCGGTGCCGCCAGCTTTACCAGCAATGGCGGCACGATCGGTTTTTCGGGGCGCACCGGCCTTGCCCTGTCGGGCAGCAGCATCACGGCCGGGGCGGGCACCATTACCCTGGCCGGCGGTGATATCGCCCTGTCCACCACCGCCATCACCAGCACCGGCCGCGTCATCCTGCGCCCCTATGCGGCGGGCGGGCAGATGAGTTTTGGCGGCGCCGCATCCGGCGTCACCAATGTCTCCCAGGCCGAACTGGACCAGATCAGCGCCGGTGTCGTGCGCCTGGGCGCACTGGATGGCGGCAATCTGGTAATCAGCAGTGCCCTGAGCCATGCCAGCGACACGGTCGAACTGGCCAGTGCCGGTAACGTGACACAGACGGCGGATATCAATGTCACCAGCCTGTCGCTGCTGGGCACGGGCGGCAGCTACAGCCTGACCCGCAGCGGCAACAGCGTCACCACCCTGGCGGCGAATACGGGTAGCTTTGACATGCGATCCGGCGCGTCACTGGCCGTCGGCACGGTGGCCGGCACCACCGGCCTCACCTTTACCGGCAATGCCAGCCTTTATGCCGAAAACGCCCTGATCACCCTGGGCCAGGCCGCCCTCTATGCCGGGTCGGGCACGGGCACGCTGACCCTGTCCGGTCATATTGATGTGACGGTCGCGGCCGATGCCGGCGTTTCGAATGGCGGTAAGCTGAATATCGTGCTGGCCGCCGATGGCAATGCCGGCGGATCGCCAGGGCGGGTCGCGATCAGCAACGCCACCCTGTCCACCAATGGTGGCAATATCACCATCGGCAGCGGCTCTACCCCCGCAACCCGCGCGGCGGAGGGCAAGTCCGATACCGGTATCGGCGTCAATATCCTGTCCAGCACGCTGAACAGCGGGGCGGGCGGGGCTATCCTGATCAATGGGCAGGGTGCGGCCAGCGGCACCAACAGCGCCACCGGCATCGGCATCAATGTCAGCGCCAGCACCATCCAGGCGTCGGGGTCGGGCACCATCACGCTGAACGGTACGGGCGGGGCCGGCAATGCCTTGACGGCCGGCATCGCCATCGGGGATGGCAGCACGATCCGCACCGCCAGCGGCGCCCTGGCCATCAATGGTGAACAGGCCAGCAGCGGCACCAACCGCTATGGCATCCTGCTGCGCAATGATCCGACGACCCGCAGCGCCCTTTATTCCACCAGCAGCGGCGGGGTGGAACTGAGGGCCACGGGCACCGATGGCCGCATCGCCGCCCATGGCGGGACGGGTGACAGCAGCCGTGCCTATATTGGCTGGGACGGGACCAATGCCTATGCCGGCACCACCACCCTGACCGCCGACAGGATGGTGCTGACCAGCGCCACAGACAATGCCGCCATCAGCATCGGCGGGTCCGGCACGCTGGTCCTGAAACCGGTCAGCACCGGGGCCAGCATCGGGCTGGGGGATGGCGCCGTCGGCAGCAACGATCTGGAACTGGGGCAGGCGGAACTGGACACGCTGCGCGCCGGGTTCGGCAGCATCGTGGTGGGCCAGTCGACAGGCACGGGCACCATCACGGCATCCGGTGCCGCGTTCAAGGACAATACCACCATCCAGGGCGGGACCGGGGCCGTCACCCTGTCCGGCGCCTTGTCCACCGGGACGGGCAATGATGCCGGCAGCCTGTCGCTGGAAACCAAGGGGCTGCTGACGGTCGGGTCCACGATCACCACCCAGAACCAGAATATCACCCTGATGGCAGATCGGCTGGCCCTGACCGGAACGGTCAATGCCGGCACCGCCACGGCCACGCTGACCACGGCCACGGCGTCCCGGACCATCGATCTGGGCTCCACCACCAATGCCGCGAGCGCGCTGGAGATTTCAGCAGCCGAACTGAACCAGGTGACGGCGGGGGTGATCCGGGTGGGGGCCAGCAATGCCGGCGCCATCAGCGTGACCCAGGCCATCACCCCGACCGGCAGCAACAGCCTGCATCTGCGCAGCGGGGGCGGCATCACACAAAGCGGGGCCATCACGGTCAGCAATCTGGCCGTGACGGCGGGCGGCACAGTGGCCCTGGCATCGGTGAATAATGCCATCGGCAGTTTTGCCGTCAGCGCCAGCAACCAGAATGTGGCCTTGCGCGACGATACCGGCTTTGCCATCGCCAGCCTGGACAATGTCGCAGGCGCCAGCCTGGGGACCGGCACGCTGAGCCTGACCAGCACGGGATCGGTCACGCAGACGGCTTCGGTCAGCGCCTCCGGCCTGGCCCTGGCGGGGGCGGGCGGTGCCTATACGCTGGCCCATGCGTCCAACGCCGTCACCACCATTGCCGCCCAAACCGGATCGGTCGATCTGGCGGTGTCGGGGGCGACCAGCATCGGCAGCGCCGGCACGCTTACCGGCATCACCACCACCGGCACCGTGAAGCTGAGCAGCGGCGGCAATCTGTCCATCGTGTCGGGGGCGACGGTTTCGGCCACGGGCGCGGGCGACGCGCTGGTCCTGGCTGCCAACGGCACCTTTACCAATAATGGCGGGGCCAATGCCCTGTCGGTGTCGGGCGGCGGGCGGTTCCTGGTCTTTTCCAGCTCGCCGCTGACCAGCAGCACGGGCGGGATCAGCGCCCTGCCCTATTACAACCGCTCCTTCACCTTTGGTGACCGCACCTATACGGCCCTGACCAACAGCGGCAACCGCTTCGTCTATTCCTACGCGCCCAGCCTGACCGTGACGCCCGATGCGGTCAACCAGACCTATTCAGGGGCCACCTTTACGGGCTCTACCTACACGATCACCGGACTGGTCACGGGTGACACGCTGTCAAACGCTGTCAGCGGCACGGGAACCATCAACGGGTCGGGCCGCAATGCCGGCACCTATACGCTGACCGCCGGGGCGGGCACACTGGCGTCGGACCTGGGATATGGGTTCAGCTATGGCACCGGCACCCTGACCGTGGCCCGCAAGGACCTGACCTATGCGGTGGCCAATGGCAGTGTCACCTATGGCACGCTGGCCACCAACGGGGCGGTCACCCTGACCGGCGTGGTGGACGGGGACAGTGTGGCGGGGACCGTCACCACCTGGCGCGGCAGCGAAGCCGAAAGCCTGGCCACCCGCACCGATGTGGGCAGCCTGACGCAGAAGGTCACGGCCCTGACCGGCACGGATGCCGGCAATTACCAGATTGCATCCGTTGGCAACACCGACGGCACCCTGACCATCGGGCAGAAGGCGCTGACCTATGTCATCGCTGCCGCCAATGCCGTTTACGGCACGCTGGCCACCCTGGGCACCGCCACCCTGACCGGCCTGGTCGATGGCGATACGGTGACCACCAGCGTCGGCCTGTCGGGGGCCACGCATGAGGCCAGGCTGGCGGCCGGGACCTATGGTCAGACGGTGGCGCTGGGCGGGGCCGATGCCGGCAATTACAGCCTGGCCGGCACGGGAAACAGCGTCGGCCAGCTGACGGTCGCCCGCAAGAGCCTGACCTATGCCGTCAGTGATGTGAACAGCACCTATGGCACGCTGGCCACCCTGTCCACACCCAGCCTGACGGGCGTGCTGATGGGCGATACGGTGACCGCACCGGCACGGCTGCAAAGCGGAACCTTGTCGGCGCGGCTGGCGGCGGGGGACTATACACTGGTGCTGGGCGACCTGACGGGGGCCTCCGCCGGCAATTACGTGCTGGCCGGCAGCGGGCATACGACCGGCACCCTGCGTGTGGCGCGCAAAAGCCTGACGGCCACCATCGCCACCGCCACCAGCACCTATGGCACCACGGCCAGTACGGGAGCCGTCAGTTTCACCGGTGTCCTGGATGGCGACACGGTCGGGGCCGCCGTGGCCTTGTCGGATACGGGCGGCACCGTCGCCCTGTCGCCCACCCTGGATGCGGGATCCTATACCCAGACGGTCACCGGCCTGACGGGCAGCTCCGCCGCCAATTATGAATTGACGGGCGGACCGGTCACGGCAGGCCTGACGATCAACCGCAAGGACCTGACCTATGCGGTGGCCAATGGCGCGGTCACCTATGGCACCCTGGCCGGCAATGGGGCGGTCACCCTGACCGGTGTGGTCAATGGCGACGATGTCGGCGGCATGGTCACCACCTATCGCAACGGTACCGTCGAAAACCTGGCCATCCGCACCCCGGTGGGGACATTGACGCAGAGGGTCACGTCCCTGACCGGTACCGATGCCAGCAATTACCAGATCGCGGGATCGGGCCATAATGACGGCATCCTGACCATCGCGCAAAGGGCCCTGACCTATACCGTCACCGCGGCAAATTCGGTCTATGGGACCCTGGCGACCCTGGGTTCGGCCACCCTGACCGGTGTGGTGGACGAAGACAGTGTCACGGCCAGTGTGGGCCTGTCGGGCGGCACGCTGTCGGCGAAACTGGCGGCCGGCACCTATGACCAGACCATCACCCTGGGCGGCAGCGATCTGTCCAATTACCGGGTGGCCGACAGCGGCAACAGCCTGGGTACCCTGACCGTGGCGCGCAAGGCGCTGACCTACAGCATTGCCGATGCGACCACCCCCTATGGCACCCCGGCAGCGCTGGCCACGCCCGGCCTGACCGGCGTGGTGGAGGGGGACGGGGTCGGGGCAGAAGCCATTCTGCAAGGCGGGACGCTGGCCGACCGCCTGTCAGTCGGGTCCTACACGCTGGTGCTGGGCGAGCTGACGGGTGCGGCGGCCAGCAATTATGTCATCGCCACGGGCGGCAACCGCAACGGCACCCTGACCGTCAGGCCCAAGGCCCTGACGGCCAGCATCGCCAGCGTCACCAGCACCTATGGCCAGGCGGCGGCGACCGGGGCCGTGACCCTGTCCGGTATCCTGTCCGGCGACGATGTGCGCGCCGATCTGGTGGTGGAAGGGGCCGGCGGCACGGTCACACCAGGCCCGGCGCTGGGGGTGGGCACCTATACCCAGCGGGTGACGGGCCTGTCGGGCGGGTCCGCCGCCAATTACACCCTGTCGGACGGGCAGGGGGCCACGGCCAGCCTGCGTGTGAACCCGGCGACCCTGACCATCCTTGCGGACAATCTGGCCCGGCTCTATGGCGCCGCCGACCCGTCCCTGACCTATCAGGCGTCGGGTCTGGTCAATGGCGATACGATCACCGGCAGCCTGGCCCGCGTGGCCGGTCAGAATGTCGGCACCTATGGTATCACCCAGGGCAGCCTGACGGCCGGCGCCAATTATACGATCAGTTTCCAGGGCGGGGCCCTGACCATCAATCCCGCCCCGCTGACCATCACAGCCGCGTCGGTAACCAGGATCTATGGCGATGCCGATCCAACCTTGTCCTATTCCACCACCGGTCTGCTGGCTGGTGACGGGGTCACCGGTGATCTGCGCCGGGCCGCGGGGGAGGATGTCGGCCGCTATGCCATTGAACAGGGCAGCCTGTCGGCCGGCCGCAATTATGACATCACGTTCCAGGCGGGACAGCTGACCATCACGCCCGCCGCCCTGACGGTGACGGCCATTGCTGCAACCCGTGTCTATATGGATGCCGATCCGGACTTGACCTACGCGGTCACAGGGTTGAAGCGCGGGGACGGGGTGGGTACAGCCCTGTCCGGCGCCCTGACCCGCGCGGCCGGCGAGGATGTGGGCCTTTATGCCATCAGTCAGGGCAGCCTGACCGCCAATACCAACTATACCCTGCGTTTCAACGGCGCCGATTTCAGGATCACACCGGCCAGCCTGTCCCTGTCGGTGGTGGCGGCCAATGCCAGCAAGCTCTATGGCGATGCCGACCCGGTGTTCGGCTTCACTGCCAGCGGGTTGAAGGGCAAGGATACGCTGGCGGGCGTGCTGTCGGGTGGGCTGGGCCGGGTGGCGGGGGAGGATGTGGGCACCTATGCCATCAATCAGGGCAGCCTGACCGTCAGCAATCCCAATTATGTGCTGGCCTTCACCCCCGGCACCCTGACCATCAGCCCGGCCAACCTGTCGGTGGCGGCCCTGATGGTCACGCGCACCTATGGCGATGCCGACCCGTCCCTGACCTACAGTGTGTCGGGCCTGAAACGCGGGGACAATGCCGGCGCGGTGCTGACCGGTGCCCTGTCGCGGGCGGGTGGCGAGGATGCGGGCACCTATGCCATCGGGCCGGGCAATCTGGCCCTGACCAATGGCAATTACACCCTGTCCTTCACCGGCGCACAATTGACCATCAACCCCGCCCTGCTGTCGGTCACGGCCAATGCCGTCAGCCGCCTCTATGGTGCGGCTGATCCAGCCCTGACCTATGCCGTGTCGGGGCTGAAACGGGGCGACGGGGCGGGGGCGGTGCTGTCCGGCACCCTGACCCGTGTCGCGGGCGGCACCGTCGGGCGCTATGCCATCGGCCAGGGCAGCCTGCTGTCCAATGGCAATTACCAGATCCGTTTCCAGGGTGCCGACCTGACCATCAACCCGGCGCCCCTGTCGGTCCTGGTCGACAATGCCACACGGCAGGCGGGCGCCGCCAACCCCGTCTTTACCGCGCGGTTCCAGGGTCTGGTCAATGGCGACACGGACAGCAGCCTGACGGGTCTGTCCTTGCGCACATTGGCCGACACCGCATCCCCGGCCGGTACCTATGGGATCAGTGCCGGGGGCATCACCAATGCCAATTACCAGATCACCTATGTCGATGGGGTGCTGACCGTGACCGGTGGCGGTGTTTTGCCGCCTGCTGTAGCCGAAACCGTGCCTGTGACCACCGTGACGCAGCCGGCGCGCGCCCCGGCCCTGCCCAGTGTCACGGTTGCGGCGCCGGCCGCTGCCCCGGCGGCACCCGTCGCCCCACCGGCCATAGCAGCCGGCACGGCGCCGGCCCCGACGGGTGATGGCGGCAGTGCCGCCCTGGCTGCCGTGAACCAGAGCGTGCAATCGGCCAGCGGTTCCGCCGCCGATGATGACAGCGCCGCCGAGGAGATGATCCCCGGCCTTCTGTCACAGCAGCGCCGCCTGCCCGGGGAGACACCGGAGGGCACGCCCGGCCTGGAACAGCAATTTCCCAATCTGGGGCGGGTCTGGTGATGGCGCGGCGTCTCGTCCCCCTGATCCTGGCCCTGCTGCTGGCCGGCTGTGCCGCCAAGGGCCCGCCGCTTCCGGAAAGGGCCGCCGGCCCCATCGCCCTGGGCCGCAACGCCATTGGCGAGGAATGTCGGGCCCTGCCGGCAGACAGCGCCGATGGCCAGGCCTATGCGCTCTATTGCGGGGGCTGGGAACAGCCCAGCGGCGCCATCGCCGTCACCCTGCTTTACGATCCCCTGCCCGACGGGGCGGAGGCGCGGGCCCGGCAATTGGCCGTGGAAGCCAACCGCACCGGCTGGGCCGGATCGCTGGCCCAGAAAGCCATCTGCCAACCGGCACAGCCCGTGCCGGGCGGACTGCTGACCCAGTGCCAGCTGCGCGAGGGCGGCTGGCCCTATATCGGCGTCACCCTGGTCGACGGGCGGCGCCTGGTGCAGGCGGATGGCATTCCCGCCGTGGCCGATCTGCTGATGGCGGCACCTGCCTTGTTGAATGCCGGACCGGTCACGAACAGACAGGATGTTTCCGCCCTGCTGCGCGCCGCCCTGGGGGATGAGGCCCTGCGCTTCGGGCGCGGCGACCTGAACAGCTTCGAACGGCTGTCGGAGGTGGGGCGCCTGTCCAATTCGGTGGAGGATTATGCCGGGGCAGAGGCTGCCTATCGCAAGGCGCTGGACCTGCAGGCAGGCGCCCTGGGGCCTGACAGTCCGGGGGCGGGCGACACCTTGATGGCGCTGGCCCTGGAAGTGTCGAACCAGGGGCGGGGACCGGAGGCGGACGCCCTGTTCCGGCGCGCCGACACCTTGCTGCAAAAGAGTTTCGACAAGGCAGCGCGGGCGCGGTTGGGCAGTTACATGGCCTTCCATGCCGCCAATATCGGCGATGCCCGGCGGGCCCTGTCGCTGGGCCGCGACAGCAGTGCCATCCGCCGCGCCATTGTCGATGATCTGGAGGAACAGGCCGGTGGCGGGGCCAACCGCGCCGTGCTGGGCAGTCTGGCCGCAGCACGGGGGGACCTGATCCATTCCCTGCTGCTGGAGGCCACGGTTTCCCTGCGGCTGGACCAGTTTGGGCTGGCGGAGGCCGCGACGATGGAGGCCGCCACCCTGTTCAGCCGCACGCGTGGCCTTCCCCCCTGGTGGCATGCGCGTATTCTGGGCATCCAGGGGCTGGCGCGGGCGGGCAAGGGTGATGCGGCCGGCGGAGCGGCCTTGATGTCCAAGGCCGTGGCCTCCAACAAACAGCTGTTCGGGGCCGGCTGGCCCGTGGCGTCCAGCATGCTGGAACTGGGCCGGGTCTATGCCCAGGCCGGGATGGATGATGAAGCCCTGGCCATTTATCGCGAGGCGCTGTCGATGCTGGCGGGGCTGGATACTGACCGCGGGCAATTGCCGCTGGACCGGTTGATCCCGTACCTGGATGTGCTGTACCGGCGCGGGCAGGCGGAACCGGATCAGCGCGCCGATATTCACGCGGAGATGTTCGCCGCCCGGCAAGCCGTACGCGAGGGGGTGGTGGGCCAGACCATCACCCGCGCCGCCGCCCGGTTTGCCAGCAGCGACCCTGCCGTTTCCGATCTGATCCGCCAGCAGCAGGACGCGGTCCGCAACCGCGACCGGCTGCGGATCGAGGCGGCGGCGGAGACGGCGAAGCCGGATGTCCAGCGTGACCGGGCACGGGAAGACTCGCTTCAGAAACAGTTGCAGGATGCCACGGCCACGGCCCAGGGGCTGGAGCGTCAATTGCAGGCGGCCTTTCCCGATTATGCGCGGCTGACCAAGCCGGCGCCGGTGCGCGCCACCGACCTGTCGGCCCGGCTGGCACCGGGCCAGGCGCTGGTGCAGTTTGCCTTTGGTACGACCGGGTCTTACGGGTTCATCCTCAATGAAACCGGCATTCAGGCGTACCCGGTCACGATCAACCGTGCAATGTTGCAGGATCAGGTGGCGGAGCTGCGCCGGTCGATCACGCCGCGTGCGGGGGGGCTGCCGCCTTTTGATCTGGACCTGTCCTTTGACCTTTATGGCCGCCTGTTCGGCGGGGCTGGTGATGGGCTGGCGGGTGTCACCCATCTGGTGCTGGTGCCCTCTGCCGCCCTGTCCAGCCTGCCGCCCGCCCTGCTGGTGCGCGACAAGCCGCAGGCGCGCGATTATGCCCGGACTTCCTGGCTGGTCCGGGACATGGCTTTATCGGTGGTGCCGTCGGTGTCGTCCTTCCTGGCGCTGGCGGGTTCGACGGAGCGGCCACGGGCAGCCAGACCCTTCATCGGCTTTGCCGCCCCGCCGTTTCAGGGCCGGCAGGCCGGCGGGTTGAAGGCCCTGGGCGAGGAATGTCGCACCGATGCGGCCCTGGACCCGGCCTTGTTGCGTGCCCTGGCGCCGCTGCCGGAAACGGCGGATGAAATCCGCTCCATCGGCGGGCGGCTGGGGGCGGCGCCGACCGACCTGATCACGGGGTCGGGCGTGACCAAGGCGGCCGTGCGCGGGGCCGGTCTGGACCAGTATCGCATCGTCTATTTCGCTACGCACGGCCTGCTGCCCGGTGAATTGCGCTGTCAGGCGCAGCCGGGGCTGGCGTTGGCGCCGCCATCATCCCCGCCGGCCAGCGCCGCCGACGATGGTCTGCTGACCGCATCCGATATCGCGCTGCTGCGCCTGAACGCCGATCTGGTGGTTTTGTCGGCCTGCAACACGGCGGGCGGCGATGCCCGGCTGGGGGGCGAGGCGCTGTCCGGTCTGGCGGAAAGCTTTTTCTTCGCGGGCGCTCGTTCGCTGCTGGTCAGCCACTGGCAGGTGCCGTCGGTGCCCACGGTCCGCCTGATGACGGGCCTGTTCGCCGGTGATGGTGATCCGGCAGCGGCGCTGGCGCGGGCGCAAAGGGTTCTGGCGTCCGATCCTGCGACGGCGCATCCTTTCAATTGGGCAGCCTTCACCCTGGTTGGTGCTGCCCCCCATTCCGGCAAGGGAGTTTGATCCATGTTCCGCCCCGCCCCGATCCTGGCGCTGGCCCTTTTCCTGGCCGCCCCCGTGCAGGCTGCTCCCCTGGTGGTGGTGGAGGCCAAGGGCACCGATCTGGCGCCTGGTGCCAGCATTGATGACAAGGCCCCGCTGACCCTGGCCGATGGGGCCCGGCTGGTGCTGATCGGGGAGGATGGATCACAGGTGACCCTGCGCGGGCCGTTCAAGGGCACGCCGGCCAGCGCCGGCCAGGGCGCGACACAGCAATTGGCCGGCCTGCTGTCGGCGCGCGGTGCCGATACAACCAGCCTGGGGGCCGTGCGTGATGCCGGCGCGCCGGGCCCGCTGCCTGAAGCCTGGGTCGTCGATCCCATGGTGTCGGGGGCGGCCTGTGTGAAGCCGGGTCAGGAAATGGTGCTGTGGCGCGCCGATGCCGCCAAACCCATCCGCCTGACCCTGATGCCCGCCGACCGCGCCTGGACCGCCAATGCCGAATGGCCGGCGGGGGAAGCCCGGCTGGCCCTGCCGGAACTGCCCCTGGCTGATGGCGGCACGCTTTTGTTCGAAATGAACGGGGCGGCATCGGCTGTGACTTTCCACCTGCTGCCTGCGGCTGTGACAGCACCCAAAATGGCGGCCGGGTGGATGGCGGCCAAACAGTGTGACCGGCAGGCGCGCGCGCTGCTGGCCGCGAACTGATCCACCATGCCGGTCCGCCGCCTTCTGACCATCCTGTCGATCCTGCTGCTGGCGGGGCTGCTGCCAGTGCTGCTGGTGCGGGCTGCCCCGTTCTTGCAGGGGATCGACAACTGGGTGGCCGATTACCGGGTGGCGACCCTGACACCGGCCCGGCCGCAGCAGCCCGACATCGTCATCGCCGCCATTACCGAGGATACGCTGGCGCGGTTCCCCTATCGGTCCCCCGTCGACCGGGCCTTTCTGGCCGATCTGCTGCGCGTGCTGGAGGCCAAGGGCGCGAAGGCCATACTGCTGGACGTGCTGCTGGATCAGCCGACGGAGCCGGAGAAGGATCAGGCGCTGGCGGCTTCCATCCGCGATCTCAGAATTCCGCTGGTGGTCAGCCATGGCGGGGCGGCGGAGGGGCTGACCGAGGCGCAGGTGGCCTATATCAATGCCTTTGTACCGGCGGAAAGGCGTGGTTGGGCCAATCTGGTCAAGGATAATCTGGACGGGACCGTGCGCTGGATCTTTCCCGGCAAACCGGCCCCTGACGGGCATTGGCAGGCGGGCGTGGTGCCGGCCCTGGCCGCCCACCTGGGCTTAGGTCCGCCGACCGTCCTGACCGCCATCGCCTGGCGCGGCCGGCCCGATGCGGCGACGGCCCCCTTCCGGCAATTCCCCGCCCATGCCGTGCCGGTGTTGCCGACCGCCTGGTTCAAGGACAAGCTGGTGCTGGTGGGCGCCGACCTGTCGGACCGCGACCGCCATGTCACACCCTTCCGCACCGCCTTTGCCGGCAATGCCGGCATCCTGCCCGGCATCACCATCCATGCCCATGCCCTGTCGCAGCTGCTGGAGGGGCGGACGGCGCCGGAACAGGGCGTGCTGCTGGCCGTCATCGCGGGCCTGATCGCGGCGTGCCTGGGGCTGGTCCTGGGCATGGTGGAGATATCGCTATGGCTGCGGGCCGTGCTGGGCCTGGGGCTGGTGGCGGGCATCTGGCTGCTGGCCGGCCCCGCCTATGCCCATGCCAATCTCCTGCTGCCGCAGATCGGGCCGTCCTTGTCGGTGATGCTGGGCCTGTGGCTGACCGATATCTGGCGCGGGCGGCAGGAGCGGGACCAGAAACGGTTCGTACAGGCCGCCTTTTCCAAATATCTGTCGCCGGCCCTGCTGGACGATATCCTGAAGGACCCGTCCAAACTGTCGATCGATCCGAAACGCCGTGACATGTCTTATGTCTTCACCGATGTGGCGGGCTTCACCACCATATCGGAGGGCATGGATGCCACGACGCTGGCCGATGTCATGAACCGTTATCTGGACGGGATGGTGAAGGTGGTCTTCGCCCATGGCGGGACGGTGGACAAGTTCATCGGTGACGCCGTCTTCGCCCTGTTCGGCGCGCCGCGTGACATGGCCGATCATGCGGCCCGCGCTGCGGCCTGTGCGCTGGACCTGGACCGGTTTGCGCAAGGCTTCCTGGCGGCGGAGACAGAGGCCGGCCGGCCCTTCGGCGTCACCCGCATCGGGGTGCATTCCGGCCCGGCCAGTGTGGGCAATTTCGGGTCCGATGCGCGGTTTGAATATACGGCCCTGGGTGATGCCGTGAATACGGCGGCACGACTGGAGGGGCTGAACAAATATTTCGGGACAAGGGTGGCGATGAGCGGGGCGACGGCGGACCGCTGTCCCGATCTGCCGCGCCGGTCCATCGGCCGCATCGTCCTGAAGGGCAAGACCGAACCCATCGCCGTCTATCAGCCGCTGACGGAGGAAGAGGCGCGCGGTGCCTTCATGCGGGCCTATCAGCAGGCCTATGCCGCCATGGCCGCCGGCGATGCCGTGGCGGTTGAGCTGTTTGATGACCTGGCGGTGCTGCGCCCCGATGACGGGCCGGTGGCGATGCATCGGGACCGGCTGGCGCGGGGTGGCGACAGCGACCTTGTCGTCATGAGCGACAAGTAATCCCCAACAAGACCTTGCCAGCAGGGGTGCAGGCAACGATAACAGGCGTATGCTATCTCAGGGATCGGGCAATGGCCGAAGGTATCCTCAACCGCAAGTTCGTGCCCGCCGGCAAGCAACTGTTCCTGACGGGGGACCGGGGCGAGCATATGTATCTGGTGCAGTCTGGCCGCATCCGCATCTGGCGGGGCGAGCCGGAGCACCCTGTGGTGCTGGCCGAGGTCGGGCCGAACTGCCTGTTCGGGGAAATGGCCCTGATCGATGAAGGGACCCGGTCGGCCTGCGCCCATGCGGTGGAGGATACGACCCTGATCGTCATTTCCGGGGAAAAGGTGCGCCAGCGTCTGGCCGACGCCGATCCGTTCGTGGCCAGCATCGTGCGTATTCTGGCCCGCAACCTGCGCGCCGCCAACGATCATCTGGAAGGGCTGATGAGCCAGGTGCTGGCCGTCAGTGCCATCAGGGCGCGCGAGATCGATCCGAATGAGGATGTGAAGACGCTCAGCAACGAAGTTACGGAAGAATAATCACCCCTCCACCAGCAGGGGCCAGGCTTCCTTGCAGCGTTCGGAAAAGATGCGCAGGTGCCCGATGGCGGTAACGCCGGCAGCAGCCGTCACCGGGATGGTGCGGTGGGTGACACGGGCGGCCGGAAAGAAGGCCGCATGGTCGCGGACCACGGCGGGCGGGATCATCTCGTCATCCTCGATGGCGATCAGCCGCACCTCGCCTTTCATGCGCGACAGGTCGGGCTGCGGTAGGGCCCGGCCCCAGTCATTGCGGTAGAATCCGCGCCGGATGCACCAGCGCCGCCATTGCCAGAAGGCCCGTGCCGGCAGGTCCGCCCCCTGGCCCAGGATGCGGCCCGGCATGTAACCCAGCGTCAGCGTGGCAACAGGACCCAACAGGAACCAGAAAGCCATGGCCTTGCCGATGAAATGGCGGGGATGACGGGTCCAGTGCGCGGGGCCCGTGGCCACCGTGGTCAGGCGCCGCACCAGCCCTGCCTTTTCGTGGAAGGGCAGGCCCATGCCGCCCAGGGAATGGCCCATCACCTCCAGCGGCAGGCCGGGGAACCGGGCCACCAGCCAGTCCAGCGCCGCGCCCTGGTCGCGCACGGCCCAATCGCCCATGTCTGACCGGGCGTGACGAACATGCCCGCGGGCCGAATGGCCACAATCGCGGTAATCATAGATCAGCACCGCGGCCCGCCGGTAGCCGGCCAGCCAGGCGGCAAACCGCGCATAATAATCGCGCGGCACACCGGTCGCCCCGTGCAGCACCAGCGCCAACTCGGCCCCCGCCCCGTCGGGCGGCAGGAACAGCCGCCCCGCCAGGACCGGCCCGTCGGCACATTGGATGGTGACCATGTCTTCCATCGGCATGCCCGAAGCCTGCTGCGTCATGTCCCGCCCTCCGCACGCTGATAGGTCCGCCTGAATATAACGAACGATCGTGCTAAAGACAATCGGATGGATTCGTCCAGGCGGAACGGGTTCCCCTCCTTTCGCGCGGATTGCCAGATGGCCATTACGCTCTATATGGTGGGATCAGGGAGCAATCAGGCGGAAGCCGGGACAACAATGCGGGCGAAAAGGCCGACCTCCTTTGACATCGCGGAACTGGCGGGCGTTTCGCAATCCACCGTGTCGCGGGCACTGCGCCATGACAGCATGGTCAGCGAAGATACGCGCCTGAAGGTGGAGCAGGCGGCGCGACAGCTGAACTACAAGGTTGATGTCAATGCCCGCAACCTGCGATCCCAGCGCAGCAATACCCTGGCCCTGCTGCTCTATGAGGATCCGGGCACATCGGAGTCGCTGATCAACCCGTTCTTTCTGTCCATCCTGGGCAGTGTGACGCGGGCCAGCGCCAAGCGTGGCTATGATCTGCTGATTTCCTTTCAGCAATCCAGCGCCGACTGGAACGCCGATTATGCAGCGTCCAAGCGGGCCGACGGCATCATCTTTTTAGGATATGGCGATTACACCGCCTATCTGGACAAGATATCGTCGCTGGATGAGGCGGGGATCCAGTACATCACCTGGGGGCCGGTGATCCCGGGGCAGCCGGGTCATTTCATCGGGTCCGACAATGTCCAGGGCACGGCTGAGGCCGTGTCGCACCTGATCGCCACGGGCCACCGCGACATCGCGTTCCTGGGTGACATCTCTGAAAACTGTCCCGAATATCGTGACCGGTACCAGGGCTATGTGCAGGCCTTGAGCCGGGCGGGCCTTGTGGCCGACCCGGCGCTGCATTTCGACAGCCAGACCTCCGAAGAGGCCGGCCATGCCGCCGCCGTGCGGCTGCTGGAAAGCGGACGGCGATTTGATGCGGTGGTGGCGGCCTGTGATCTGGTCGCCATCGGGGCGCTGCATGCGCTGCGCGACCGGGGCGTTTCGGTGCCGGGCGATGTGTCGGTGGTCGGGTTCGATGATATCCAGGCCGCCAGCTACACCAATCCGCCCCTGACGACGGTGCGTCAGGACACGGTGGCGGCAGGCGAATTGCTGGTGGAAAACCTGCTACGCCTGATGAATGACCGGCCGCTGGAACAGACGATCATCCCCGCCCGCCTTGTGCTGCGCGGATCGACCAGACGGCGAGGATAGGCCTGATACCAGCGGCATGAAATCTTGACCGTTGGTCACTTTTTCCTGCCCCACAATCGCCGGCGCCCACATTCATGGGCGTGGCTACGCGCCACGTGGCGCGCGGCGGCGGTCGCCGCCGTATCGACGATCAAGATTTTGACCGTCGGCATTATCCAATCCGCCGTAACACTTGCCGATGGTCGTTGTTAAGGCGGCCCTCAACGCCGCGGGTGTGCATCCGCACCCTTGGCTTGCGGCACACGAGCGCCGGGCCGCCAGTCGGCGGATTGGAATTACACCAGGATAGGGGCGCCATCGGCCAGGGCGGCCAGGCCGTCGGCCGTGACGCGCAGGTGGCGCAGGGTGCCGGACGGTCCGTTCAGGCTGGCCGCGGCCAGCACATGGCCATCCACATCCCATTGCGACAGGCGCCAGTCACCGGCCCGCAGCCATTCCTCATGCGCGGTCAGGGTGGGGCCAGCCTCCGCCGTCGGCGGGGTGACGGTAAAGCCGGACAGTTCCTGCGAAAGGCCCCGGCCCGTGGCCTTGATCACGGCTTCTTTCAGGTTCCAGATGCGCATGAAGCGGGTGCGCTTGGCATCCTCTTCCATTTCCACGCCGATCTGCGCCACCTCCTCGCGGGAGAACCAACGGTCGGCAATATCCAGTTCCACAGTGCGGTTGGGCACCAGCGGTTCGATATCCACGCCCACCTCACCCTGCGCCGACACAGCCACGGCTACCATCGACCGTGTGTGCGACAGGTTGAACGACGCCCCACCGCGCACCAGCACCGGCTTGCCATAAGGACCGGCATTGAAGGCCAGGGCCCCTGGCGACCGGCCCGTCCAGGCCCCCAGGAACAGCCGGGTCAGGCCATGGGCGGCGATATAGGCATTTCTGTCGGCGTCGAACTGGAAACGGGCAGCGCGTTCCCGTTCCGTCCGGTCCAGCGTGTGGGAGAGGGGCGCCAGGTCCCGCGTGCCCAGGCCATCGACGGCCAATGTCAGCACGATCACGTCATGTCGCCAATCGCCACGCACGGCAAAACCGTCCCGCATCCGATGCCCCCATTCCCAGAAAGCGCGGATCATAGGCGCTTCACCAGGGTTTGGTAAGAAAAGAAGCCCCGACTCAGGGTTAAGGCGGCCCCGCGATTCCCGAAGGGCGGCGGATTTCCGGCCTGTTACCGAACCGTTACAATATTCCGCCCTTCCTGGTCTTGAATTCATTTTGCGCAGGCCGGCCCGCTGAGCATTATCAGTATCTTGTCGGTAGCGGGCCCGTCTGGACGCGGGCCCGGCCGTATGGCTGGGGGTAGGGATGGGGTATTGGCAGGGACGCACGGCGCGCCTGATGGCGGTCGTTTCTTTTGTATTGTCGGCCAGCATGGGGTTGGCCCCCATGGCAGCCGCCGACGCCATCGAACAGACCAAGGGCAACTGGCAGGACAAGTTCCGCCAGCTGGACGTGGATCTTCCCACCCCCAATACCTACCGCACGGCGTCAGGCGCGCCCGGCCACCAATATTGGCAGCAGCGCGCCGATTACAGCATGGATCTGAAGCTGGACGCGGCGGCAAAGCGCCTGACCGGCCGGCAGACCGTGCGCTACCACAATAATTCCCCGGACAGCCTGCGCTATCTGTGGCTGCAGCTCGACCAGAATATCTTCAAGGACAAGTCCATCGCCGAGCTGACCCGGACATCCAGCCCGGCCAAGGATGGCGGCGACCAGATCAGCTATGGCACGCTTGCCCGTGTCCAGGCCCTGAAGGATACACAATACGGGATGGAAATCGGGTCGGTCACGGATGAGGGGGGGCGTGCCCTGCCCTATACCGTGGTCGATACGATGATGCGCATCGACCTGCCCCGACCGCTGGCGCCGGGCGCGTCCTTCACCTTCAAGGTGGAATGGGCGCACAATATCATCAACCAGGATATTGTCGGCGGCCGCAGCGGGTATGAGCATTTCCGCGACACCAAGACCGACCTGTTTTTCCTGGCGCAGTTCTTCCCGCGCATGGCCGCCTATACCGACTATGCCGGCTGGCAGCACAAGGCCTTCCTGGGCCGGGGCGAATTCACCCTCGAATTCGGTGATTATGACGTCGCCCTCACCGTGCCGGCCGATCATGTCGTATCGGCATCGGGCGAGTTGCTGAACCCCGGCGATGTGCTGACGCAGACACAGCGCGACCGTCTGGCCAAGGCCGCCAAGGCCGATCAGCCGATGTTCGTCGTGACGCCGGAAGAAGCGCTGGCCAATGAGAAGGAAACGGACAAGGCCACCAAGACCTGGCGTTTCTCCGCCAAGAATGTCCGCGACTTCGCCTTTGCCAGTTCCAACAAGTTCATCTGGGACGCGATGGGGGTGAAACAGGACAATCCGGCGGGCCCTCCCGTCCTGGCCATGTCCTTCTATCCCAACGAGGCGGAGCCGCTCTGGTCGAAATATTCGACCTGGGCCGTGGCGCACACGATCAAGACCTACAGCAAATATTCCTTCGCCTATCCGTACCCCACGGCCCAATCGGTCAATACCTGGGACGGGGGCGGCATGGAATATCCCATGATCACCTTCAACGGATTCCGGCCCAACGTTGATAAGAAGACGGGCAAGCGCACCTATACCGCCAATGCCAAATATGGGCTGATCGGCGTCGTCATTCACGAGATCGGTCATATCTATTACCCGATGATCGTGAATTCGGACGAACGGCAATGGACCTGGATGGATGAAGGGCTGAACACCTTTGTTCAGAACGTGGCCCATCTGGAATGGGAAGAGAATTTCGGCGAGCATCGCCGCAATCCCAACCTGCCGGCCGAAATCACCAGCTACATGACCAGCCAGGGTCAGGTGCCGATCATGACCCAGTCGGATTCGGTGCTGCAGTTCGGTCCCAACTCCTATACCAAGCCGGCCACGGCCCTGACCATCCTGCGCGAAACCGTGATGGGGCGGGAGCTGTTCGACCATGCCTTCCGCGAATATTCGCAGCGCTGGAAGTTCAAGCGCCCGACCCCGTCGGATTTCTTCCGCAGCATGGAGGATGCCTCGGGCATCGATCTGGATTGGTTCTGGCGCGGCTGGTTCTATACGACCGACCATGTCGATATCGACCTGGCCAGCGTGCGCGAATACCGCATCGCTACCGGCAATCCCGACGTGGAAAAGCCGTTGCAGCGCGAGGAATATCGCCGCGACACCAAGGAGCCGCTGGGCCAGGTCCATAATCGTGAACAGGGCCTGAAAACCCTGCTGGAGCGGGAGCCGGGCCTCAAGGATTTCTATAACGAGAATGACAAGTTCACGCCCACCAACAAGGACCGCAACAAGTTTGCCGATATGGTCGAAGGGCTGGAACCCTGGGAGCGTGAGGCGCTGGCGCGGGCCGAGAAGGATGGCGACTGGGTCTATTTCCTGGATTTCGCCAATAAGGGCGGGCTGGTCATGCCGCTGCCGCTGCTGCTGAAATATGCCGACGGCACCCAGGAGTTCGTGATGATCCCGGCAGAGATCTGGCGCTACAATGCCAAGGCCGTGACCAAGATGCTGATCCGGTCCAAGCAGATTGTCGGTGTCGAACTGGACCCGCGCCAGGAGATTGCCGATGCCGATGTCTCCAACAATGCCTATCCGCGCAAGATCGCGGCGTCGCGTCTGGAACTGTATAAGTCCAAGGACGAGACCAAGGACCTGATGGCCGACATGCTGGTCGAACTGAAGGCCAAGAAGGAAGGCGAGGGCAAGGAAGGGGCCAAGGACGTGCCGCTGGCGCCCGGAGGGCAGCAGTGACGCTGAACCTTATCGGCCGGCGCCAGATCCTGGCGCTGGCCGGGGCGGGCCTGTTGGCGGGGCGGGCCCCTCCGGCCCGCGCCCACCGGGCCAAGGCGGCCTTGACGCTGGTCACCTGGAACCGGGTGGCGGGGCTGCTGGAAATCGACCATGCGCTGCATGCCCATGATGCGGAAATCGCCCTGGCTCAGGTTGTTGGGGCTGGTGCACCCGACCTGTCGCGGCTGGAGGATCAGGCGCGGCTGGCGATCTATGTCGAGCCGCGTTTTGCCCTGACCATCCCCGGCGGCCCGCCCTTGGCCTTGAAACTGCTGGGGGCGGAACCGCATGGGGACAATATCCATATCTATCAGGAAGTGCCCCTGACAGCAGCACCCACCCGGCTTCTGGTGCGCAACATGATTCTGCGGGATGTGTTCCCCGTACAGATCAATCAGGTGAATGTCGATATCGGACGCGGGCCCGACTTCATCCGCACCCTGACCTTCATGGGCGGGGATGGGGAGAAGGAAGTGGTGCTTTAGGATTGGCAATCCCCCTGCCTCTGCGTTAGGTTAACGCTAACAAACCGCCTAATACCGGCGGCATGAAATCTTGACCGTTGGTCACTCTTTCCTGCCCTCAATCGCCGGCGCCCCTATCCATGGGCTTGGCCACGCGCCACGTGGCGCGCGGCGGCGGTCGCCGCCGTAAAGACGGTCAAGAATTTTGACCGTCGGTATAAGGCGGAGGCAGGGAGGAACAGATGGGGTTTCTGCGACACGCTGCGCTGTGCGCCCTGGTTCTGGCCGGTGCGCTGGCGGCCTTGCCGGTCATGGCCGCCGATTGCGGCCCGGATGCGCTGGGCACCAGCCGCACCATCACACTGAAGCGCGGGGACGGGGGGGCCTTTGGCACGGTACAGCATGCGCCCCTGCCGGGTCTGGCCAAGGGAGAGGTGGTGCTGACCTTTGATGATGGGCCGGTGCCGGTGCTGACATCCCAGGTGCTGGAGGCGCTGAAGGCGGAATGTGCCAGGGCCACCTTCTTCATGACCGGCAGCAATCTGGATGCCCATGGCGAGCTGGCGAAACGCGCCGTGGCGGAGGGGCATTCGGCCGGCATCCATAGCTACAGCCACCCGCATCTGGGCACGCTGACCGCCGCGGCGCAACTTGACGATCTGGCGCGCACGCAAGCCGCGTACCGGCGGCTGTTCGGGGTGGCGGCCGCGTCCTATCGTTTTCCGTTCCTGGAGGAGACGCCGACCCTGATGGAAGCTCTGGCCAAGGATGGGGTGGCGGTCTTCTCCATCGATCTCGCCATCACCGACTGGCAGCCCGCCGATACCACGGCGATGCTTGCCGAACGCCTGTCAAAGGCGCTGGACGAGAAGGGCGGCGGCATCATCCTGATGCATGATGCCAACAAACCCACGGCAGACGCGATAGCCACCCTGCTGCGCGTGATCAAGCAAAAGGGCTTCAGGCTGGTGCATGTGACGTGGGAGGGGTGAGCAGACAGGCGTCGCATGCGCCCAGCCGGACGCATGCGACAGGCCAGGCTCATTGTTCGGTCACCATATCCTTATAGGCATGCCAGCTGGCATGGCCGATCAGGGGCAGGGTGACGATCAGGCCCACGAACATCGTGGCAATGCCCACTGCCGTCAGAAACACAATGATGAAGGCCCAGAGCGCCATGGCGGGCAGGTTGACCCGCACCGCCGTGATGCTGGTCGCCATGGCAGTGAAGGCGTTGGTGCGGCGGTCCAGCAGCATGGGGATCGAGACCACCGAGACGGCGAAGGCCACGGCCGCGAATCCGGCGCCGATCAAGCTACCCACGATCAGAAAGGGCAGGCTGGCCCCGCTCTGGAAAAGGGTCTCGGTCAGGCTATCCAGCGTGGGCGACAGGTCGGCGAAGAACAAAGCATACATCAAGGTCGCCACCCGCACCCAGAACAGGTGCAGCAGCAACAGCAGCACCCCCAGGAAACCGACCTGCAGCGGGTTGACTTTCCAGGCTTGCAGCGCCCGCCGCAGGTCCGGCCCACGGCCGGCGCCAATATCGCGTGAGGTGGCGTAAAGCCCGACTGCGATCAGGGGCGCCACCAGCGTGAAGCCCGACGTCAAAGGCAGCATCAGCATGACATGGCCCGACCCCACCACCAGCAGGGTCAGCGCCAGACTGAAGGCTGCGATCAGGGCGCCATAGGTCAGGCTGACCCGCCAGGCGGAACCCAGATCGGCCATGCCCAGTTGCAGCCAATGCCAGGGCCGGTCGACGGGAACGGGACGGATATGGGGCACCGGTCCGCTGAATACAGGGACGGGGCCGGCATCATCTTCATGCTCGATTGTCATTTCCTACCCCAATAGTTCGGTGAGTGTCGCTTTTCGCAGCTTTTCTTGAGTATGGCAGGTTTTTGGAGGGAGGGAAGGGGGTCTATGCATTTGGCGAATATTAGGGATGACGAAGGGAGTGGGAAGGGAGAACCGCACGCCCCCACTCCTTTGATCTTCCAACAGCCTGATGTTTTCCGCCCGAACCATCCCCCCCTTGATGCATGTCAATGCGCATCCCCCCGGCATAGCCCATGAAGGCAGGGTCGGGGATCGGGCAATGGGTCCGGTCCTGTCCTGAGAGTTTCCGCCGACACCGGGGGTTTGTCATGGGTGTAGCAATCGCCGACGGGGCGTATGGGGGCACGGGCCAAACGGCCGTACCCGTCGAGGCATATCACGAGGACGTTGTCCGTGCCTTCGTGATCGCTGCCATGTTCTGGGGCATCGCGGCCTTTGCCGCCGGTGTCTATATCGCTTTTCAGCTGGCTTTTCCGGACCTCAACCTGGGTCTGGAATGGACCAGTTTCGGGCGCCTGCGTCCGCTGCACACATCCGCCGCGATCTTCGCCTTTGGCGGTTCCGCGCTGATCGGGTCGTCGCTGTATGTCGTGCAGCGCACCTGCCGCGCGCCTTTGTTCGGCGGGCGTGAATGGGGCTGGTTCATCTTTTTCGGCTATCAGCTGTTCATTGTCATGGCCGCCACCGGCTATCTGCTGGGCATCACCCAGGGCAAGGAATATGCCGAGCCGGAATGGTATGTCGACCTGTGGCTGACCCTGGTCTGGGTCGTCTATCTGGTCGTGTTCGTCGGCACCATCATCAGGCGCCGCGAGCCGCATATCTATGTGGCCAACTGGTTCTACCTGGCCTTTATCCTGACCATCGCCGTGCTGCATATCGTGAACAACGCCGCCCTGCCGGTCAGCCTGACGGGCACCAAGTCCTATGTGGCCTGGGCCGGTGTCCAGGACGCGATGATACAGTGGTGGTACGGTCACAATGCCGTGGGCTTCTTCCTGACGGCAGGCTTCCTGGGCATGATGTATTATTTCATCCCCAAGGCGGCGGGTCGCCCAGTCTACAGCTACCGCCTGTCGATCATCCATTTCTGGGCGCTGATCTTCCTCTATATCTGGGCGGGTCCGCACCATCTGCACTATACGGCGCTGCCCGACTGGACGCAGACGCTGGGCATGGTGTTCTCGGTCATCCTGTGGATGCCCAGTTGGGGCGGCATGATCAACGGCATCATGACCCTGTCGGGTGCCTGGGACAAGCTGCGCACCGATCCCAGCTTGCGCTTCTCCGTCACCGCCGTCGGCTTCTATGGCATGAGCACGTTTGAAGGCCCGGTCATGTCGGTAAAGGCGGTCAATGGCCTGTCGCACTATACCGACTGGACCATCGGCCATGTGCATTCCGGTGCGCTCGGCTGGGTCGCCTTCATCTGCTTCGGCATGATCTATTATCTGGTGCCGGTCCTGTGGAAAAAGCAGCGGCTCTATTCCGCCCGGCTGGTGGAATGGCACTTCTGGACCGCCACCGTCGGCATCGTCTTCTACATCACCGCCATGTGGGTCAGCGGCATCATGCAGGGCCTGATGTGGCGCGCCTATGACGAGTTCGGGTTCCTCCAGTACTCGTTCGTGGAGACGGTACAGGCCATGCATCCCTACTACATCATCCGTGGCATCGGCGGGTTGCTGTTCCTGACCGGCGCCATCCTGATGGTCATCAACCTGATCCGCACGGTTACCAGCAGCCCGGCCCTGGAGCCGGTGCCCCATGGTGCCGCTGTGGCAGCCGAATAAGGGGGACGGAACCATGAAGTTCTCCCACGCGATCATCGAAAAGAACGTCATCCTGATGGCGGTGCTGACCCTGATCACCATCTCCATCGGTGGT
>JAIXTS010000141.1 GCA_027483805.1 Azospirillum sp. | reverse complement strand
CGGCTGCGCCCGATCATGACGACCCAGGCGACCACGATCCTCGGCCTGATGCCGCTGATGCTGTCGGTGGACCCGCTCTGGTATTCGTTCAATCTGGTGGTGGTCGGCGGGCTGACGGCTGGCACGCTGGGCTCCCTGGGGATCGTCCCCGCCCTCTATATGCTGCTGTTCGTGAAGCGGCAGAAGACGGTCACCGCGCAGCCATGCCCAATGGCCGATGCGGGCGGCGTGCCCAAGCTGCGGATGCAGCGCCGGCACGTGAGGAAAACGAATGCTGAGAGTGTGTTTCCGGACAGCGGAAATACGCTCTGACAGGGTGCGGAAAAAGGCTTTCGCGTCGCGAGGGAGGGGGATTTTCGGCAAGATTAGGAAAGGTTGAAGCAAGATACTGGTGGTATCTTGCGAGAGCTTGACGCGAGATTGCCGAAAATAACCTGACCGCAGCAGCGAAATGGTTTTTCCGCACCCTGCTAACACCGACGGTCAACATTCCGGACCGTCGGTAGGGCGGCGACCGCCGCCGCGTGCCACGTGGCGCGTAGCCAACCCATGGATGTGGGCGCCGGCGAGTGTGGGGCAGGAAAGAGTGACCAACGGTCAAGATTTCATGCCGCTGGTATAGGGGCTTCCAAGATCACGCCACCTTCACCCGGTTGCGCCCTGCGGCCTTGGCGGCATAGAGCGCGGTGTCGGTGCGGTTGAACAGGTTGGTCTGGGTTTCCTTCTGCGGCTGGGCCTGTGACAGGCCGATGCTGACCGTCACCTGGATCACCACCCCATCCAGCATGATGGGCGTGTTGCCAACCGCGATGCGGATCCGTTCGGCCGCGACCGTTGCCTGTTCGGCATCGGTGTGGGAGGTCAGCACCACGAACTCCTCCCCGCCATAGCGGGCCAGCATGTCGGCCTCCCGCAGCGCGCCCTGCGCCCGCTGCGCCACTTCGCGCAGGACCGTATCGCCGACCAGATGGCCATAGGTGTCGTTCACCTCCTTGAAATGGTCCAGGTCCAGCATCAGCACACAGAAGGGCTGGCCATGGCGCAGCGCCGCGCTCCATTCCTGGTCCAGCCGTTCCATGAAGGCGCGGCGGTTATGGATGCCGGTCAGCGGGTCGCGGGTGGCCAGTTCGGCCAGCCGGTCATTGGCGTCGCGCAGGCTGGCCGTGCGCTCTTCCACCTTGGCTTCCAGCTCGCGCTTGGCCTCGCTCAGCTTGTCGATGCGGGCGCGCTCCAGCATCATGACGATGCCCGCCCCCGCCGACAGGGCCAGTGCCAGCCCCAGGAACCGCACCCAGCCCCATTCATGCCAGAGATAGGGGACAATCACGCCGACACTGTGTTCGGCCACCACCTGCCCGTCGGGTGCCAGGGCGCGCAGGGCCAGGGTGTAATGGCCGGGCGGCAGGTTGGTATAGGCGGCGACGCGGTGTTCGCCTTCGGGCTCGGTCCAGTCGCTGTCGAACCCTTCCAGCCGATAGGCATAGCGGACCGTGCCGGTGACGGCATAATCCAGCAGGGCAAACTCTACCGTCAGGCGGCGGTTGCCGGGCGGCAGATGCACCTGGCCGGGACCGCCGGGCAGGTTCAGGGCACTGGCATTGGCCGGCTGCCCGCCCGCCACCACCCGCGTCACGGCCAGCGCATCCAGATAGGCATGGGCCCGGATGCGCGAGGGCTGTACCAGGGTAATGCCGTTGGTGCCGCCGAAGACCAGGCCGCCATCGGCCAGGGTCGTGGCCGATCCCGGCAGGTAGGAAGAAATATTCTCCGCCGCACCACGCTCCAGCAGGGAGACGGTGAAATCATCGGGGTCGATGGCGGCCAGGCCATTGTCGGTGGAGACCCAGATACGCCCATCGGAACCGGGTGTCAGGCTGGCCACGGTGTTTGACGGCAGGCCGTGCAGCCGCGTCACGGTGCGGAAGGCCGGGGGCTGGTCGTCGGTCGGTTCCCGCACCATCAGCGCCACGCCGCCGCCCGTGGTGCCCACCCACAATCGCCCCCGGTTGTCCTGCGTCAGGGCCGCCACATAATCATGCGGCAGGGTGTCGGGCCGGTCCGCCTCGCGGTGGAAGCGCCGGAAGCTGCCATCGGGCCGCATCAGGTTCAGGCCATTGGCCGTGCCGACCCAGGCGGTGCCGTCGGGCCGGGGCAGGATGGCCCAAACCTCATTGTTGGACAGGCTGTCGGGCCGGCCCGGATCGGCCGTGAACAGGGTCGCCTGCCCGTCGGACAGGGATTGCCGCACCAGCCCGTAATAGGTGCCGACCCACAGATGCTTGTCGCCGACCCGCATCACGGTGACGTCGCGGGCCTTTGTGCCGGGCAGGGGGAAGGGCTGGGGCGTGCGTTCCCCCCCCGCCGGCCGCAGCCGCGCCAGCCCCGCCGATCCTACCCAGATATCGCCGCCATTGGTGCCCCGGATGGCATAGACGGGCGTCCCGGCCAGGGCGCCCGGGGCCACGCCGCGCCCGAAGGGCACGATATGGCCGCTGGACAGGTCCAGCCGGTCCAGCCCGCCATCATCCAGGCCCAGCCACAGGCCGCCATCGGGGGCGGTCCACAGGCTCCACGCGTCGCGCCCGGAAAAGCCGCGTGTCTGGCCCAGCGCGATGCCCGCCACGCCCGACGGCACGGAATTGTGCCAGGCCACGCCCATGTTGGTGGCAACCCAGACGACACCGCCCCGGTCCTTCAGGATGCCGCGGGTGAAATTGCCCATCAGGGCGCCGGGCACATTGGGATCGGCGCGGAACAGGCGCAGCCGGTCCTGGCCGATATCATATTCGGCCACCCCGCCGCCGAACAGCGAGATCCACAGCACACCGGGCCGTTCTTCCACGATGCCGCGCACCGTGGCCCGGCCCAGCGGCGTGTCGCGGCCGGTCAGGCTGGGATGGGACTGGGCCATCTCCTCCCCCGGGGCCACGGAGACGATGCCGCCGCCATTCGTGCCGATCCAGACCCGGCCGGCCGGGTCCTCGAAAAAGCTCCAGGTGCCGGTGGTCAGGGCATAGGCGCTGTCCGCATCGGCGCCGCGCAGGATCTGCCAGCGGCCGGTACCGGCGGCGCGGCGGGCCACGGCCTTTTCGGTGCCGGCCCACAGGGTGCCCGCCTGGTCGCGGAAAATGGCGAAGACATAGCCTTCGGGGAAGCCCTGTTCCCCCGGCCGCACCCGTTCCCGGATCTTCAGATCCCGGCCCACATGATCCAGCCCCGCCACCGTGGCCACCCACACCCCATCCTGCCCGTCGGGCGCCAGGGCATAGACCTGCACATGGCCCAGCCCCCCGGCCCCGGCCCCCAGGGTGGTGAACCGGTCGCTGCGCGGATCGTAATAGGCCACGCCCGCCGTATGCGTGCCCAGCCACATGCCGCCATCGCCGGCCGGCAGCAGGGCGCGGACAAACCCGTTGGGCAGCGATCCTGGATCGTGCGGATCATGTTCGAAGGTGCGCGTGGCATAGCCGTCGAACCGGTTCAGCCCCCCCAGCGTGCCGATCCAGATGAAGCCCGTCTGGTCCTGGGCCAGGGCCATGACGGTGTTGTTCGACAGGCCGTTGCTGTTGGACAGGCTCTGGAAACTCACCTCCGCCCGTTCGGCCAGGATGGCGGACGGATCACCGGTGCGTGCGGAAACCCGCCCAGGTCCGGCGAAGGCGAGGACAAGGGATGCCAGGAGAAAACAGAAGAAATGCAGTAAAACCCGGCGGTTATCCGCCAGGACAGGCACAGTCGAACCAGCCGCCGGTCCGTTGCCGCGAGGGCTGCAACCCACTTATCCGTTCCTCATCATCAGATGACATATCATTGTATCTCAATTTTTAGACAAATCTCAAGGTGAGGTTGAAGGAAACTGGGTGCCTGACCGCCGACGGATCGGCCGGCACAACCTGTCTCGCCCTTGGTCCAGATCATGGCGGTCCGTTGCTGCCGCCCTATCATGGTTCATTGCAGGAACCAGAAATTCCCGAAGAGGAAACGCATCGTGCTGCGGTTGACGCGGATCGGCATGTCCACCGGCCGGGAGAATGCGGCCTTCCTGTCGCGGGCCTGCAACAGAGCCGCCTTTCGCCCCTTCCATGTCGTCATCCCCAAAGCTGACTTTCAGGCCATCCTGTGCTAGAGTGTAAAAATTAAGGTTGAAGCCGCCGGCCTCTGAAACGCACCCGGTTTTTGTGTTCCACAGCGTTGCGCAGCCGGCCGGGAATTCGGAGTGGGTGTGGGGTCAGCTCCGAAAGGTCACTCCAGCGCGCTAATGTTAATTATGGAAAATAACTCGCCCCACGATCATTTTGGATGATGTTTCCTGGTGGCGCCCTGGGTATAAGATATGTTGTGCTGCGATCTGGCTTCCAGGATGCTGTGACCGTGCGGAATTCGCCTGTCACTGCGTAGGAGATGGCTTCGATGTGGACTTATTCACGGCCGG
>JAIXTS010000203.1 GCA_027483805.1 Azospirillum sp. | reverse complement strand
GGCCAAGGGTATCCGCGACAAGGTGGCGATCATCGGCATGGGCTGTTCGCGTTTCGGCGAACGCTGGGATGCCGGTCCCGACGATCTGATGCTGGAGGCGTTCCAGGAATGTATCGCCGATGCCGGCATCGCCAAGACCGACATCCAGGCCGGCTGGATGGGGGTGTTTTTTGATGAACAGAGCGTGGGCAAATCCGCCCTGCCTTTGTCGATGGCTTTACGTCTGCCCAACATCCCCGTGACACGGGTGGAAAATCTGTGCGCCACAGGGACGGAGGCGCTGCGCGGCGCCGTTTATGCCGTGGCGGCCGGTGCCTGCGACATCGCCATCGCCATGGGTGTGGAAAAGCTGAAAGATACCGGCTTCGGCGGCCTGCCGGAGCGTACCAAGGGAACCTTTGAGGATCTCTGGCTGCCGCAGAACACAGCCCCCGGCGGCTTTGCGCAGTTGGGGGCCGCCTATGCGGCGCGCACCCGCACGCCCATGGCCGACCTGAAACGCGCCATGGCCCATATCTCGGTCAAGAGCCACGCGAACGGCGCCCTGAACCCGAAGGCGCATCTGCGCAATCCCATCACGGAGCAACAGGTGCTGGATGCCCGCATGGTGGCCTATCCGCTGGGCCTGTTTGACTGTGCGGGCGTGTCGGACGGGGCGGCCTGCGCCATCGTCACCACGCCGGAGATTGCCAAATCCCTGGGCAAGTCCAATCCGGTGACGGTCAAGGCCCTGCAGCTGGCGCCCAGCAACGGGGTGGAACTGGCGCACGGGTCCTGGGACGGGTCCTATACGCTGACCACCCGCATCGCCGCCAAACGCGCCTATGAGGAGGCGGGGATTAAGGACCCGCGGGCCGAGCTGTCGCTGATCGAGGTGCATGATTGTTTCTCCGTCACCGAACTGGTGGTGATGGAGGATCTGGGCCTGTCGCCCGAGGGCGGGGCCGTTGCCGATGTCATGGACGGGTTCTTTGACCGCGACGGCACGATCCCCTGTCAGATCGATGGCGGGCTGAAATGTTTCGGCCACCCGATCGGGGCCACGGGCCTGCGCATGGTCTACGAGATTTATTTGCAGCTTCAGGGGCGCGCGGGCGAACGGCAATTGCCCGACCCGCGCCTGGGCCTGACCCACAATCTGGGCGGCCTGCCCAACCGCAACATCACATCGGTCGCCATCATCGGGCGGCTGGAGGGGTAAGCCATGACCGACACCAGACAATGGGGCTTCAGCGAGGAAGAGCTGACCAGCCTGCCCACCGTCTATCGCCCGGACCTGCTGCAGGACCAGGTGGTGGTGCTGTCGGGCGGGGGCAGCGGCATGGGCAAGGCCATGGCCTATCTGTTCACCCGTCTGGGCGCCAAGGTGATGATCTGTGGCCGGCGGGAGGAGAAGCTGGCCGAAACCCGCGACGGCATCCGCCGGCATCTGGGCCGCGACATTGCCATCATGCCCATGACCATCCGCGACCCCGATCAGGTCGACGCGCTGATGGACCGCACCATCGCGGAGTTCGGGCGCATCGACCATGTCATTAATAATGGCGGCGGGCAGTTCCCGCAGGCGGCGATCGACTTTTCCAAAAAGGGCTGGAACGCCGTCATCGACACCAACCTGAACGGCACCTGGCACATGATGCAGGCCGCCGCAAGGCGCTGGCGCGACCGGGGAGAGGCGGGGTCCATCGTCAATATCGTGGCCTATGTCGAACGCGGCATGCCGCAGGCGGCCCATACCTGTGCGGCGCGGGCCGGCGTGATCTACCTGTCCAAGAGTGTGGCCACCGAATGGGCGCCGCTGAATATCCGGGTCAATTGCGTGGCCCCCGGAACCGTCGCCACCGAAGGCTTCAACGTTTACCCGCCAGAGGCCACGGCACGCTTTGCCGACACCAACCCGATGCGCCGCATGGGCAATGCCTGGGACGTGGCGGAAGGCGTGGTCTATCTGGCCGCCCCGTCGGGCAAGTTCATCACGGGCGAGATGCTGACCATTGATGGCGGCATGCAGATGTGGGGCACCGTCTGGCCCGGCGGCGTGCCCGATCATTTCAACGTGGTTTGAACAGTCCCAAATCGGACAGGGGGGAGGACGTCATGGTCGCGCGTTTGACAATCGGGATGCTGGGCCTTGCCGCCCTGCTGGCCGCCGGCATGGCCGGCGCCGCCCCGCCCGGTGGCGAGACGGTGCGATCCACCGATCAGTTCCAGTCGGGCCGCGATGCCTTTGCCGATCCGGAAAAGCTGCCGGGCGCGGCGCTTTATCAGCAGACCTGCGCCGGCTGTCACCAGGGCGGGGTCTACAAGGCGCCGCACCGCACCTGGCTGGAAATGATGACGCCCGTAATGCTGTTCAGCGCCATGAATGACGGCATCATGCAGCCGCAGGCGGCCCATCTGTCCCGCGAACAGCGCCAGCAGATCGCCGAATATCTGTCGCGCCAGAAACTGGACGCCTTTGCCAGCGAACCAAAGGCCAAACAATGTGTAGGCCCGGCGGCATCGTTCGACCTGTCGCGCCCCGCGCCGCCCGTGGGCTGGGCTCATGATACAAGCCGGTTCGTGCCGGGCGATGTCGCGGGGCTGACGGCGGCCCAGGTGCCGAAACTGCGCCTGAAATGGGCCTTCGCCTTTCCCAACGCCATGCGTGCCCGGTCACAGCCGGCGATCGGTCTGGGCGCGGTGTTTGTGGGCAGCAAGGATGGTACCGTCTATGCCTTCGACCTGAACACGGGCTGTGTGCGCTGGACCTACAAGGCCCGCGCCGAAGTGCGCACGGGCATCGTGGTGGAGGCCACCCAGACCGCGCCCAAGCTTTTTTTCGGTGACGTGATGGCGCGCGCCTATGCGCTGGACGCCGTGACGGGCAGGGAGCTTTGGGTCACCAAGGTCGATGACCATTCCAGCGCCACCATCACCGGCACACCGGCCCTGTTCAAGGACCGGCTTTATGTGCCCGTCTCCTCGCTGGAGGTGACGGCGGCGGCCGACCCGGCCTATCCCTGCTGCACCTTCCGCGGGGCGGTGGCCGCGCTGGATACGGTCACGGGAACCCAGGCCTGGAAAAGCCACACGATCCCCGATGAACCCACGCAGAAAGGCACGACCAGCGCCGGTACCCCCATCCTGGCCGCCTCTGGCGCGCCCGTCTGGAACAGTCCGGCCGTGGATGCGGCGCGTGGCGTGCTGTATGTCGGGTCGGGGGAGAATTATTCCAGCCCCGCCGATGGCAACAGCGACGCGATCATGGCCTTCGACCTGAAGACCGGGCAGCGCCGCTGGGTACGGCAGACGGTTTCGGGCGATGCCTGGAATGTGGCCTGCATGATGGGCGATAATCCCAATTGCCCCGCCGAACGCGGGCCGGACCTGGATTACGCTGCCTCCCCCATCCTGGCCAGCCTGCCCGGCGGCGGCCAGGTGCTGCTGGGCGGACAGAAAAGCGGCGTGGTGCATGGCTTTGATCCCGAAAGCGGTGCCGTCCGCTGGAGCACACGTATCGGGCGGGGCGGGGTGCAGGGGGGGGTGCATTTCGGCATGGCGGCGGAAGGCGCGCGGCTTTATGTGCCCATCTATGACATGGCCAATGCGCGCGACGGCAGCCAGCCTACCGAACCGCCGCGCCCCGGCCTCTATGCCGTGGATGGGGCGACGGGTAAACTGATCTGGAGCCATCCGGCCGAGGATGTCTGCAATGGCCGTGAATTCTGCGATCCCGGCATCACGGCGGCGGTGACGGCCATGCCCGGCATCGTCTTTGCCGGTCATTCCAACGGCTGGGTCCGCGCCTATGACGGTGCCACGGGCAGCATCGTCTGGAAATACGACACGACAGAGGCCGTGAAGGCGGTCAATGGCGTCGACGCCAAGGGCGGATCGATGAGCGGCCCCGGCCCCGCCATCGGCGACGGCCATATGGTGATCAATTCCGGCTATGGGCTTTATTTCAAGATGCC
>JAIXTS010000300.1 GCA_027483805.1 Azospirillum sp. | reverse complement strand
ATACATGCTTGGAAATGTCGATCGCTATCCGTTTATACTCCATCTGGGCGGCTCCCGATGTTGGTGTGTGACAACCCAACTATGGCACCCGATGCCGGGGGGCCGTCCACCCTAACAAGAGCCATGGGGGATGACTCTTGGTCTCTGCATAGTCCCTCATGTGCCGGGCGCCGCCATCCGGCGGCTTGGCTTGCGCGCCCAAGGGGGGCGCGGGCGCCGGTCGGCGGCCTCCAAGGGTCATTGCCCATGACCCTTGGAGGCAGCTTCAGATCGAGTTGGAATGACGCTCTCGTAAGGCCACTTGCGAATTCGCAAGTGGCCTTACCCTGTTCATTGGAGCGGTTCCTGGGAGCCAGTCCCGCGGCGACAGTCTCCGCGCGGCATGTGCGGCGCCGGCACTTGAGGAACACGACCGCACTTGTTTCGGGGGCCTGGGAACAGGTCTAATCGTCGACTGGCTGCTCCTCCAGCAGGCTTCGAAGCGCCTCATAGAGCCGCTGTGCCGCAACCCTTTCCTGAGGGGTCAAAGGCCGCCCGGCGGCCCGATGCGCCACGACCCGTTCTTCCATGCTTCTCCACCCACGGGCACGGAGCGGTTTGGCGCCGGCAGTGTCCCCGGCCTCCACCTGGTCGGCCTCCTCCGCTTCACCCTCACCCTCATCCTCTTTGGTTTTCAGCGCCCTGATCGCGGGAACGGTCAGCGGCTTCGCTTCGCTCGCGCCCAGCCAAAGCTTGAGCTGTGTTTCGCTGTCCAGCGTTGAGAGTTCGATGAGGACGCCTTTCGACACCGATGGAGCGGAGGCCACATCTTCCTTGATGCGAGGATGCAGGCGCCCCAGGCCGATCGCCCGGCTGATCTCCGTGGGGCTGCGGCCGATCGCCTTCGCCAGCTCCTGCTGCTGCATGCCATGAACATGGAGAATATCCCGGATGCCATCGCTTTCCTCGATCGGATTCAGATCCACGCGCTGGAGGTTTTCGATCAGCGCAAGCGCCGGTGACTCGCCGGACGCACATACAACATCGATCTCCGTCCAGCCAAGTTCGATGACGGACCGATACCTGCGCTCCCCTGCGACGATGAGCCAATAGGAGGGCCTCTCTGGATCAGCCCTTACCAGAGGGGGCTGAAGGATACCGACCGCGGCAATGGAGTTCTTCAGAGCCTCCAGTTTTTCCGGGTCAAAGACCTTGCGCGGCTGGTTTGGATCGGGAGCGATACGGCTCAACGGAATCCGCCGCATTTCCGCGACTTGGTCCTGGACATTGTCGGACATCGATCCCGTGGCCAGGCGCAGGCTGTCGGCAACCTTGGCGATCCCCGCCCCTGCCCTTCTTGCCCTGGTCATCACACCGCTCCCGCATCACTTGGCATCATCGTCTCCAGCGATAGTGGCTCACCCCTCAGCATCCTTTCAACCATATCAACATAGGTGGACACGCCCTTGGCCTTCGGCCGTTGCTCAATGGCGATCCGACCCGCCGCCAGGGCCATCGAGAAAGATGCGCTGTCCGGGACATGTTTCAGTACGGGTACAGTCGTGCTCTCCAGCAGCGACTGGATGACCTCCAGCTCGACAGCCCTGCTCTTCGCCAAGGTCGGCAGAATGCCGATAACGCGCAGGCCCTTATTGGTCCGCTTCTGGATCTTGCCGATCGTCGTCAACATCAGCGCGAGCCCCATCGTATCAAGGGGCTCAGGCCGTACCGGAATGAGTACCTCGTCCGCGGCCGTGAGGATACATTGCATCAACAAGCCGAGGTTGGGTGGACCGTCGAGCAGGATATAGTCATAGTCGGAACGGACGGCGGCCAACTGCTCGCGTAGAAGCAGCTCCCTGCCGGGCTCCCTCAACATTTCGACGCCACCCAACTCGATATGGGACGCGACGCCATCCAGATGCTCGATCCCCTGTATGCCTTTCACGATGGTTTCAGCGATCGGACGCTCCTCCACCAGGACATGGAACAGCGTCCGCCTGGCCCGGAACAGATCGCCGGCAGGCAAGCCGAGGGCGGCCGTCGCCGATGCCTGGGGGTCGCAATCGACGATAAGGACACGCTTGCCCCGCAGGGCCAGGCCTGCGGCGAGTTGAACGGTCGTCGTCGTCTTGCCCACGCCGCCTTTCTGATTGCAGACCGCAAGCACCAGGGCGGCCGACAGCTCCTCATCCACCAGCAGCTGAACCTCCTTCGGCACACGGTCACCACCCGTTTCCCAGTTGCTGACCTTGTGCTTGGAATAGCGACGGTCGAGCTTCTCGTTGAGATAGGCGGCGAAGGCCGTCTGGTCGAGACGAAGCCGGTTGCGCAATACGCGCATCCGCTCTCCAGGCGACGAGTTCGTTTGCTGCATGGGATTGCCCCTTCCTGAACCGAATGATGTTGGAGACCATGGCGCAGTTGCCGCAACCTGTCAATCCAGTTGCCTCAACATGCTGATGACCATCGCCGATATTCGACCGGTCGCATGGCTCCACTTGCGAATTCGCAAGTCATGTTATCCTTTCAAAACCCAAGCCTTGACGCTCCTGGCTTCCTGTTGCAATGCCAAGGAAAATGCCACTTGCGAATTCGCAAGTGCTACTAATCTCAGCCTTCCAGCTCCCTTACAGCGGCCTCGACGGCTGCCTCAATCTCGACAGGGAGTTCTTTCGCAAACCCGGAATAATAGGCTGTCGCCACGAATGTGGAATACTCCTCGACAGGACGAACATGAACTATATGTCCTGTCTGGACGGACGCCTGCGCTTCCTCGGCAAGCGCCACCGAAGCGTTCGGGCAAAGGACGATGGCATCGACATTGTACCCAGGCCCTGGCGGGATTTCGGCCTCCAGGATCGCGTTGATGCCATTGGCCAATTCGTCGATAAGGATGGCGAGCTGGTGGAGTTTGGCGCCCGGATCCGCGAATGCGACGACCTGAACAATCAGCCCATGTCCCTCGTTCATCCACCCCGCAAGGATGAGCGCCTGAACCTTTTCGTCGTTGGCAAACAGGTCGAACTTCATCTTGAGATCGAGCCCGGGCACGGGTGTGAACTCCCCTGCCCTGGCGGGTCCTGTAGCACCGCTCGGAAGCGGACGTCCGGCACCCATTACTCCACTTGCCGACGCCAGCCCCGCCCCGAGCACCTCGGACACGATGTCACCGTCCAGCCCCGTGCGGGCAAGTTCCGCCTCGATCGCGGCTCTGTCATCATCTGGCATGAAGGCCAGAAGATCCCGCATCTCCTGGAGTGTCAGCGGCTTGAATGCACTTGGGCCGGCCTGCGAAGGAGCGGGACGGCTTGGGGCTGCCAAGGCGGATGCAGTCCTCGGCCCGGCTTCGACCGGCCGGGCTTCGCCAGCCGTCGTCGTGGATAGCGCGGCAGTGGCGGCATCCAGTGCCGCTCTGACATCGTCGGGAAGCAGCGCCCTCATGCGAGTGATGATCGCACCATACGCCGCGTGGAAATCCTCCTCCGCAGGATCGAGGGAGCGGCCTCTCTCCGGCTCCCCCTTCTGCTGGACGACTGGCTTTCTGATCCTTCGGAACCGCCCGAAAGCCTTGAACAGGCCCTGGACCGCCAGGATCGGCAGCGGAAGAACCCCGCCCATGATCACCCAGAGTGCCATCATGTACGGCAAAGGCCAAAGCAGCAGAGCCAGTTTTGCGAAAGTATCGAAGACGAACCCACGCTGATAGGCATCCCATAGCAACCGGTAGTGCTTTCCGGCTGCAATGTCGAAGCCAGTCCAGTCAAGCAGGCACCACCGCACCACAAACATTAGCGTCGCTGCTAACAATATGGCGACCAGCAATTCAAGCAGCTTCATGAAACGGTGTCGCTTTGCCATCCCGGCCTCTCAATGTGACATGCAGGACTTGAGGATATGCGCCGGGTCCGCTCCAACGCCTGCCGCTTCCTCATGGATTGCAATGGCCAGGTCCACAATATCCGGCATGGGCGGCAATGAACGCCCCCCCGGCCGACGCCGTCCCGCAAATGTGCGGGCTATATCCCCGACGATACCGTAGCGCCCATCGGCCTCCATCGCGATGGCCCGGACGATAGGATCGGGGTGCCGGCATAGTTCCCGCGTGGTCATCCGCACTGGCGCATACGATGCCAGACCGGCGGACGCGGGGGGCTTCCTGTCCCAGGCCCTGTCCATGCTCCGCATCGCCTCGGCTTGCTGAAAGCCGGCCAGCGTCGCTTCGGGATGGCATCCCGTTCGCCGGTTGAACAGGATGCCGGCAAGGTAGGCGGACGGGTTCGAAATGGGCCGGAACCTTGAGCTGTTGCGCCTGGCCGTTACCACCAGCATCGTCTCCAACGCCGCCAGAGCCGCCCGCCTGGGATGCCGGTCTTTCGCGCGCATCCAGGCCGACCGGGAGAAACCTGGGAAACGGATGCCGACCAGATCGTCCACCAGCCGGAGCAGACCTGAACCACCAATCGGCAATGTCGGGATGTCGGGATCCGACTTCGCCAACCTGGTCAAGGCGTAGGTGGCGAGACTGTCAAAATGGGCCGCGGCCACGTCATCGCGAGGTACTGGAGGCGGATGGCGCGCCGGCGGGCAGGGGACCTGCTCCTCTTCCGGTGGCGCCGCGTGACCGGACATCGAAGCAGCAGAGCCGTCCACGCCCCGCTTCCCGGAAGCGGACCTACGATTGACTGTGACGGTAGGCTGAGGATGTAGGATAGAGAGATTCTGTTTTTCTTTTCTGCGTGCATTTTTTTGCACCCCTGGTCCCAGGGCATACCTGTTGGGGCGGGAGAAGCGCCTGGCAATCCGTTGCTCTTCGATGATGACCAGCGACTTCAACGCCAGGCTTCTCAGCGCTCCCTGCACTGATCGCGCACCGAGCCGGGTGATGTCTTCCCAGGTCGAGATCGGTATCTCCTCCGTCGCGTTCATCGAACACGGGCTTGTGCCACCCAGACGTTCAAGCAGAACGAAGAGAACCATGGTTTCCGCTCGGTTCAATTCATCCACGATGGTTTCCGGCAGAAGCCAGTCCTGCAGAAGGCCGGTCCTGGCCGTGCTGAAGCGCCGTTGCCGCGCCAGGGCTGGCTCCCGCCTTGGCCGGGCATAAACAGGGGCGTTGCCGGACCGCGTGGATCCAGCGCTTTGAAGATGCTGCATTGAATGCTTCCGAAATCTGTCGGAAGGCTGGGGCATCAAGGCAAAGTCTGCCCGTCGGCAAAAGCGCGTTTTTGCGCTTGCCGGCCTAATCTGGTTATGGCACTATCCAGTCACCAAAGGCCTCTAGGTTTGGACGTCGGTCAGGACGTTCACCCCATCATGGATTGCCTTTGTCGGTGTGTTTTGGTGCCAGGTACCATTAAGGTGCCGTGCCCGTTGCCATAATCAGATTGGTGAATGCCCCCGGCCTGCCGGGGGTTTTCGCTTTTCGCGGGGTTTTCGGTGGCTGGACGGTGATGCGCCGTCGATGGAATGGGCTTGATGGTTCCCCCTTTTCCTCGCCTGCTGGGCGATGTCCCGGTATAGTGGTGTCCCGGCGGTTTGATGCCGCCAGTTCGACCGGATAAGCCTGCCATGCCTGGTGAACCGAACGTCAGCAACTACCAGATCATGTGTCCCCAACCCGGCCATAGGTTCTGGAATACCGCATATACGTGTACCATTTCAACACGTAGGGGACAGAAGTCCCTTTGTGCGAAGTTATTTTTGAGGATTGTCGCCCTCTCCGCTGCGATTCTGCTAGCTCAGGCGTCGAGCCACGCGTCGAGTCCCGCGCGAGGGGAACAAACGAATCGATGGGAATCGGATGCGGGGGAGCGGGACTCCACACTTATCATCCAGTTTCGCCAGCATAGCGCGGCGCTTGAGTCGCAGGGTCAGGAGATTCTCGCTCTCTACCTGCCGACACTGCGCGATCCACGGGTTGCAGTCCGGATCGAAACCGCCTTCGCGCAAGACACGACGGGCGCGCGCCGTCTGGCCTGGGCCCGTGGCCAAGCCGTTCGGGCCTGGTTGATGGCCAGCGGCATCGGCAAGGATAGGGTGGAAGTGGAGGAGGTGGTGCGGAACGTCGGTCCCGAAGGGGATGTCCGGCTTTTACTGCTATTGCCGGACATCCCGTCCTGATGTTTGTCGCCGGCAGGCGGAAGTAGGTTATAGCCCCAGCACATCGTCCATCGAGTAGAGGCCCGGGGTTCGGCCGGCTGCCCACTTCGCCGCGCGGACAGCGCCGCGGGCGAAGATGGTGCGATTGCCCGCCTTGTGGCTGAATTCCAACCGCTCCGCCTCGGTCGCGAATATGACGGTGTGATCACCCACAACATCTCCGCCGCGTAGCGTCGCAAAACCGATATTACCTTCACGACGAGCGCCGGTATGCCCGTCACGCGCGGTTTCCTTCACCTCGTGAAGAGCCACCTTCCGTCCTGTCGCAGCAGCCTTGCCCAATGCCAGCGCCGTGCCACTGGGAGCATCGACCTTATGGCGATGATGCATCTCAAGGATTTCGATGTCCCAGTCCGGCCCAAGAAGGCTTGCCGCCTTTCGCACCAGGCCCTCAAGCAAAGCAACGCCCAGGCTGAAGTTCGCGGCCACGACCAGGGGTGCTCGGGCGGCGGCCGCTTTCAACGCCGCGTCCTCCTCCGCGCATAGTCCGGTGGTGCCGACGATCAGGGCGGTTCCATGGCGCGCTGCGAGGCCGGCATGCATGGCCGTCGCAGATGGTGCCGTGAAGTCGATGATGGCGTCTGAGACTTTGAACAGTTCTTCGACATCGGTCGTCAGAACAATGCCGACAGGATCGACACCGGCCATAAATGCTATATCCCGGCCGGCTGCCGGCGAACCAGGCCGGACCGTGCCTCCTGATGGCTTGGCACCATCGGTCGCGAGAACTTCAAGAAGAAGCTGTCGTCCCATGCGACCGCCTGCCCCAACGATGCCGACACGAATTGCCTCCATAACCACCTCCAAGTGATCGATTCGTCCAGCAAATGGACCAGGGTGTATCACTTGGCATCGTCGTCAGCCAGCCGCAGCATGCAACTTGATGAATTCCACGGCCTTCTCCGCTTCGGACAAGGCCCACAGGAGGGAAGGGCGCTGTGCCTTCTCTTTCAAGGCAGAGAGCCACGCATCGACATAGCGGGCATGATCGTCCCGCATCGATGCTGGCAGCCCGAACTCGGCGCATAGGAATGAGGCGCCGAACTCGGCAATCAGCTCCTCCTTGGCATAAGATGGGCTCCCGAACTTGCCGGACATGTTTCGGACGAGCCTGCTCCTAGAGCCGGTGGCATGGACATGTTCATGGACCAAGGTTCCGACATAATATTGGAGACCGCTGACATCCGGGCGCGGCTGGAATGCCTCCTGCATCGGCATTGTGATCCTATCGATGTCCGGCGCCCAGAAGGCACGGACACCGCCATGGATGAGCTGGGGGCCACGGTTTCGCCGCCACCGACCCAGCAGATCCTGGACTTTCAGGCAGGCTTCATCGGGTTGAGGAAGGACGCAGTCGATCACGGTGCTGGGGGCAGGGGAGACCTGCTCGATGTTGAACCAGGGCTCCCGGCGAAACCCCAGCAACTTGCGAACCATCCCACCTTCGGGATCGCCTCCGATCGGGCCGATCTTCCTGGCCATCCTGGGGGCATCATCGGCACTCCAGCGCTGGCCAGGCCCGTCCTTGAACACGGGCACGAGGATAGGTGTTCCCCGTTCGCCGGCGGCAGGTGATGCCCCATTCGCTGCCCAACCATCCAGGGAGGCCCAGAGATGCGTCTGGAACTGCTTTTTCCTGGCGGCGGCCCAAAGTGACAGGACATTCTGACCCTTGAATGTACGGCCGGAAAAGGCATTTGTCGGCCGCCTCGCGAAGGCGTGCCAGGGCATGCGCCAGCGGCCGTCGATGCCTCTTTCCACGGCAGCCACGATGTCTCGTGCCGCCTCGATGATCGCGGCATTCTCGGCTTCGGAGCCGGGCAGGATCAACTCGTCGGACATCATCCCTCCAATGCAGGCCACGAATGATGGCACGTACCCGCATCCGCATGTCAGCATCGGCTCCGGTATTATGCTGGCTGGACCGGCGCGCGGCGGAGCGAAGAGAATATCCATCGCTTTCGATTCGGGCAGAGCAGGGTGTGCGCGATCCCCCGAATCGATCCTGCTGCACCGACGACTCGGGGGATCGCGCACAGAAAGGGACCAGTTCGGGGGATCGCGCACAACATCGCTTGACTTCGGGGTATCGCGCACGTTTCATCTTCGGGGTTTCACGCACGGAATTTCGGGGTATCGCGCACAAGCGGCTTCTCTCAAGGAGAAGGCCGCTGCTGTCGGGGTATCGCGCACACAAGATTCGGGGTATCGCGCACATGGGAGCCATAAGCGAACAGGTCGACCTCTTCCTCGACAGCTTGGTCAACGCGCCGGTCAAGGACGATCAAGCTCTAATGCAGTTCCCGTTCTTTTCACTCCAGAAGCAACCGCGCATGGAGCCAATGATCTATCAGCGCGATGGTGTCGGTGTGAAAATAACCCCGGGACCAAAAGGCATCGCCACGATCTGGGACAAAGACGTGCTGATGTATCTGGCGTCTCTGATCAACGACAGGATCGAGCGCAACCTTCCCGTCGACCGGACGGTCAGCTTCCATGCATACGACCTGCTGCGGGCCACGCGCAGGGTCGGCAAAAGTGCTGCGAAGAAGGATTACGAAGCACTCAAGGATGCACTGTTCCGACTGCGATCGACAACGATAGAGACGACGATCAAATCGGCGGACAGCCGCGAGGAGCGGGGCTTTGGCTGGATAGACAATTGGCGCATCATCCGCCGGGACCCGCGGCCAGGCGAGGAGGAGGGCGCGATGACGGCCGTCGAGGTGACCTTGAACGACTGGATGTTCCGGGCCATCGTGCAGGATCGCCGCGTGCTGACGATCAATCCCAACTATTTTTCCCTGACCAAGGGTCTGGAGCGGCGCCTCTATGAACTGGCCCGCAAGCATGTCGGTCGACAACGGCGTTGGGATATATCGCTCGAAAAGCTCATTGAAAAGTGCGGATCAACCCGGGAACTCCGCTTCTTTAAGCGCGACCTGAAAGCGATTATCGAATTGGACAGCCTGCCGGACTACGGAATCTCGATGTCCTTTGATCCCGCGGAGCGAAAGGAGATCGAGGCAACCGGCCTCGATGCACGCCGCTGGTCATCCAACGAGCGGATCATCGTCTCCTTCCACCCGCGCCACAGGCTTGGGCATGGTTATATCGACCATGACCAACCTACCGATCAGTCTGTGGATCAAATGTGAATCATGTCGGGGGATCGCGCACAGGCTCTCGGGGTTTCGCGCACAATCCTTCGGGGGATCGCGCACAGCTGATTTCGGGGGATCGCGCACGGATTTTCGGGGGATCGCGCACAGAAACAGGCATTAACTATTTGATCTGGAACGAGAACCCCGACAGGTAACGTACTAACGAGAGTCTATTAACTTTATAACCTTAGTTTAACAGCTATCGTGCGCCTCAGGATGATCTGCGACGCACCCCATCGTCCGCAGCTCATGCGCATCTGAAACCTTGTTCGAGCAGGGCCCTGTAGATGTAATGGCCACGCATGTCATCAGGGTCAGCCGGCCTGAGATAGGTGACGCCAGCAGGTGCCTCCTTGATCCTTCGATCCTCCAGCATGTGAACCCATGCCGTGCTGTCGTCGCGACCGCCAGCTATTGGCATAAGCTGATAGGGTTCGGTGAAACTGGAGCGCCGGGTTATGAGGTCGTCCACTGTAAGCCGAAGCATGATGTCAGCAACGTTCACCCGGAGTTCGGTTTCCCTCGACCGACGGCCATTCCAATTGGCCGCCAGCATGTCCGGATCATGGCGGTCGAAAGCCGGCCCGCGTGGCCGTCCGAGCACCGCCCTTGCGATACGACGGGTCCGTCGGGCGGCCTCGGCGTCGATCCGTCCATCGAATGACAATAGGTCGATGGCTGTGGCCCAGAACTCTTGTGCGTGAGGACATTGCAGCATTCCGCCGGCGCCATAAGCGTTGGACACGGCGCGTAGCAGCTGCTGCGCCAGATCCTCCTGGATGAAGGCTGGCCGACCGTGATCAGCACGCAGGCCGTGTCTCACGCAGAAGTCGATCCAGCTGTTGTCGCCCCAGGTGCCGGCGTCGGCGCCGACGAGCAGGTCGGCCAGCAGGGGAACATCGACCCAAGGAGCGCTCGCGATATCGACAGCGGCGTGTGATGCGATGACCGGCCGGTGCCGGCAATGGGTCAGCTTCCCCCACCAGCCCGGGTGTCCATCGTGGATGGCCACCATGGCCGGCTGTCCAGGATCTGTAGCGAGAAGGGATCGGACCGCAGCCAGGTCCTCCAGGCCTGCGGGCAAGGGAACCAATGCAGGGTCAGCTAAGAAGAGGATATCGGCCATGGCCACTCTGGGGAAGCGGGACTGTAGGGCCCCGGCACTTCGCCGCCGGAGGCCATTGGTATGGTGAGCAGCACTACTCGGCCGCCGCCGCTCCCCGGCCGCGGAACCGGCGTGCGATGTCCTGCAGCTCCTCATCGGCACCGTGATCGTCCAGATGCCTGCCGCGATCCGTCTGCCGTCGTTTCCGCTCCAATCGTTTTGCTTCCAGACGCGGCTTCCAGAAGTCGAGCCAGATGCTGGTGCGTGGCCGCGACGCCAGAATCTCGTCCGCGATGATCAGTTTGAGTTCCCGGGCGATGACGCGGGCGAAATTGACCTGCTTGTCGGTCGTTGGTGGATCGGGAGGCGGTTCAGCCGCCGGCAGGCCGGCATGTACCAGCCGGCTGTCCGCGATCTCACCGATGAACCTGCTGTCACGCAGCGGTGCCTTATCACCGAAGGCGCGCGGAACCGAGATGCAAACCTCCTTCATGCCACGGGTCAGCGCCACATAGGCGAGGTTGCGTTCCTCTTCTTCCCTTCCTTCCCGGATGGTGCGGCCGGATGGCATGATCCCGTCCGCCCAGCCGGGCAGAAAGACGAAGTCGAACTCCAGTCCCTTTGCGCCGAAGATGGTCATGATTTTCACCGGCTTGGCCTGGGCCGCCGCAGCGCCCCGCTTGCGGCCACGCTGCCCGCCCGGTACCTTGCCCTGGCGCTGGATGCCGGCATTGTCGAAGGCGGCGGCGATGGCTTCGACCTGGGCGTTAAGGCGGACGAGGATGGCAATGCCGGCATCCGGCTGTTCGGCCTGGATGCGCCTGATCTCGGTGGCGATGAATCTGGCTTCCGCGGTCTCGTCGAGAAAGCGGGCGACCAGGATCGGGGCACCGACCGGCCTTGCGTCATTTGGTACCAGGACCTTGCCCAGCCGGGCCGAATTGCGCGCGATCACGTCGGACGCGGCAGCCAGGATGGTCCGGGAGCAGCGATAATGTTCGGTGATCATGTATGTCTGGACATCGCGCTCGGCGGCGAAGGAGAGGATGATGTCGCTGTCGGCTTGCCGCCAGCCATACAGCATCTGGTCTTCGTCGCCGACCAGCATGATATCGTCGCAGAGCAGGCGGACAAGCCGCATCTGGGCCCGGCTGGCGTCTTGCGCCTCATCCTCCATTACCATGGTCACCATGCCGCGCACCCGACCGCGCAGCACGGGGTCCGTGTCGATTGCCTGAACGGCGCGGGAGATGATGTCATCAAAGTCGAGAAACTGTCTTTCGTCCATCATCTCGCTGAGCAGGGCCCAGATCGCCAAGGCCTGACGCAGGCCGGCCGGGGGAGCGATGCCGCGATTGACCAGCGCGATGGATTCCCGTTCCGCGACTTCGCCGGCGTCATCTCGGCCAGCGAGCCAGCCTTTCAGCGCGGAAATCCCGCCGGCGGCGATGACCGCCGGGTCGGGGGCTCCCTCGACCTCCTCATAGTCCTCACCGGCTTCCATCAGCGCTTCACGTACCAGTTCCACCCCCTCGGCCGAGGTGAGGTCGACCAGTGTCGGCTGGCGGCCACGGGTTGGTACCCCCATCGCCTCGGCGAGTTCGGGCAGCTTCTGGACGAGCCGAAGGACGAAGGCGTGAAAGGTCATGGCCGTCGGGATACCGATGCTGCCGGCGGGCATGTCCAATGCCGCCTCGGCATGGTCGCGCAGCGCTGCGAGCCGCTCGCTCATTTCCATCGCGGCCGGCTTCGTGAACGTCAGACAGACAAGTTTTGCCGCATCGACCTTTCCTTCGACGATCAGGCGCATGGCGCGATGTGTCAGGACCCGTGTCTTGCCGGTGCCAGCACCGGCGATGGCCAGCGCCGGCCCATGGTCATGCCGGAAGGCCGCAGCCTGGCCGTCGTTCATGGAGGCTTCCCACCCGTCGACCAACGCGATGACCGCAGGTTGGGCCGGCGTGGGTGACGCTGTCCTGGCACGGCCACGGGAGAGACGCGATTTCATGGGGCACCCTCTGGATGGAACAAATCAAGCCTACAGGCACGTGGTGACGAACGTCAGCAGTTGGCATCTACCGGGGCTGTCCATAGAATCAGGTGCTTCGATGAGGGGAGAGCATGTTGGAGAGTGAAAACAGCTTTGTGACCCGGCTCGCGGCGGCCGGGGTCGGTTTTATCGCAAGCATTGACACACAGGTCGGGGCATAGACGGTGCAACTTGGGCCGGGTGACCTTGCGGCGTTCCTGAAGGACAAGCCTAGCTGGTATCCCCAAAGCCACGGCGGCACGCGCGAACAGTATCTGGCCTGGCTGGATGCTGGCGGGTTTGCCCGCTGTGGTGAAAGGACAGCCAAGGTCAAGCCTTGCAGGAATTTGCTCAGCGGGACACTGCTCGATTTCCGGGTCTGGCTGAAGGCGGATGGTGGGCAGTGCCATGTGCATGGCGGCGCGAGCAGCGTGGAGGCGCGTGCCCGCCGGTGAGGGGATCGAAGGGCCTATGGCCCTTCGCCGCCGGAGGCAGTGGTATCGTGGGGCTCCCACCCCACACAAGGCCAGAGCCAAAAGGCCCTGGACCCGCAAACATGGTGGCCCGATGATCTGACGGACTGCTTGTCGCGAGGGAGCCACCATGGAAGCGTTCGATATTGCGTGGGGAATTGTGACCCATCCTGCCGTCAAAGCGCAAACCACGACAATCATTGTCGGAACGTGTATTTCGTTGTTTCTGCACGAGTTTGGACATTTCAGGGCCGCTTGCCGTTCCGGCTTACCACCCAAAAGAATGAGCCTGGGCTGGCCAACCTTTGGATTTGGATGGAGCGGGAATGGAATCGGCTGGGGATTTGGGCGCGGTTATCAGCCTCACATCGATCCAGATCCGCGCCTATATGACAATGTTTCGGCTGTCAGGAAAGTGGCTGTTGCCGGGCCTCTGGGGAGCGGGCTGGCGCTGATACTTGTTCTGATCACGACTGCAGCTATCTGCGGCGTCATTCACACATGGGATCTATCACTACCCTGGGCAGCGCCGCAAGAGTGGTTAGCCCAACGGCCAGTCGTCTACGGACTGCTCTGCGGGCTGGCTGCTTGTGGAGTAGTGAATGTCCTTTCAATAATTCGCAACCTGATCCCAACCGGCAAAACCGCTGACGAGCTCAGCGACGGCATGTTCATCTTCCGCACGGAACAAGCGATCGCCATGAAAAAGCAGGCGCTCAGGGACCAGGCAAACCAGCGCTCGGAATAGCGGTGGGGCAGGGGTGGAGGGGCCCAGCCGGAACCAGCCGGGCCCCCTCCTTCAGCCATTGACTGCGTCGTTCAGGGCCTTCGCCGCCGCAAATTTCACCTTGTTCTTGGCAGCGATGGTCGTCTTCTCGCCTGTGCGCGGGTTGCGGCCCTCGCGTTCCGGCTGAGCCTGCACCGTGAGCTTGGCGAACCCGGCCAGATTGATCTCCTTGCCGGTGGCCAGGCCATCCTGGATCTCTGCCAGAATGGTGTCGACGGCCTCGCGTGCCGACGCCTTGGTCTGGCCGGTCTTCACGGCAAGTGCTGCCGCGATATCGTCCTTGGTAATCTTCTCGGTCATCGTAACTCTCCTTGCTGGTACGCACTCACATGGCCGCCATATAGCATCTGATGGTCGGCGATGTCTCTATGGGGCCGGCACTCCATGCTCGCAGGTTGTCACGAGTTCCTTCGGACGAGCCGCTCATGCATGCGTGTCGAGGCCTTGTTCAGAGCTCTGAACAGGTCGACTGGATCGAGCAGCAGGGCTTCCGCCACATCGAAAAGCTGGCGGACGGTGAGGTCCACGCGGTCATGATTCTCGATCTGCGACAGGGACGGCTGTGAGATGGCAAGCAACTCGGCGAGCTGATAACTCGACAATCCGCGACGCTCCCTATGCTGCTTGACCAGGTCGCCGAAAGCCTGGGCGAGCACAACGTCGCGCAGGGAAGGAGGTCGGTGGTATCCCCCAGGCCCTTTCGCTTTGGGGCGGGCCGATGGCGGCTGTCCGACCCAGCTCCATGGAACGTTCGTTCCCTTGTTCGCGCCCATGGTACCGTCCTCAACCAACCGAGCCATTGGTGCCGGTCCGCCCCAAGGCATCGACTGAGACATGATCAACCTCGACATGGAATTCGATGCTGGTGCCATCATCACAGCCCCAGGTGCCGACGACATGACCGAAGATATGGACGGGCCGCTTCCGCGCCCCGACGGCCTTCATCAGTTCTTGACGGCCGGTTGTCACGTCGAGGATGGCCAGCGAGCTTTCGATTGATGCGGGGTTCGCTGTGACCGCTTCGCCCAGATGGTATCTGATGATTTCGACGGGCCACAGGCAGCCCTCATCGCCGATCAGCGAACGGCGCTCGAGCGCCTCCAGGTCCGGCAGCAGGGCGCGCAGCGCTTCGACGAGATCCGGGGGGAGGGCGGCCGTGGCCGACTTTTCTTGTGTCATGGGGACAGGCCTTTGTATCTGGGGGGAGGCACGCCGGTCAGGCCCGGCCGATCCTTGGGGGGGGAGGTGCGGCCAGGCCGACGCCGACACGAAGTTCCGCATCACCTCCGCTCAACTCGCCGCGCACCCGGTCCCGTTCCTCATAGTCCCGGAGGCGCCTGCCCGCGGTCCGGTCGATCGACACCAGCGAGGTGAGGTTGGGGTAGCGTGTGGCCTTCAACGCCCGAATTGCGGCGACGTCCTCGGGCCGCCTTGCCATGGCCCTGGCCTTGGCCATGGCGGCCGCGATCCATCCCTCGCAGAACAGGTCGGCCCGCCTCGTTTTGTTGGTTTTGTCCTTGACTCGCTTCAAGGCGGTCTGGATGTAGAGGACCCGCGCCTTCTGGCATTGGCGATGCAGGACGTCGAAGGCATAGCCGGCGATCTCGGGACAGGGATCAATGCCGACGAAGGACCAGGTGCCGCCTTGGTGATGGATAGGATCGCAGCCGAATGTCCGGCCGATTGCGAGGGCGAGTCTGTCCTCCCATTTCGGTACTTTCCGGACAGCGCCCCGTTCCGTGAAATGTTCGGCGGCAGTGGATGCCAGCAGGTCTGTCTCGGTCACCCCTTCGGCCGCCATCTGTGCCTGGGCCTTCTCCAGGGCGACGGCAGCCTCATGCTCGTTGGCACCAGGGTCGCGGGCCAGGTCAAGGAGCTTCTGGATACGTCGGATGCGCCTCTGGCGATCGGGACTGCTGGTCATGAATTCAACCCTGTTTTGGAATAGTGCCGATCCAGAGGCCGAGAGCTTCGACTGCGACCAGGCGGCGGGCCGCTGCAATGCCGTCGATCCGCCGCCTTGCATCCGGGTCGAGTGCCTCGCCGGCGACGGCGGCATCGCACCCGGCCCCGGCCCCGATCAGGATGGCGGCAGCCTCCGCCAGCTTTCGCGGGCCGGCGACCGCCAACAGGATGGGCGGCGCGAAGCGGGCCGGATCCAGCACCAGCCCGCAATCCGCCCGGCCAGGAGAAAAGGTCAGGGCAGGGCAAGGGCCTGTCGTCCCGCGAAACAGCCTGGCGCCGAGCGGACAAAGGATTGCAATGCAGCACGCGCCGCAGCGATTGCAATCGGCGCCGTAGGGCGGCTTTTCGGGCAGAATCTTCATGGCAGGAACTCCCGCCTGGGAACCGTTTGCCCACTCGACTGACGGTGACCGTGAAAGCCGCGCGACCAGCCTTCCTGATAGATATTAAGGAGCACGGGCAGCAGCACATGCGGCACGCCCGCTGGCACATGGAACAGGGGGGCAGTCCCCAGCTGGCCGTGGATGTCCACACCATCGCCCCGCCGGATCGCCATGTGGAACTCATCCAGGCGCCATGTGAGGCCCGCCTGCTGGACCGGCTCGAAGGCCGGGATCGGGAGCCAGCGATCCGGCGCTGGCTCAGCCATTGGTGTGCGGCCCGGCAGGATGTGGCCGATGGCAATGCGTGGGGGGTGCTCCCAGGCCAGCAGGAAGCCATTGCGCGGCTCGCCATAGATGATGCGGGGCTGTAAATCCTTGGTTCGGATCCAGCCGCCCGTGAACATGTCGTGCGGGTCCACGATGTTCCCCTGGTCAGAAGGAGCCCCGCGCGTCCTGGGCGCAGCTGGAGCAGAGGTTCGACGATATCCATGAACAGCCTTCGGGACACCCGAAGGCATCGGTGCAGAAGCAGGTTCTGCACGCCTTGATGCCCAGAACGGTCAGGTCGGGCAGCAGGGGTTGGCCATCGCCGTCGAAGGCTTCGACAAGCCGGTCCGCGATGAGGCGGCAGAGACCCGACAGGCCTTCGGCTTCCGCCGCCAGGAAGCCCGATCTGGGGGCAATGGCGGCGGAGACGCCCATATGACCGAGACCCATCGTGATTGCCAACCGGCCGATCTCCTGCTGGATTTCCGGCGGCAGCCTGGACCAGGCCTGGGTGGGGTTGATCAAGGCACGTTGGCGGATCAGCGCGCTCATTGCTCCCCTCCTAACTGCGTTTGCGAATTCGCAAGCGTCCCCAGGCTTTCGACGGCGAGGTCAACATCGGCGGCGAAACTGATGACATCCTCGTCCTGAAGGCGACGGGATAGGTCGCGCAGCCGGTCGGGCAGCTGGTGGTCGATCGTCTCGCTACTGCCGGCGACATGGTTCGCGACAAGCCGAACATCGGCGGCATCGCCGGTGCGGCCATGCTCCTGGAGCCAGTCGGCCAGGATCATCAGGCGCATCTGCCGGCTCGGATAGGCGAGCTTCTCCAACATGCGCCGGTACTGGGCAAGCCGGTCCGTCCGGTCGCCCGGGGCCGGGCGAGCCGGATTGGACAGCAGCATGCCGGGCCCGAACAGATCGCCGACACCGCAACGCATCAGGTCAAATGATTCCACTAATGCACTGGCGCCCGACATGGTGGTTCCTCTGTCATCTGGGTCGATTGTATCCCTGCGCCGGGCCCCAACGTCAGCGGGGAGCTGCCCGGGCTCCAGGAGCTGAAGCTGCGGGCGGCGGCGCACATACTCGGCCAGCCAGCGCAGCCGGCCGGAAAGGGTGCGGGAGCCAGGGAACCGGCGCCAGGAGGCGTCCGGCTGGGCGAAGAACCGGCCCCAGTCTCCGAGATCTCCACCCGTCTCCCGGCAGAATTCGTCCAGCGCCTGCCAGTCAGCGGCAGTGAGGGTGACGGCGCCGGCCGCGAAGGTGCGGGATTCAGGTGGTTCCGGCTGGGGCTGTAAGTCGGGACCGGTCATGATGGCGTTCCTTTGCCGTTGCTTCCCAAACCGCCAGTGCCACCCGGCAGGCGGATCAAGGTTCATGGACCAGTTCAGTTGCGGTTGCTCTCCATACCGCCTGTGCCAGCCTGTGATCCGGTTACAACCGACCGATCCGCTTGACGGATCCTTCCGTTGGCATTGACGAAATCAGGAAGCTGCCCGGCCCTCTGGGGGCTAACGATGGGCTTCGGCGTTGCCGGTCGCCTGCGCGGCTCGCTTTGCGCCTTACGACGGCCCGCAACCTCCGGCGTCGGATAAAGGCGGAACTTCAGGGTCCGATACAGGAGGCGTGTCGGGCTCATGACGGGCTCCGCCGGACACCGTGTTCGTTGATCACCAGCCCATCCAGCGCCCGGATTCTTTGCCAGCTATCCAGGGCCTGGGTCAGATTGGCGGCCTCCAGGGCGCGCAGTGCTCCCGTGACATGCTGCTTCATGGTGGCCGGGGTGACCTGTAGGAGCCGAGGCAGTGCCTCCCGGCTCTCTCCCTTTTCCAGCAGGATCATCAGCCGCGTCTGGGTCGGGCTGAGGCGACATGCGGCGTGACGCAGCAGGATGCTGGCGATAGCTGTTTCGAGCGTGGCGCGGCAAATCTGATTTACGGACTTCAGATTAAGGACAGCGCCGACGACTTCGTTCGTGACCTCTCCCAAAACTCCATATGGATGGCCACGCATTTTAAGCCCTTTGGTTTGCGTTTTGTCTCTTGGCTGGGGTAAATTACACCACGGCGGGCACATTTCAATAAAATATAGCATCTTTGAGGTAAAATACCCCATGATTGTCGCGTCCCAAATCCGAGCAGCACGAGCATTGCTTCGATGGTCGGCTCGGGAGCTGGCCGAGAGGGCCGGTGTGAGTCTCAATACGATTCAGCGAATGGAAGCCGTCGAAGGAGTTCCTGCAAGTTCCGCGAGGTCGTTGGACGCAATTCAAAGGGTGTTCGAAGTAGCAGGTGTCGAGTTCATCCCCGAGAACGGGGGTGGGGCCGGTGTCAGATTGAAGGAGCGGTCATGAAGAACTTTCGGGGGCGTGTCGTTGTCGCGGTAATGCTCGTACTCGCTTCGACATCTGCGGGAGCAAAAGACGACATTGAGGGGTTCAAGCTTGGTATGCCAGCCAACGCCGTCATCGAAAAGATAAGTGGATCCCAGTATCGATGCACTCCGGTTAAGTATCCAGGCCCTACTTCAGATCTTTCATATAAAAGCGTACCACTTGAGATATTTTGTAAGGGGAGTGCAGAAGAACTTAAGTTGAGCTTCTCGAAGTTCATCGAGGGGAATCCGCTGTTGCAAGTTCAGCGAACATTTTCTTCTTCGCTTTCTGGACAGGCAATGTTGGATCGGGTGAGGGCGGAGTACCAGCTGGGGGAGGGGAAAGTCAGCTTCCTGCGTGCCTCCGGGCCGGGAAACTGGAATGGGCACGATGAAGTTAGCTCAGCGGAATGGTCCGACGGTCCGCGCTACATCCGCCTCGGGGTTTTGCATCAGCGCTATGAGCTGCGGCTCACATCGACCGAGATGATCCAGAAGGACAAGGAAGCGGGCGCGACGCGGCAGGGGCGCTGAGAAGCGAAGGTCTCATCATCAACCTCGCATCTCATATTCAGCTTCCCGAATGGAAGCCTGCGCTACGCGACGAAGCCGACCATCCCATCCTGCTCACCCTGAGCGCTTCTCGCGCGGACTATCTGATCACCGCGGACAAGGATTTGCTGGCGCTGGCTGGCCGTTATCCATCCTGGCGCCAGCGCAATTCTGGGGCCGTCAGGGCGGGTAGTGGATTAAGGAACGTATGCGCGTCGCTGACGATCACGCTTGGAGGCTGAGGGAGAGTTTATGAACGTGAGTCCGATCAATGGCATATTCAACGCATTTGAACGGTGGCAGATCGGCTGGCGTCAGGGACAAATGTTTAGGTCGGGCATTGGAGCCGCTGAGAATTCCCATCGCTCGCGGTTTATCGAAGAACCGGATGTGACAACCTCCTTCATGATCCTGAAGGAGCTCGTTCCCTTTGGCGACATGGCCGGTGCAGAATTGCTGCGCGATCTCCTTCTGGAGCGGAAGCCCGTAGACGGGGAGGTTAATGTCAGCGATGTATCCGCGGTCCTGGCGACAAAGGGTGGATATTTCGGAAATCTCGATCGGCTGAGGCATACAATTCACCAGCCGGAATGCTTCACCGGCGACCCATTCCATGCCTAACGAGAACTATTGGTCGAGGAGGTACTGAGCAACGCCGGGTCTGGCGGGCGGTTGCGTATCGTACGCGAGGGGTGGAGCGGTAGACTGATCCTCGACAATAATGGCGGTGCTCGCCGGTTCGCCTGGTTGCAACACTATGGCCTTGATCGCACGCTTCCGGCCCGTATCACCCAGTATGACCTGAACCCATTGGTGATGCGGGCGCTGGCCCACGAATATTGGGCCTTCCTCATTCCGTGTGCGGTGAGCGCCGCCGTGCTGGAGAAGCTCAAGATCGGCTGTATCGGATCGACTGCGTACTGGCCCCAACAGGTGTTTCGTAAGCGCTATTTTCGGTGCACCTTTTTTGAATGATCGCTTTGGGGCATGAGGTGTCCACTTGACGGAGGTGGACACCAAGTGATTGAGCGTGATGAGCAGAAGCTTATTATCCGTCGTGTTTTCCGCAACGGCCGGCGGCGATATGATCCTTTATCAAAGGGGCGTTTGGTGGCGGCATGCCTTGTGCCGGGTGCGTCTGTATCGCGGCTTGCGTTGGACAATGGGATCAATGCGAACCTGCTGAGGAAATGGGTCAAGGAGGCCAAGGCGACCGGTCCCGCCGGCGTGCTTTGCTCGCCGGCATTCATTCCTGCTGTGATAGAGAATGGCAGCCTTTCGACGGAAAGGGCTGCTGCGCGTGGTGAAGTGTGTTTGGCCGCCGCAGAAAGGGCCGCGCCCTTTTCCACACCCTTGAAGGTGAGCGCGTCCTTGGCCAACGGGGTGAAGCTGACGGTTGAATGCGGTGATGAACGGATGGTGAGTGCGATGATCGGAGCGTTAAGCAATGTTCCGGCTGTCCGCTGACGTTCAGGTCTACCTGCACCGCGACCCGATTGACTTCCGGGCCGGCATCAACAGCCTTGCGGTGCGGGTTCAGGAGACGATGGGTCTGGATCCCTTCGCCTCTGGGGTTTTTGCGTTCTGCAATCGCCGTCGGGATCGGCTGAAGCTGCTGTTTTTCGACCGGTCGGGCTTTGTGCTGGTCCTCAAGCAGTTGAGCGAGGCCAAGTTCCGCTGGCCCCGGCGTCACGATACTGTGGTGCGGCTGACGGCGGAGCAGATGCACTGGATTCTCGACGGGATCGACATTGATGCCATGGTGCGCCACCCTGTCCGGCACTATCAGGTCGCTGGTTGAGGGCTGCTGGTATTCGCCGGTTGACAGGGCCGGGCGGTTCAGATTCAAGAATCTGATGAAGCGAACCGGCACCCCCACTGTTGAAGAATTGATGGCGCAGTTAGCGGCAAGTGCCGCCGAAATTGCGGCGTTGAAGGCGGAGAAAGAAGCCCTCTCGCAGCGCGTCGTCAAACTTGAGGAAGAACTGGCGCTGGCACGGCTGCATCGGTTTGCACCGCGCAGCGAAAAGCGTGCTGACCGGATATTCAATGAAGCAGAGCAGGTGGCTGTCGAGGAGAGAGCGGACGGTGAAGATGCCACCGCTGTTGACCTGCCGGACACCGGATTGCCGCCCACCGACGAAGTGGAGGCCAGGAAGCGTGGCCGCAAGCCGCTGCCGGAAAATCTGCCGCGTGAACGCGTCGAGTATGACCTGCCCGACGATCAGAAGGGCTGCCCTTGCTGTCATGGCCGGATGCATCGGATGGGCGAGACCATCACCGAACAGCTCCATATCGAGGTGAAGGCGAAGGTCCTGGAGAATGTCCGGTTCAAATATGCCTGCCGCCATTGCGAGCGCACCGGGATCACCACGCCGGTGGTGACAGCACCGATGCCGGCACAGCCCTTGCCGGGCAGTATTGCTACGGCCTCGACGCTGCCATTCGCCCTGGTTCATAAATATGTCGATGGCACGCCGCTCTATCGGTTAGCGCAAAGTTTTGAGCGGGCGGGCGTTCCGGTCAGCCGGGGGGCCCTGGGACATTGGGTGATCGGCGCCAGCGAGCTGCATCTGTCCCATCTTTATGACGCGCTGAAACTGCGGCTCAGGTCGCAGCCGCTCATTCATGGCGATGAGACGACTGTCCAGGTGCTGAAGGAAAAGGACCGGGAAGCCACCAGCACATCCTACATGTGGGCCTATCGCAGCGGCGAGGATAGTGACGAGCCGATCGTGCTGCTCGACTATCGGCCAGGTCGCGGCCAGATCCACCCACAGGGTTTTCTCGGCGATTATCGCGGCATCCTGATGAGCGACGGCTATGCCGCCTGGCGCACGTTGGCGGGGGCCATCCACCTGGGCTGCATGGCGCATGCGAGACGGTGCTTTGTCGATGCCCTCAAGGCACGACCCAAACCCGGCGGACCGCCGGAGCAGGCGCTGAAATTCTTCGAGCAGCTTTACAGGGTCGAAAAGCAGGCGCGAAACGAAAAGCCGGACAAGGGCGAAACCCAGGCAGATTGCATTCGCCGGTTCCGTCAGCAGCACAGCATCCCCGTCCTGAGCGCCCTGAAGCAATGGCTCGACGCCATCGCGCCCAAGGTCCCGCCGGATAGCAAATTGGGCGATGCCGTCTCCTATGCCCTGAACCAATGGCAATATCTGACGCGTTACACCGACAACGGCCGAATGCCGATCGACAACAACCTTCTGGAACGCGACATCAGGATCTTTGCCACTGGCAGAAAGAACTGGTTGTTCAGCGACACCGTCGAGGGCGCCAGGGCCAGCGCCGTCGTCTATAGCCTGATGCTGACCTGCCGGGCTTGCGGCGTCGAGCCCTTAGCCTGGTTGCGCCATGTTCTCACCGAACTGCCAAAGCGCGCCGCAGAAGCCGACATCAACGATCTGCTGCCATTTAATTTCGCCAAAGCACAGGCCGACTGACCAAGCCGGGCACCAGACCGGGCATCAACGTGCCGAGAAATGAGCGCTTACGGTGTTTCAGGTAAATGCCAACCCTTGTCCGCCGAGGGATGTGAGCGTCGGCTGGTGTGGGATCGTCTGCGAGCGCGCCCACCCGGCCTACGAACTCCTAAGATCGGCGCTGAAGAACGCTCCTTTCGAGGTTTTCGACTTTTCGCGATGGATCCACCTCCTCGCCCAAGGGCGTCTGCAGCCTTGATGCCACCGTGAGTGCGAAATGCAGGCGTTTCGGTCGCATAGTCCACCTGGTGAGAAGGAGCATGCAGATCATGGGTGTAAACGCGCGCACGGCGGAGAATCCGGCGGCTCTTGTCATGCAGATCACGGCATCGAGGGAGGCAGCCGACATGGCGATCCGCGACCGCGTGCAGTAAGGAGAACTGTCGGTCGAGGATTATCTTGTCCGGTAAAAGGGCTATTCGCCGGATCATGCTGCGGAATTCGCTCCCGGCTTCCGCCAGGCAATTCTCGAAGGGGAGATTGACGGCTCTGGTCAATGACCGCGAGCCTCTCCCACGCGGTTAGGGATGACATGCTGGCCAGCTACACGGGCATGATGGGATAGGAGGCCTTCACCCACACCGGCCCGGTGTGGGTGAAGGCCTTGGTGGCAGGGCCGGGACACCGTTCCGGTGTCTTCCGGCCCTGCCTTCCTCAGCACCGTTCCGGTGCGATGGTTTGCTGGCTCCCGGCAGGGCAGCGCGCCGCCTTCGGCAAATGGGCGATGCACGGGCGAACAACGATCCCCGGTTGCTCACCTTTCTGGCCAGGGACGGACAATCCAGACACAAGTTCACCGGGTACAACCATTCCTTTCCCTGCTGGCCAGTGCGCTCGTTTTCCTGGCACCGGAACGGTGCCAGGAGGCTATAAGGGGTTCATTCTCCATTGAAATTGGGTTGAGGCCCCCCACACTTCTCAATGCTGACGTTACGCTCTGGCTTCGTGGCAGCATCCATAGGCGACTTCGAGGCACCAGGCCGCCTGATAGACATGAGGACGAAAATCATGCCAAGACGATCGAGAAACAACGATGCCAATTTGATGGAAACAACCATCGAAACGCATTCCGCCGGCCGTATTCGTTTGAGGCGTGGACTGTTGGGGATGAGCCAGTCCGACCTGGCCAAGGCATTGGGCATCACCTTCCAGCAGGTCCAGAAATATGAGCGGGGGTCGAACCGCGTTTCTGTCGGAAAGCTCTATCGGCTGGCTGACATTCTCGATGTTCCGCTGACCTACTTCTTCGACGGCCTGGTCATCGAAGGCAGGCAGTTGCGCAATGACCTGTCTGGTTCGCCCTCCCCCATCCTGTCCCGTCGTGAACTGGACCTGTTGCGCGCCTGGAAAGCAGCTCCTCCCGCTTTGGCTGACGAGGTGCTGGGCCTCCTGCGGGCCGTAGAACCCGACGCTCCGCTGGACCTGCCTGTGACCACCGCCGACAGCGGCATCGGTGCGGCCGCAATGGTGCCGGAACTGGAGGTGCCCCTGGTTGCCAATGCCGGGCCGGCCAATGATGACAAGGAAGCTCATGCCCCGATTAAGCGCGGCCCTGGTCGACCGAATGGAAGCGGGACGGCACCAGCAGTGCGGGAGGCGACCCGCAAGCGGCACCCGATCTGGAACCCGTCCGATATTCGCGGGATGTGACGGGACCCGAGCCGGCCAGGGCGCTGCCGGCACCGTTCCGGTGCCGGCGAAGGGCAAATCTTGCGCGGCCGATCCGCGCCTCCGGCGGCGAAGGGCCAAACGCCCTTCGATCCCGTGATGAGGTTCATGGCATGTCATGAACGGGCGCTCGCCGTCTTCGATACAATGTCTTATAATGGCCTTCAAAATGGTCTTTAATGCCAGTGAAGGCTACTATGGTATCCGTTAAATCATATCCCGCCATGCCGGTCCAGATCCGGGGGTCGCTGCTTCAACTCGGGGCGAACATCCGTACGGCCAGACAGAAGCGGCGGCTGACGATCGACATGATGCTCGAGCGGACAGGCATATCCAAGGGCACCTACCAGAAGATCGAGAAGGGTGATCCGGCGGTGGCACTGGGCAGCTACGCCATGTGTCTGTTCGCCCTCGGGTTCGGCCCGATCCTAGGCGAGGTCGCGGCGCCGGCTGTGGACGACACGGGCCTGCTGCTGGACCAGCAGCGTTTGCCAAAGCGGGTGCGGCGGCCACGCGGGGAGCTGGACGTGCGATGAGGAGACAGATCCGTATCGTACTCGGCGATGCTGGCCAGCCGGTCGGGACATTGCATTTCGGGGCCGAGGGTGGTCGCGAGGCGGTGGCGTTCACCTATGCCCCGGAATGGCTGGCCCGCCCTGACCGGTTCGCCATCGATCCGGCATTGCCTCTCGTTCCCGGCCCCCAGTTTCATCGAAAGGGACGCCATGGCCATGCATCGGCGTTCTTCGGTTGCTTTGCCGACAGCGAGCCGGACGGGTGGGGAAAGCGCGTCATTGCGCGTGACCATGCCAAACACCGGCGGGAAGCGGAGGCGCGGGGAGAAAAGGTGGAGCGCCGGCCGCTGAACTCGTTGGACTATCTGCTGATGGTGGACGATTTCAGCCGGGTGGGCGCTCTCCGGATGCTGGATGAGGAGGGACGCTATCTCCGGGCCACCCCGCCTGGATCTCGCGCTGCTCCGCCCCTGATCGAGCTGCGGCACCTGGTCGATGCCAGCCACGCCCTGGAGGCCCACCGCGAGACGGCGGCGGATCTTCAGTATCTGCGCGGCAAGGGAACCTCCCTGGGTGGCATGCGGCCGAAATGCTCGGTGATCGATGATGATGGATCACTGATGATCGGGAAGTTCCCATCGATCGGGGATGACCGGGAGGTGACGCGGGGAGAGGTGCTGGCCCTGCGGCTGGCCGCACAGGCCGGTATCAATGCTGCGGACGCGCGTGTCGTGGAAAGCGAAGGTGCACCGGTGGCGCTGATCCGCCGGTTCGACCGGGCCGGAGGTGGCCGGATCATGTATGCCTCCGCACGCTCCCTGCTGGGTGATGGAGATGAGCATGCCTATACGGAGATCGTGGATGCGATCCGCAGCGGCGGCTCGCGGGTCCGGCAGGACCTGGAGGAACTCTGGCGGCGTGTCGCCTTCAGCGTGCTGATCACCAATGTCGATGACCATCTGAACAATCACGGCTTCCTGCATGATGGCCATGGCGCCTGGCGTCTGGCGCCGGCGTTCGACGTCAATCCCTTTCCGGATAAGGAACGGGTTCTGAAGACATGGATTTCGGAGGATAGCGGCCCGGAAGCGGCGGTCATGCCCCTGCTGGACGTTGCGACCTATTTCGGCCTGGCGCAGCCACGGGCGAAGGAGATCCTGGGCGAGGTCGAAGCGGCGGTTTCGACCTGGCGGGAGGTGGCCCTCTCGCCCGATGTCGGGATGTCCCCGCGGGACGTGGACGCCTTTGCCGATGCTTTCGAGCATGATGAACGCCAGGTTGCCAAGCGGGAGGCGAGGGTTGCCGCACCGGTGGCCAAGGCCGTGCCGGCACCGGCGCCCGAGGGCCTCCAGCCCTTTGCCGTCAACGAAGGACAGGGCGCAATAGCTGCGGCCCGGCGGGACGCTGCGGCCATGACGCCGGAACAGCGCCGGTTGAGAGCCGTCGTTACGTCGGCGCTGCTGGCGAAGGAGCCGGATCACCGTGATGCTGCGGCATTGCAGCGCGGCCTTGGCATTCTGGCGGCCTCCGAGCCCAAAGCCCAGACAAAGAGTAAAGGCCAGGAAAGATAGAATGCTCCAGGAAGCGGTCCTGGCCGGGGCCCTTCGATCCCGCGATTTTGCTTAGCGAAGTTCCCATGCCGGAGGGCCATCGGGTTTTGACGAAAGGCTCCCTGCAAAGACGGTGATCTCCAGGTCATCGCGGATCGTCTCCAGGTCCTGGAGCTCCGGTTCTTCATCCGGTGACAGATCGTCTGGCAGTGTGTCGAGGGCCTCATTGCCAGCGGCCTCGGCCGAGACACTGGTCACCTCATAGCGGCCACCTTCTGGGATGTGGTGCGGGTGGCGGTAGCAAACCGTGAACACAGGCATGACGATCTCCTTACGGCTTGGGGGACAGTATCTTCTGGAATGATCCGGGGGGACACCTTGGTCAGCTCGTTCCAGCTGGCGCTGCGTAGCGCAGCGCGTCGTTTTCCATGTCGCCCAGCAGGTGGGCCAGCCCCGCCTGCTTCAGTGCGGGAATGCCGGCGGCACCATCCGGATCGGCCTGGACCCGTACATAGCCGTAGAGGTCTGGGTCGTTACTCTCATCCCAGCTGGCCACATGCCAGCGGGCCTCTGCCTCGTCCGCAAACGTCGTTGATGACGGCTGACCAGCCGGATCCAGCATGGTCCAGAACCCCAATCCGATGAAGCTGCCCAGATAGATGCCCATTTCGGGGTGGGTGATGACGATGCGCATGGTCAAGGCTCCTTTGGAAATGAAAGGGTCCAAGGCCTGTGGTCCTGGCCGGAGTGCGGGGCGGGAGCCCCGGGGGATGCATCAATCCGGTGCATTGCCTTCGATGATTGCTGCCCTCATGGCGCGCGCTATCAGATCGAGGGTGGAAGACCGGTTAAGAGCCAGGCGTGCGCCGATGATGTCGCCTTCCTGTCGGATGGATGCAGAATCCTCTTTCAAGGACCTGGCTTGATCCGCCAGCACACAGATGAAGCGGATGCGATCGAACCGCATGGTGAGCGGATCCCATTCTCGGTGTTCAGTGGTGGTCAATGACATGGCCGACCGTCCCGCTGAGTTTGGGCCTCATGCATGATGGCGCCCAGCTCCCGCATGGAGCACTGAGATAACGGATGCTCCCGCATCTTCAGCCAATGATGCATGTGCTCGACAGGTCCATCCAGGTGCGGATGATCACCGTGTGCAGCTTCTGCCAGCACCTGTCGGAGCTGGAACGCCATCTTTGTGGCAGGCTGGTTCAGCAACTGCGCGGCCCATCGGTTGGGAAGCAACCGGCCGAATGGTGATCGGCCAAAGATGACGAAGCCAACCGTCCAGGCAAGCAGCGTCAAGCACGCAGCCGCTTGGAGAATCCATGGCGTAGCGGAAACTATGTCTTCAGATTTCGGTATGAGACCTGTATGGAGCGCCACGATGATTAAGGCGCCATATTGCGCTAGCATCAGCAGTGCAAAGATGCACAGATGGTTGAAGAGGGCCATGGCGAAGGTAAGCCCGTCAATGACGTGGGCAGGCCATTTCCTGATGTTTCCAGAGACCATTTCAGCTCCCATAAGTCTGTTGGAATGAAGGGGTCCAGGGCCTGTGGTCCTGGCCGGGGTGGGGGGCGGGAGCCCCGGGGGAAAAGAGAATGCAGCCTCCGGCGGCGAAGGGCCGGGGGCCCTTCGATCCCATGACATGATCAGGAAATGGCCCATGGGGCCGGGCGGACAGTCGAGATCCGGATGCCGGATGATCGCCCTTCACCGTCGCGATGAGGTTCAGATGCTCCAGAGCCCGAGCGGACCAATAGGATGCGGTCATGGAAGCACCTTCGCGGATCAGATGGTCAGATGGCCATGGCCATCGGGGTGGAGGGTTGAACGGCTGTTCCGCCGCCGGCGGCTGTCGCTATCAGCTTGCGATGCAATGGCCAGGGGGTGTAGTCGAAGGTCCTGTCGCCGGCGAAGAGCCTACCGGCCTCCTTCTTGCCCAGACGCTGGCCATCGGGCCCGAAATCTCCCCACTGCTTGAAGAACAGCCTGTCGGGCCCGTACCGATCCAGATGCTCCTCGATCCATATCGGATTGAAGGCCCAGCTCGGGTCACTGGTTCCGCTCGCCCCGCCGTAGATGGTCACGGCGGCGGCCGACAGGTCCAGGCTGGCCAGTGAGTCTCCCAGGGGCTCGGCCGATATCCAGGAGCGGCTGGTATGGCCCCAGAAATCCAGATGCTGGCGCCAGCGGAATCCGTGCAGTGGATGATCGATTGTCACACCAGGCCAGATATGCGTCGGCGGCGCCGTGCCCCAGCTTTCCGGCAGCAGCTTGCGGGCTAGGTGGGGGCGGTGCGTCAGCAGCAGGAAGTTGAGATGGGTGCAATCCTCCAGGACATCAATCATGTCCGAGCGCCAGGTCGGATCGACTTCGGGGTCTAGCCAGTCGCCAAGGGACAGCGAGAAGACGGAGAAGCGCAGGTCCGTGGCGGTGGCTAGGCGGTTCAGGCGCCGGAGGCGGGGGGCGAAACTGTCGAAACGCCGGCGTGGTGCTCGTGGCCCCCAGGTCATGCCCATCCGTGAGCAGCAGAAGCTCTCGGCGTAGCAGATCGAACAGCCGGACCTGGCTCCCCCAACAGGAAGGAGCTGCGTGCAGCCACCCCAGGCATTGGCGCTGAAATCGGTCCATTGGATACCGGTCATCATCCGGGCAATGGATCGCGGGATCAAAGGGTCCCCGGCCCTTTGCCGCTGGAGGCTTGAAGGTGTGGTCATTCCAGCCACCTTTTTACCGATCCGGCCTGCGGCCTTGACAGACTGGACCGGAGAAACGTGCGAGCGGAAAGTTCGCGGGGGCATCAGCGGTTTTCCTTGATAGCTTCTGTCGCGTTTGCATGAACGAACCTGCGACGTCTCCAGGTTCCGGCGCTGGCTTCCGGCCCGCGTTCGGCAGGCTCATCATCCAACTGGTCCACTCTGGGAATTCGCCCGTCGGTCGCCGTATCTGCCAATGTGCGGTAGGGGCTGAGCGGGCAGGTCGTGATCGCGTCGAATGCGTCATCGACCGCGGTGATCCAGGTCGTGACGCGTCTTTTTCGAACGGCGCTGAGCCGATCATCCAGCGCTGCCAGCGTCTGCGCAGGCGTCTCCCCGATTGCGGCTGGGAACAGTTTGCCCGCCAGGGTCATGACGAAGCTGGGGGCGTCGCTGTTCAATACGTCGGATGGGTCGGTGAACCGCTCGAACAACCGGTCGCAGGAGAAGGCGTCCGGGCCTATGAGGGCAACATAGGTTCCGTCCCGCCTCTGTCTGGAAACAGAGAGGCAAAGCTGGATGTTCGATGCCGCACCCATGATGCGGTCTATGTGGCGTAGCGCACGAATTCCGTGGGTCCTGGCTCATTGTATCGGATGGATCTGGCGATAGTGACCGCGCATGACCCGCCACAGATGGCGGCGGCCGGCATCGGTTCGGGTGATCACGCCCATGAGGGTACCGAAGCCCAGGCACAGGCGAAGGAAACTGGAGAAGCTGCATCGGAACATCGGAAGGCCTCCTGGTTGTTCAGCTGATGACGTTGACGTCGACATAGCCCTGCTGCTGCGCTTTGGCGCCCCGGCGCTGGACCTGGACCAGGGCGGTCTGCTGCGGACTGATGGAGCGCAGCTTGCCGTCCTCCAGGCCGAGCCGGCGTTCGACGGCCTTCTGCTCGGTGGCGTCGATGCCCAGCAACAGCTTCGTGGCGGTGGATGAGAGGACGGGCTTGGGGAAGGTTCCCAGTTCCTGAGCGGCCAGAACCACCATGACGCCAAACTTGCGGACCTCGCGCAGCATGACGTTGACGATGTGATCGTCGTCGTCATCGACATGGTTGACCGCCTCATCGATGATCAGCGCCAGGTCTGGGCCTTCGGCCTCGCCGCGTTCCTTGGCATCGTAGAATTGCTGCTCGGCCAGGCACTGCACGAAGAATTGCTGTTCGGCCCGCGACAGGGGCGAGATGTCATAGCGCCAGACCGGACAACCGGGATCGAAGGCGGGGGCGCGGCCGCGGAAGATGCCGCTTGCCTCCAGGGAGCAGAGCCGGTCCCACAGGCCCTTGATGGCGTCGGGCGTCTCCCAACCCAGCAGCTCGTCCAGCTCGTCGCCGCGCTCCATCTTGTCCAGCGCCTCGGCATAGGCATCGACGGCGGCGGACTTGGCCTTTTCCAGCTTATCCAGCACATCATGGCCCTGCCTGTCCTGCACTCGCAGTCCCAGCAGCTTCTTCTGGAGCTTCTGGACCTCCTGGAACTGGACCAGGGCCTGACCGGAAAGGCCCCAACGCATGGCCTTCAGCTTGTTCTCGACATGTCGGGTCAGGTCCCGCAGGGTCGGGTGGCGCTTGCGTGATTTCGCCCAGGTCCTGGGATCGACATCGAGGGACCAAGTATCGGGCTTATCCACCTCAAACCCGTAGGAACGGTAGAGTTCGACCAGCAGGCGGTAGAGGGCGGATTTCTGCTTTTCGCCCAGGGCCATCTGCCGGGCCAGAAGGGCGATGAAGCTGTTGGCGCGCTTACGCACGCCGCCATGATGGGGGTCGGGCGAGACAGCCAGCGGGTTGAGGCCGAATTCGGTGGATTCGGAGAACAGCACGGTGGAGGTGGGGCAGTCGGGGTGGATATCGCCATGCACATCGACGATCAGCGTGCGGATGCCGCCCTGGCCCAGGGCCGTGGCGAAACGGGTGAGCTGGTGCGTCTTGCCGGCACCCGTGCCGCCGACCAGCAGCGTGTGGCCATTGACCGTCTCATGGCTGTTCCAGTGGACCTTGTATTCGCTGCCGCCACTGAGCCGCCCGGTGCCGAGCGGGATGGCGACGCGGGGGCTGGAGCGTTTCACGCGAGGTGCCGCCTCCGGGCTGCTGAGGATGACGGGGGCGCTGCCGCTGCGCATCAGGAGCCTCCGCCGCCGATCCGCTCGCCGGCGCCGCGAAGCCCGGCGCCGGCGGCTGCCCTGAACTGATCGATGAAGCTTGATCCGCCTGATCCTCCCGCTGGATCGTCGTCTCCGCCGCCACCACCTCCTTTTCCGGCCCACCAGGGTTTGTGGAACGGCGCTTGCTGGCCGAAGGCCGTCTGGCCCGCCTTGCCCACGACCATGGTCATGGCGGCCTGGGTGGCGGCCACCACGATGCCGGCCGAGGTGGCGCTATCGGTGACGCCCATGATGTTCGACGCGATGCGCGGGGCGGCCAGGTGCAGGATGACGCTGACGGCGCCGGCGCCGAGTGCCAGATAGAACGATAGGCGCATCGGATTGAGCATGGCCTTCGCCTGCTCGGCCGACAGGAACGGGTTGGCGGTGACGTCGGCCGGATCGCTTGCGTCCAATGACCCGTTGAACAGATTGTACAGGTCCCGCACCATCGCCACGCCATCAGGGGTCGGATCCAGCCCGGATGGCCGGTCATCGGCGCTGGCAATGGATTCCTGCAGCGCCTCGTTCCCGGCCGTCTTGATGATATCCATGGTTAGGGTGCCGGTGACCCCCATGGCGATGGCGGCGATGATCAGGGTCAGGCCGCCGCCCATGGCGAAGCGCAGTGAGGCGAACAGCATGGAGCGGATCGGCCCGAACATCATGCCGGCGATCAGCAGCGGAGAGACGGCGCACACGGCGGCGACGTAAAACAGGGTCTGAGCCAGGAAGGCGATGAAGATTCCCGCCACAAAGACAAAGGGTGTCGCCAGGATCACGGCGAGGATCGCCTTACCGATATCGAGCACATTTTCGAGGCGTGCAAAGAAAATACCGATCAAGGGAAGGACTGTCGCTTCAACTTGTGCCCATAGCTTTGAGTAGTAGTGCTGAGAGGTGTTGTCGAAATCTGTTGTCAGGTTGATGCCGGTACCTACTGAGAAGTGGGATTGGGCAAGCTCAAGTAGGTAGGCTGCTGTGTTTAGAAATGCCGCCTCAACGCCGTTGACCAAAGTCGATGAAACCCAGGAGGGGCTGGCTAGCAAGCCGAAGGCCAGACAGGACCAAAGAAACTGCTGGATGAAACGCGGGATAGCGTTGCGTGCCTCGTCTGGATTTCCGAGCAGCTTCCACGCCCAGGCGAAAACATAGATCAGCACGCCAATTCGGGCGAGACCATGGGCCGGTGCAGCAAGTCCCGTGAAAGCCAACTCGCGGAAAGTACGAAGTGATGTTTCAAGCCGAACCGTGACGTGAGAGCAAAGCTTGCAGGTCCATAGCACTGTCTGCCCTGATCCTCCCCCACCCCCCGTAACGGGTTCTGGTGTGGCCATGCTCGCGAGCCAGGTGCTGAGCGGGGCGGCGATGAGGAACAGGAGGATGCCGAAGGTGGCGGAGAGGATGGTGGGCCAGTCGACCTGGCCCTTCATGGCGGTCCGCCCGCCGGCGAAGAGCAGCATCAAGAAGCCAAAGATGCGGCCGCCCCAGGCCATGAAGTCGATGGTCTGGCCGACAGGCTGGGCCAGCGGAGCGAAGATGTCGGCGGCGGGTCCCGCGGTCTGCGCAGCGGCCGGATGGGCGGCGAGCAGGCTGACCAGGCAACTCATCACCAGGCCCGCGAGGTACAGCAGGGCCAGCCGGCCGATCTGGCAGAGGACGAACCTGTACCCGTCGTCCACATCCCAACCCGGTAGCCGTCGCTGTCCACCTTGTCCGCCCACGATACCGGCCTCCGCTTTCCAATGCCGAAACCAGCTTAGGGGAGGGGGCGGCTCGAACGTCAGCAGGTGGTATTCGATCGAACTGTAGCGCTCTGTCGTTCTATCGGCCGAGTAGCCACAGCCCGGCCTTGTCGACGAGGATCAGCAGGATCAACCAGGCGAGGATGCCGATCGCGTACAAGATGGCCTCGCCCGGATACCAGCCTCCGCACTGTGGTTTCTGCTGGTGCTCTGCGTCATCGTCCATTTCCTTCTCCATCCGTTTTCTAGGCCGGATGCCAGCGTAGGGGAGGCGAGGGCGTGAACGTCAGCAAGAGAGACGCGAAGCGTAGACTGGTTTCCGGTTGGCCGAAAACAGACCTACTCCCGAACGATGATTGTGTAGCGCCCATCGAAGACGGCGATGCCGGCGCGGGCGGCCGCGATCGGATAGATCTGCGCAAAGGTATCGGTGGCGACGAGGGGCAGGTCGATGCCATCACGCTGCTTCATCTCGGCCAGTCGACGCTCCGTCAGTTGGAAGGCGACGGCATTTCCGACGCGGGTCGCCGTCCCCCAGACCCCAAGCCGCACGGACTTGTGCTGGTCGACCCGCGTCCCATCGCCATATTCGGTAAAGCCGGAAACCGTCTGCAGCTCAGTGATCTGCTCAATGGTGCGTACTTCTCCGTCGCCACCAAGGGCGACAGAGAGCGTGGCGACCTGGGCCGGCTGGCCGGAAACACAGCCGCCGGCGAGGATGGCGGTGATGAGGGCGATGAAGACGGTCCGCATGGTTTTCTTGGTTCTCGAATGTTGATGCCGGTTCAGCATACAGGCCCGCGGCAGTGCATGTCAGCGGATGGGGGATGGGCCGATCGGCCCCGAATTTCCGCTTGAGGTTTCAGCACGGCGCAGCGAAGAGGAAGGGCCACGGAATGATCAGTATCGGGTGGGCCTTATCCCTGCTTCCAACTCTTCGCTTCGATGATCATCAGGGCGCGAGCTGACCGACGATCGCGCCGATGGATCCGAGAGCGACCGAGACGGCTGTCAACAGCGCAGCCTGGGCATTGAGACGGCCGCTGGTCATGCTGGCGGCTATGAGCCCCGCCGTCCAGCCCCTCTGTGATGCCTCGCTGTCGCCAGGCTCGCATCCGTTCCCCCAGGTGGGAACCACCTGCACGCGGCTGGCGCGGAGCCACCAGATGGCCGCCAGCATGCCGATGGCGCCGGCGAGTAGGGTGAGAAGAGTAGATGTGGTGGTCATGGGGTGTCTGCCGATTGTGGTGATGGGAGAAGGGTGGCCTCACTTAGATTTCATAGGAGAGATCGATTTTCCGAAAACGTTCGATGATCGCTTCGCCACCCTTGCTGGACATGCCGAGGCTGGCGCTTCGCGCATGGTGGCCCGGATACTTCGTGATGTTTGGCAGGTCGGGCAGATTCCAGTGCTCGACGCTACGGGGGATGATGATGATCCGTCTCGGGTCTTGGGCTATCTTACTGACGAACTCTCGGGCGGCATTGGCTGAAGGACGCTTGGTTGAACCTGCAAAGCTGCTGGAATGGTAGGGGATCAGTTCTATTGAGGCGACATGGCGCGCCACATTGGCGAGGGCGCGTCGATAATTGCCACCGAAGTGCTCGTCTGCAATAGCCCAGGTAACCCCTCTTAGCTTTCTCTCCCACCAGGTGAAACCGCTGGTCCATGCCCATTTGGGGTCGAGAAACATGTGGCTGCGGCGCTCCTGTCGGATTGTGGCCAGAAGGTCCGCCCGGAATTCCGGATAGTGGGCCTCGGCGTGATAGTCGCAGTCTGAGACACCGGGATTCAATAGCAATATCAGGATCTCAGCGCCGTCGAGGTCTCCGTGATAGGGCTGCGGCAGCAGGCCCAGATGGAGCGCTCCCGGATTTTTTGGCGAACCAGGCCAGTCCTCGAGATACCTGTCTCGGGAATCGATGGTGTTCCTGATCCCTTTCGGCGCGGCATGATCGTGCGGATGAACATATGGGGCCGTCTCCAGCGGCGCCTTGTCCCAGAAGGCCACCAGGCTATTCGTCATGTGAGATGCCTTTCATGATGATCAATTTGTGCGCCCCGGTCCCGCCAAGTCCCTTTTTAATCAGCGCGTTGAGGTACCGGTAGCGCTTCGATCCCTCCACGACCACATTGCGGACATTAGTCAACTCGCCGTCCGTCGACCGGATACCGTCTGGTGTCTCAAGGGCGAGGATTGGATAGTCCCAGGTATCTTTGGTCCATCCTCTGGCGGTAGCCGCCAGATGGCCGTGATCCCAATCGGGATCAAGCGGGCGGCCGAACTCGAGATGGATGCGCTCGAGGATCTCCGCGCCGGTCCATTCCTGCTCCTCGAACTGGAGGATGCGTGGGTCCAGGAACTTGAAATGCGTATGGTCAGCGTGCCTGTGCAGCCACTGCTCGGCCACTGTCTCCGGCACGCCCGGCACGAACTGTCGGTTCTGTTGCCACCAGTCTGGGAACGATTGATTTTCCCACGTGACGAATGCTGGCCATCGTGGTGGTCGGCATTCGGGCAGTCGCAGGTCCAGCATCATCTAGTCGCCCCCTTCACGTTGGTGCCCCCAACAGCGGGTGGCGCGTGTGTCGCAGAATTCTTCACATGCCGTCATGTGTTGACAGGTGCCGTCACCTGATTTATACACAGATTTAATCAGTTGACGGCAGGTGTTTGGAGGGATTCGTGCGGGCAATCCGGTGTAAGCGCATTATTGATGGCAAGACCTATAACACCGAGACGGCCACGGAGCATGCGGGTTGGTCTTGGGATGATGGTCCGAGGGAGGAGGGTATCTACCTGTTCCAAACGCGGTTCGGAGCCTTTTTTGAATATTCATTTTTACACGGCGCACAGGAAGATGACCATGAAACGATCAAGCCACTCACCCCTGCTGAGGCTCAAAAATGGTTGGAAGAAAAGACGAGTTGGAACCCTGAGCTGATCGAGGCTCTTTTCGGAGAGATGCCCGAAGCGGGGTCGGGTGAAGTGAAATTCACCTTGCGTATGCCCGAAAGTCTGAGGAACCGGCTTAGCGAGCGAGCTGCGGCCAACAAGCAGTCTCTGAATGCTTGGATGATTCGATGCCTCGAGAGCTGCGCCGACGCCGGAGACAAACCGTGAGCGACCTTGAAGAACATCAGCTCCAGAAACAACTAGGGGCGGAACCCGTAGGCCCGCCCCTAGCGAGGTTGGAACCCGTAGGCCCTTCCCCTTCTTCCGTGTCTGCTAGGGCTCCGCACGAGGCCAGCTTCACAAGCAGCGCATACCTCACATATACGGGTCTGGATGCCCGTCTGCAAGACAAAATGTCATTATCGGACGTAACGGTCACAAGCCTTTACCGTCGTATATCGCCTTTAAGGCTCTCACGATATATGGATATCGCGGCCGCCGATTATAGGCTTTCACTACGCTTGCATGCCTGGAATGCTGCTGTCAGTGGATCGCTGTTACCAGTCCTCCATATGACGGAGGTTATTGTAAGAAATGTAGCAATTGGCCGTCTGATTGCCAACTTCGGACCTGACTGGTTCGATAAACCAGGCTTCTTGACCAAGCTGGGCAAGAGCCAAATGGCAACGGACTTGGCAGACCAAGTTGCCGCGCGCCGAACTAAGGTCCGCCAGAATGACAAAATCACCAGCTACCTCGCTCGAGACCTTACTTTTGGCTTCTGGGTCAACATCTTCACCCACAAGTTCCGCCAGGATCTCTGGAGCCGAGATCTGCACACTTATGGTCTTCCCGATGTCCCAAAAGGTATGACTATTGAACAGCTGCATGCTGGCATTGACACTGTTCGTGAGCTACGGAACCAAGTTGCTAGAGCTGGTCCCCAGTGAGTGGACAGTTTTTGTTCGGCGTTAAGCTTGGTCCTGTTCAGTTCACGCCGCCAAACACAGTCTGTCCGCCTTCTGCCTGTATGCCTCGTCAGGTGT
>JAIXTS010000318.1 GCA_027483805.1 Azospirillum sp. | reverse complement strand
TTCTTCAGGATGTCCTGGCCATAGGCCAGAACCTTCACGTCAGGATTGCGGCCGGTAATGATGGTCAGGGCCGGCTCGCGGATGATGGCGCCGTCAACGGCACCGACCAGCAGGGCCTGCTGTGTAGCGTCGATGCCCTGGGGCACCAGTTCCACATACTGCTTGTCGACCTTGGCCACTTCCCACAGCCAGTATTGCAGGAAGGTGTTGGGCACAGACCCGGCGGGCTGTGTGGCCAGCTTCAGCGGACGGCCCAGCTTCTTGGACAGGGCTTCGATGGCCTGAGCGGGGTTGCCAGCGGTCTTGGCCAGATCGGGACCGGCGGCGACCACCAGTTCCTCCACCGCAGTGGAGGCGACAACCTTGATGCCGATGCCCTTGCCACGCGCCACCACCACAGGGGCGATACCGGCGATATAGGCATCCAGCGTGCCCGAGGCCACGGCCTGGATGGCATTGGGACCGCTGTCGAACTGCTTCAGCTGCAGGTCAAAACCATTTTGCAGATCCCAGCCCTGATTATCGATGACAAATGCCTGCGCCGCCCCCAGCACGGGGATATAGCCGGCGCGGACCACCACGGGATCGGCGGCCTGGGCGGAACCAACAGCGGCCAGCCCCGTTAGCATGGTGGCGGCGACAAGGCGGGCGGCAAAACGGGTAAGCGACATGAAGCGGCCTCCTTCGGGGCATCGGGTCGGCGGGTCGCCCGCCGTCGGCCCCCAAGGTTTTACATCCACAGCACTTCGTCAATGAGAAATGTGATTTTGGAAAAACAACATCCATCATGTGTGATATGCAAATGCATGCGAAATGAAATCCACGCAGATTGTCACTTGACAGTGGCGTCCGGATCACCAAATCTAGCCCAGGGCCGCAAGGTCCGGTCTGGTCCACCCCAGGATCCGCGGGAATTTGACGAACAGCAGCTTGCGCCGCGACATCAAACGCTAAAGCGCCACGAAGCCCCTTCGTGGTTTGGTTCAAACCATTGTGGAGGAAGGGCAAAATGGGCATGCATACCCTCTTGTCGACAGACAAAATCTCTCCCACCGGCGGCCCGATGCGGGGCTGTTGACGCGGGGTTCCTCCCGCTTCATCCACCGCAAATGACCATTGTACAGCGCGACAACGTTGTTTTGTCGTGATGGGAGCATATTGACATGACAAACCAGGCATTCAGCATCGAAACCAGTCGGCATGCCGCCGGCCTTGCCGTGGCCGATGGCCAGGGTTTCCGCTTCTTTTCCGCCCATCCGCTGTTCACCAGCCTGGATGGCAAGCATTTCCACAGCGTGGCGGCCGTTGAAAAGGCCGCCCGACGCCGCGAGAGCGAAGCCCGCCCTGCCGGCCGCCGTCAGGACAGCCGGGGGCAGGTATTCCGTTCCTGGGGCCTGAAGGCCGATACGGCGACCGAGGCGGTTACCCCCGCCCGTACCATTCCGTAAACAGTTCCGGCCAGCGGCGCAGCGGATTGTCACCGGCGATACGGGCGCCATGGCCAAAGCCATGGCCCCCCTTGGCATAGAGGTGCATCTCCACCTCCACCCCCGCCCGGCGGCAGGCCGCATGGAACAGAAGGCTGTTTTCAACCGACACGGCGGTATCGTCACTGGCATGCAGCAGGAAGGTGCGCGCGGTAGCGGCCGTCACATTGCGGTCAGCGGAGAAACGCTCCACCTCCGCCGGCGAAGGGTTGGGCCCCAGCAGCCGGTCGCGCGAACCGGTATGGGCCACCCCACCCATATCGATCACCGGGTAAATCAGCGCCAGCTTTGCCGGCCGCGCCGACAGTTTGTCGGCGGCATCCACGGCATCGTAAACCGGTTCGTCGAATTTGGTGCCCAGCGTCGCTGCGACATGCCCGCCGGCGGAAAACCCCATGATGCCCAGGCGGTCCCCATCGATATGGAACGATTTCGCCCGGTGGCGGATCAGGCGCATCGCGCGCTGTGCATCCTGCAGCGCCACGGTGGGCCCGTGCTGTGGTGCCTCCCCTGGCAGGCGGTAGGTCAGGATAAAAACGGTGGTCCCCTGCGCCGTCAGCAGAGGGGCCAGTTCCCCGCCCTCCTTGTCCACCACGACCCGCTGATAGCCGCCGCCCGGAACGATCAACAGGGCCCGACCATCGGGCCTGGCCGGGCGATGGATGGTCAGATAGGGTCGGGTGATCCCTTCCATATAGCGATCAGGCCGGACCGGGTCCTGGCTGCGTTCCACCATCTTCTGGGTCAGGGCCGCCCCCTTTGATCCCGGCCCCACCCCGCCGGGCCAGATTTCCAGCTTTTCAGCCGGCGGCATTGTCGCCCCCACACCCGGCGCCGCCAGCATACCCGCCACCAGCGCCGATCCGCGCAACCAGTCACGCCGCGACAATGCCATTTCCGCCCCTCAAGTCTTTCTTGGTAACCGGTGGACAATCATGCATGGCCGCCCGGTAGAGGACAAGCCCCGCCGCGACAGACCACACGGCGGACGCTGCTGGCGGCACGGGCGCTGTTTGTCGACCCTATCCGCCGCGAGGATGAGGAACGGGCCGCCCGCAAGGTCGCCTGAACAGGGTGGCCCTGCCCTGCCCGACCTGCTAAACCGCCCGCAGTGTGCGAACAGACGGAGCGGAGCCATGTCGGGCGAGGTCACCCTTTACGGCATCAAGAACTGCGACACGATGAAAAAGGCGCGCGACTGGCTGGACACCAAGGGTGTGGCCTATCGATTCCATGATTACAAGGTGTCCGGCATCGACCGGGAGCGGCTGATCGCCTGGGTCGATGCCCTGGGCTGGGAACCCGTGCTGAACCGCGCCGGCACGACCTTCAAGAAGCTGCCCGACGAGGCCAAGCAGGGCCTGGACCGGGACAAGGCCATCGCCCTGATGCTGGAACAGCCGTCGATGATCAAGCGGCCCCTGCTGGACCGCGCCGGCACCCTGACCGTGGGGTTCAAGCCGGAGATTTACGGGACGCTGTTCTGACGGATGCGGGCGGTCAGCCCCGCCCCTCCATCAGGTCGCGGATGCGGGACAGGTGCTGGCAGGCCCGACCCATGCCCAGCAGCAGCACACCCAGCAGCAGGCCCACCAGGGCGGGGCCATAGCTTTCGGGTGTTGGCGCGGTCAGCATGAAGGCGGAGACGATTACCGCCGCCGCACCGACGAAATAAAGCACCAGGGCCGTTATGCTGCGCCGCTTGTCCATGGCTCAGCCCCCCGCCACAGCGCAGGCACCCGCCGGTTCGCGCGGCACGGCATTCTGCCCGAACACCTCTTCGAACGCGGCCTGCAGCGCCATATCCACCTCCGGCATCGTCACGATATGGCCCAGCGCCACCAGCGAGGTGACCCCATGCTCGCGGATGCCGCAGGGCACAATGCCGCCAAAATGCGTCAGGTCCGGCTCCACATTCAAGGACACGCCGTGGAAGGACACGCCGCGCCGCACGCGCACGCCGATGGCGGCGATCTTGTTCTCCGCCCCCGGCTGCCCGAACGGCCCCATATCAACCCAGACACCCACGCGCCCACAGCGGCGTTCACCCTTCACCGCGAATTGGGCCAGGGTCCGGATCAGCCATTCCTCCAGCCGCCAGACAAAATCATGCAGGTCGCCGCCGCGCGCCTGCACGTCCAGCATTGTATAGCCGATACGCTGCCCGGGCCCATGATAGGTGTATTGCCCCCCGCGCCCGGCCTGGAACACCGGGAACTGCATCGGGGTCAGCAGGTCGGCCTCCTTCGCGGAGGTGCCGGCCGTGTAAAGCGGCGGATGTTCCAGCAGCCACACCGTCTCCGGCGCCGTGCCGGCCCTGATGTCCGCCACCCGCGCCTCCATGAAGGCCAGCGCGTCTGGATATTCAACAGTCTGGTCGCTGATCCGCCACTCGATCATCATCAACCTGCAAGCTGGGGGTACCGCCTATTTAGGGCAAAACGCGGCCAACACCAATGGAATGAAAAGAAAGGACACTTGCCCCATGCGCGTATGACCATTGATCCGCCGGACAGGATGCGCCACATTCGGCAATGTCGTTGCTATCTGGCCAGTGATTATGAACGAAACGAACCGCGTCTATCTCTATGACACCACGCTGCGCGACGGGGCGCAAACCTCCGGCGTTGATTTCACGGTGGCGGACAAGATTGCCATCGCGCACGAGCTGGACGCGCTGGGCATCGACTATGTCGAGGGTGGCTGGCCCGGTGCCAACCCCACCGACAATGCCTTTTTCGCCGATCCGCCGAAACTGCGGCGCGCCATCTTCACGGCCTTCGGCATGACCCGCCGGCCCGGACGCAGCGCATCCAACGATCCGGGATTGTCGGCCCTGCTGGACAGCCTGTCACCGGCGGTCTGCATCGTGGGCAAGACCTGGGATTTCCATGTCGATGTGGCCCTTGCCATCCCGCGTGAGGAGAACCTGTCCCTGATCGCCGACAGTATTCGGGAGATCAAGGCGCGTGGGCGCGAACCGCTGTTCGATGCCGAACATTTCTTCGACGGGTACAAGGCCAATCCCGAGTACGCCCTGTCCTGCGTGCAGGCCGCGTATGAGGCCGGCGCCCGCTGGGTAGTGCTGTGCGACACCAATGGCGGCACCCTGCCGCATGAGGTGGAAACCATCGTCGGGGCGGTTGCCAAGCGTATCCCCGGCGGCCATCTGGGCATCCACACCCATAACGACACGGAAAATGCCGTGTCCAATTCCATCGCGGCGGTACGGGCCGGGGTACGGCTGGTCCAGGGCACCCTGAACGGGCTGGGCGAACGCTGCGGCAACGCCAACCTTCTGTCGCTGATCCCCACCCTGTCGGTAAAGATGGGGTATGATGTCGGCATCGCCAAGGATGGGCTGACCCGGCTGGTCCATATCAGCCGCATGCTGGACGAGCGGTTGAACCGCACACCCAACCGTCACGCCGCCTATGTCGGGGAAAGCGCCTTTGCCCATAAGGGCGGGCTGCATGTCTCCGCCGTGGAGAAGGACCCGACCTCCTATGAACATGTCGACCCGTCGCTGGTCGGCAACCGCCGGCACGTGCTGGTGTCCGATCAGGCGGGCCGGTCCAACATCCTGGCCCGCCTGCGCGAGGTTGGGGTGGATGTCGACCCCAGGGATGACCGCGTCACCCTGCTGGTCGATCTGGTCAAGCAGAAGGAATTCGAAGGCTTTGCCTTTGACGGGGCCGAGGCGAGCTTTGAACTGCTGGCCCGGCGTGCCTTGGGCGAGGTGCCGGACTATTTCCGGCTGGCCGCTTTCCGGGTGCTGGATGAACGCCGCTGGAACGCCAAGGGTGACCTTGTCACCCTGTCGGAAGCCACCACCAAGGTGGAGGTGCCCGGTCCGCACGGCATCGACAATGTGATGACGGTGGCCGAAGGCAATGGCCCCGTCAACGCCCTGGATCAAGCCCTGCGCAAGGCCCTGATCCCCGTCTATCCGGCGCTCGACGGCATGCGGCTGGTCGATTACAAGGTGCGCATCCTGAACGCGCAGGACGGATCAAAGGCCGTCACCCGTGTCATGATCGAAACGGCGGACCGGCACGGCCACCGCTGGGCCACCGTGGGCGTATCGGCCAATGTCATCGATGCCAGCTTCAATGCCCTGTCCGACAGCATCACCTATTGCCTTTACCGGTCCGGTGCCGCTATCGACAGCACCAAGGCAGCCTGATATCCAGGCCGCTAGACCGGGTTATCAGGTATCAGTGTGATGTCGAGCGGGACGAACAAGCGCGAACTGGCCAAGATGCAGGCGGACGGGGATGGACCGGCCGTCATCCTGATCCACCCCCAGATGGGGGAGAATATCGGCGCCTGTGCCCGGGCCATGCTGAATTGCGGCCTGACCGACCTGCGCCTTGTCAGCCCGCGCGATGGCTGGCCCAATGAAAGGGCGGTGTCCGCGTCAGCCGGCGCCACCCCGGTGCTGGACCGGGTGCGCGTGTTCGACAGTACCGAAGCCGCCATCGCCGACCTGCACAAGGTCTTCTCCACCGCCGCCCGCGTGCGCGATCTGGTGAAACCGGTCGTGACCCCGCGTGAGGCCGCGAATGAAATGCGCGGCCATTGGTCGGCGGGGCGCAAGGTCGGGCTGATGTTCGGGCCAGAGCGCACAGGGCTGGTCAATGATGATATCACCCTGTCCGATACGCTCATCTCCGTCCCGCTGAACCCCGGCTTCTCCTCGCTCAACCTGGGTCAGGCCGTATTGCTCATCGCCTATGAATGGTGGATGACGGGGGTGGAGGTGGAAGATCGCTACCTCCATACGGGACAGTCCGAACCCGCCACCAAGGCCGAATTGCAGAACCTGTTCGACCATCTGGAGGGGGAGTTGGAACAGTCCGGCTTCTACACACACCCGGACAAGCGCCCCTCCATGATCCGCAATGTCCGCAACACGTTGCAGCGCTGTGGCATGACGGAACAGGAGGTCCGCACCTTCCACGGCGTCATCGCGGCCCTGACGGGACGCAAAAAGCAGCGCAAGGTGGCGGAATCGTAAGGCACCTTTGGCATCATGCAAAGGACCGAGCGATCGACCACTGTTTGATGATTTGGCTCATGCCAATCTCCCATGATCGTAACTGATCATGGGAGATTTCAAGTTCGCGCAGCAACTGTCTTTATTCAGGCGCATCCGCGCCCTTGGCTTGGCTATCCGCCATGTGGCGCGCGGCGGTTGTTATGGCGGTACCGACGGTCAGGAATCTTGACCGTCGGTATGCCCCCCTAGAAGGCTGCTGTTGTTCCGCACCCTGTTAGGCGTTGGCCGCCTCATACCGCGCGATACCCAGACCGAACAGCCGCTTCAACAGGGCGATCAGCTTCTCGAATTCGTCAGGTGTCTTGGTGGTGGGCAGGGGCGGCAGGTAGTCCTTGGGTGTCAGGTTGAACGGTTGGAAATACTGGCCAATATGGACCTGCGCAATGATCTGCAGCAGGCCGTCAACGCCGAAGATTTCCGTCGGCGGACTGTATTCGGCCCAGCTGGTTGTGCTGCCGTCCCAATAGGTAACGGGGAAGGTGGC
>JAIXTS010000190.1 GCA_027483805.1 Azospirillum sp. | reverse complement strand
TTCTCAAACTTTATAGGAATCGAGCGGCGCGGAACCTAACAGGTTGCCCCCCAACAGGCAAATGGCCAGTGTCCCCGCCCGCCGCATAGGCAACCGGCGGGCCGTGCAAGGGCCGCAGGGCGGAATTTTAACACATGCCCCGACCATTTGCCGCCTTTCCGCCGTGTTTAGGGTATAAGGCAGCGGGAAAGATAAAGTGCGGCACGGATGGATGATGGTTGCGGGTGAGGGGGTCGCGGACGCGGCCGTGTGGAAGAAGCTGCGGTGGGTGACGGGCATCGTGGCCCTGGTTGCCCTGGTCCTGGATCAGGTCAGCAAGCAATGGGTGCTGACCAGCCTGCTGCCCTGTCTGTCGGGGCCGCCGGGGCCGGAATGTGCTGTCAATTCCCCCTTTATCGAGGTGACGGGCTTTTTCAATATGGTGGTGGCCTGGAACTTCGGCGTCAGCTTTTCCATGTTCTACAGCCAGCATGATCTGATGCCCTTCGCGCTCAGCCTGCTGGCTGTCGGCATCTGTGGCGCGCTGCTCTGGTGGAACCGGCAGAATGACCGTGCGCTGGTGGCGCTGGCCACGGGCATGGTGGTCGGTGGGGCCATCGGCAATGTCATCGACCGGCTCCGCTTTGGGGCCGTCGCCGATTTCCTTGACTTTCACGTCGCGGGCTGGCACTGGCCGGCATTCAACGTGGCGGATTGCTGCATCGTTGTCGGGGTGGGCCTGTTGTTGATCGACGGGCTGTTCTCCGGGGCGGAGCAGCGCTAGAGTGCCAGCCGTCGGTTGCACGGGCAGGCCTCTGATAGACTCTGCTCCTCGTTCAAAGGGTACGGATCGGACCATGGTTGTGTTGAAGCAAGTGCGCAAGGCGGCCGTGCCGGCCATCACCGTTCTGGCCATGGGCGGCCTGCTGTCGGGCTGCGGCCTGTTCGGCGGTCATGATGCGCCGGATGAATTCATGGTCGTGGCCCGCGCCCCCCTGGAGGTGCCGCCCGACTTCTCCTTGCGTCCGCCGCAGCCCGGCAGCCCGCGCCCGCAGGAGATGGAACGCGACACCCGTTCGCAGGCCAGTGTGTTCGGTGCCAGCACCGCCGGTTCCGGTGCGCTGGTCGATCCGCGCACCAGCCCCAAGCAGACCAATGGCGAAGGCGCCTTGCTGGCCCAGGCCGGGGCCGACGGTGCCAACCCGGAAATCCGCGCCATCGTCGACCGGGAGAATCCGGGCGTGGTGGTCGGCAGCCCGACCTTCCTGGACAAGCTGATGTTCTGGAAGGATGAGCAGAATCCGGAAGTGATGCCCCCGCCCGGCGGCACGCTGTCGACCACCCGTGAGACGGGCAAGTAAGTAGGTCAGGTCGAGCGCGGCGCGCGAGCCCTGACCTACGGTTTTTGTGATCCCAAAGCCCCGCCCGCCCGGCGGGGCTTTGTCATTTCCGGGTTCCGGCAACCCAAACATGCCATGGCGCGGCATCGCGCCCGCTTCCCAAGGGGCGCTGTCCGGCCTATGTTCCGGGCTATGATCGATGCGACCCCGCCCCGCCCCGCCGCCGCCCCGCAAGGCACGCCCCCCCGTCCCCCCGCCGGGGAGGAAGGCCGGTTTTTCGGCTATCGGGAGATTGACCCGACCGAAAAGGCTTCCCTGGTCCAGGGCGTGTTCGGCAGCGTGGCCGGCAAATACGATCTGATGAACGACCTGATGTCGATGGGAATCCATCGGCTGTGGAAGGATACGTTTGTCGATCTGGTCCGCCCGCGTGAGGGGGAGGCGCTGCTGGATGTGGCCGGCGGCACCGGCGATATCGCCTTCCGGCTGAAGAAAAAGGCGCCGGGCGCCCATGTCACCGTCTGCGACCTGACCGAATCCATGGTGCGGGTGGGGCGTGACCGGGGCGTGGATGCGGGCATGCTGTCGGGTATCGACTGGACCGTCGGCAATGCCGAGGATCTGCCGTTCCCGTCGCGGTCCATGGATGCCTATACGATCGCGTTTGGCCTGCGCAATGTGACGCGGATCGACAAGGCGCTGGCGGAGGCGCGGCGTGTGCTGAAGCCCGGCGGGCGCTTCTTCTGCCTGGAATTCAGCCATGTCGTGATCCCCGTGCTGCGGGATATCTATGACAGCTATTCCTTCCACCTGCTGCCGCGTCTGGGCGGCATGGTGGCGGGTGACAAGGACAGCTATCAGTATCTGGTGGAAAGCATCCGCCGCTTCCCCGAACAGCAGGCCTTGTGCCGCCGGATCGAGGCGGCGGGCTTCACCGGGGCCAAGGCACGCAACCTGTCGGGGGGCATTGCCTGCATCCATTCCGGCTGGCGCGTCTGAGGATGCTGCGCGCGCTTCGCAATCTGGCCCGTATGGTCAGTATCGGCCGCACCCTGGGCCGCCATGGCGCCCTGCCGGTGGACCTGTTTAAGGATTCGGCCCCGTTTCTGTCCTTCCTTCTGTCACTGGGCAACCGCGACAAGGCGCCGGGCCGTCCGGGACAGCGTCTGGCGGCGGCGCTGCAGGCGCTGGGCCCCAGCTTCATCAAGCTGGGTCAGGTCCTGTCCATCCGCGCCGATCTGGTGGGCGAGGAGGTGGCGAACGACCTGGCCGAGCTGCGTGACCGGCTGCCGGCCTTTTCCGGTGCCGAGGCCCGCGCCATCATCGAGGCGGAGCTGGAGCGGCCCATCAGCGAGCTTTATGCCCGGTTCGATGATCAGGCCGTGGCGGCGGCCAGTATCGCCCAGGTCCATTATGCCGAGACGCCGGATGGCCGGCTGGTCGCCGTCAAGGTCCTGCGGCCGGGCATCGAGGCCGCTTTCCAGCAGGATATCGATCTGCTGCTCTGGCTGGCCGACGGGGCCGTGCGGGTGCAGCCGAAACTGCGCCGGTTGAAGCCCATGGCGGTGGTGGAGACCTTTGCCCGTACCGTGGCCCTGGAAATGGACCTGCGGATGGAGGCGGCGGCGGCATCAGAGCTGGCGGGCAACTTCACCGGCGATGCCACATTTGGCGTGCCTTCCATCGACTGGGACCGCACCGCCAAACGGGTGATGACGCAGGAGCGCATCATCGGCTTTTCCATCGACAAGGTGGAAGAGATCCGGGCGGCGGGCCTGCTGGGCGATCAGTTGCTGGCCCATGCGGCGGATGCCTTCTTCAACCAAGTCTTCCGCGACGGGTTTTTCCACGCCGACATGCATCCCGGCAACATGTTCGTGACGCCGCAGGGCCGGCTGGTGGCTGTCGATTTCGGCATCATGGGTCGTATCGACCGGCAGACCCGGTTGTATCTGGCCGACATGCTGATCGGGTTTCTGAACCGTGATTATGACCTGGTTGCCAAGGTTCATTTCGATGCCGGATTCGTGCCGGCCACCCAGGATCAGGAACTGTTCAAGCAGGCTGTCCGGTCGATCGGGGAGCCGCTGCATGGACGGCCCTTGTCCGATATCTCCGTCGGGCGTCTGCTGGCCCAGCTTTTTGCCGTGACCGAGAAATTCCAGATGGAGACGCAGCCGCAATTGCTGTTGCTGCAGAAAAGCATGCTGACGGCGGAGGGCATGGGCCGTGTCCTGAACCCGCATGTGAACATGTGGGACCTGTCCCGGCCCCTGATCGAACGCTGGATGATCGAGAACCGCGGGCCGGAGGCGCGTATCGCCGACCTGGTCGCCAATGTCGCCGGCATCGCCCGGCGCCTGCCCGGTCTGGTCCGCGATCTTGAACGCACGGCCAATATGCTGGCCGAGGGTGGGGGGTTGCGCCTGCATCCCGAGTCGGTCCTGGCCCTGGCCGCCGTGCGGGAGCGGGAGGGGCGCCGCTGGCGCCGCCTGGGCTGGGCGGCCTTGGTGCTGGCGGCGGCCGGTCTTGTCGCGGCGCTTGTCTGAGCGAACCATCCGGCTTGACACCCGCCCGCCTTCTCCTCCACCTTCCCTCCCGTCCAAGGGGAACCCCGGCAAGGGGCTGAGACACCGCAGGGACCGCTTATGGGCGGCACCGGCGCGGGAACCCTTCGAACCTGATCCGGGTCGTACCGGCGTAGGGATGGAAGCATAGGGGCCCTGTCTGCCCCCACCGTGCCGCCGCACCTTCGTGCCAAGCCCGGATCTCCATATCAAGGGAGGTCCAGATGCCAGATACCAACATTACCGATCCCGCATTCCGCGTGACCACCGGTCCGCTGCCCGCCAGCCGCAAGGTGCATGTGGCGGGCGAGCACTTTCCCGAACTCCGCGTGGCCATGCGCGAGATCGACCTATCGCCCAGCGCCAATGAGCCGCCGGTGCGTGTCTACGACCCCTCCGGTCCCTATACCGACCCGGCCATCCGCACCGATATCCGCCTGGGCCTGCCCGAACTGCGCCGGTCCTGGGTGACGGCACGCGGCGATGTGGAGGCGTATGGTGGCCGCGAGGTGAAGCCGGAGGATAATGGTCTGCGGGACGGGCAGGAAAGTCCTGTGCCGCTGTTTGACCGAGCCGCGCGCCGGCCGCTGCGCGCCAAGCCCGGTGCCAATGTCAGCCAGCTTCACTATGCCCGCAAAGGCATCATCACGCCGGAGATGGAATATGTCGCCATCCGCGAAAATCTGGGCCGGCAGCGGCTGGCCGAACAGGCCGCGCGTGATGGCGAGGATTTCGGGGCGTCGATCCCCGATTATGTGACCCCGGAATTTGTGCGCGACGAGATCGCGCGGGGTCGCGCCATCATCCCCAATAATATCAACCACCCGGAGACGGAGCCGATGATCATCGGCCGGAATTTCCTGGTGAAGATCAACGCCAATATCGGCAATTCGGCGGTGACCTCGTCCGTCGCGGATGAGGTGGATAAGCTGGTCTGGGCCATCCGCTGGGGGGCCGATACGGTGATGGACCTGTCCACGGGCCGCAATATCCACACGATCCGCGAATGGATCATCCGCAACAGCCCCGTGCCCATCGGTACCGTGCCCATCTATCAGGCGCTGGAAAAGGTCGGCGGTAAGGCCGAAGACCTGACCTGGGACCTGTTCCGCGACACCCTGATCGAACAGGCCGAACAGGGGGTGGATTATTTCACCATCCATGCCGGCGTGCGCCTCGCCCATATCCCGCTGACCGCCAAGCGCGTGACGGGCATCGTCAGCCGGGGTGGCTCCATCATGGCCAAATGGTGCCTGGCCCATCACAAGGAGAACTTCCTCTATACGCATTTCAATGAGATCTGCGAAATCATGAAGGCGTATGACATCGCCTTCTCCCTGGGCGACGGCCTGCGCCCCGGCAGCATTGCCGATGCCAATGACGCCGCTCAGTTCGCGGAGCTGGACACGCTGGGCGAGCTGACCCAGATCGCCTGGAAGCATGATGTACAAGTGATGATTGAGGGGCCGGGCCATGTGCCCATGCACAAGATCAAGGCCAATATGGACAAGCAGTTGAAGGTCTGTGGCGAGGCGCCCTTCTACACGCTGGGGCCGCTGACCACCGATATCGCCCCAGGTTACGACCACATCACCAGCGGCATCGGGGCTGCCATGATCGGCTGGTTTGGCACCTCCATGCTTTGCTATGTCACGCCGAAGGAACATCTGGGCCTGCCCGACCGCGACGATGTGAAGGTCGGCGTCATCACCTATAAGCTGGCCGCCCACGCCGCCGATCTGGCCAAGGGACATCCAGGCGCGCAGGAACGCGACGACGCCTTGAGCCGGGCCCGGTTTGAATTCCGCTGGCGCGATCAGTTCAACCTGTCGCTGGACCCCGAAACGGCGGAGAAATATCACGACCAGACCCTGCCGGCCGAAGGCGCCAAGCTGGCGCATTTCTGCTCCATGTGCGGGCCGAAATTCTGTTCCATGAAGATCACGCAGGAAGTGCGCGATTATGCGGCGGCACAGGAGGGGATGGCCGCCATGTCGGCGGCCTTCAAGGAGAAGGGCGGGCAGGTCTATCTGTCGGACGGGCCGGTGCCGGAGGATCATCACTGGGGGGGCGGGGCAGGGGTGGGCGGCGTAACAACCGCCCGCCCCTTCTTTCACCATGGTCCGGACATAAAATGGTCTTGCCGGCATGGCCTAACCTTATCCATTGCGGGGCACCAGGGGGGGTATGTCGATGCGCACCATCAAATATTGGTTGGCCCTGTCGGCATGTGTGTTGTGTGTCTGGTGTCCTGGCCGGGCCGAGGCCTCCGTCAGCGCGGATATGCCCCATATCTGCCCGCTGAATGGGGAGCGGTTCATGGCAATGGTGCCTGAGTCCGCGTCATTCGTTATCACCCGGCTGGACTTTCGACAGGTGGGGTCGGCGGTGTCGCCCTGGCCCATGGTGACCTGTCCCGGTAACGGCTTTCCCCTGTTTGAAAAAACGTTTAGTCCGGAAGAACTGGCCAAGCTGAAGGCCTTTGCAGAGACGGCTGAGTATCAAACCCTGCGCAAGGATCACCCCGTCTATTATCTGGTCGCGCGGTTGCAGCGCCTGCTGAACCGACCGCTGGACTATATTGCTACCAGTATGGTCTACGCATCCTGGCAATCCGAACCGGATGAACAAAGGGCGCGGACCTATCTGGCGGAAGCGCTGCCGCTTTTCCAGGAATTCCTGGAACAGTCGCCGCCAGCCGATGCCAAGAGTGCCGCCAAACTGCGCTTTCTGACCGTGGAACTGCATCGCCGGTTGGGGTGGTTTGAGCAGGCGGCGGCCTTGCTGCAACAGCATCGGGACCAGATCGCCACTGTCATTCCACCTGCTTACATGGATCTTGAAGCGCTGTTGATCAGGCAGCAGAAATCAGCGCCCGCCGCCCCGGGAATGCCGGACAGCAAAGTCCCCTGAATCAAAAGGCCCCCATCCGCATCGCGAATGGGGGCCCTTCCTCTGGCCGTTCGGGGCCGGAAAGGCCATCAGGCGCGGGCCAGACGGTCCATTTCCTCCTTCACGCGCAATTTTTCCATTTTCAGGCGGGTCAGGGTCGTTGTGTCCGGCAGGGGGCGGC
>JAIXTS010000160.1 GCA_027483805.1 Azospirillum sp. | reverse complement strand
TCCAACTCAACCTCCCGGGTCTGGCCGACTTCAGCCAGTAAACGGGCACTTGCGGCGATCGCCCCATTATCTATGCCGGCACGGAAGCCGACATTTTCAGCAGCCATGCCCGCAAACATGGGTTCCACAAAGGGCTGCACCACCTTGTCCAGAACCGCGCGATGCATAGCGATGATGCCTCGCGGCAAGGCCACGATGCGGGCAATCAGGTCTTCGACATAAGAATCAAGCTGATCATCAGGCAATGCTCGGTTGATCAAGTTATACCGTTCCACTTCCGCCCCGGTGAAGTCTCGGGTGGAAAGCAGGAACTCCAATCCACGCGCCGGCCCTGCCATCATCATGATACGGGTGGTCCCCCCGCCCGCAGCCAGGAACCCCGCCGCCGCCTCTGGGCTACAGAACAGGGAATTTTCCGTGGCAAAGCGCATGTCCAGAGACAGAAGGAATTCCAGCCCCCCCCCGCGGGCGCGGCCACCGACCTTGCCGATGGTGATCTGAGGCACGTTCTGCCAGATCAGGCCCAGAGACTGTACGGCGTTGATATCGGGGAACTTGCTTTGCGTCTGCGGATTCTGCAGCGATGCCTCAAGCTCCGTCACATCGAAATGGGCGATCCAGAAATCGGGATCGGCGCTATCTACCAGCACCAGTTTCAAATCGCGGCGCTGCATCAGCATGCCGCCAACCTGCATCAGTTCTCCCACCATCAGACCATTCATCAGGTTGATCGGCGGATTGTTCAGCGTGACACGGAGAAGCCCGTTCTCCTCACGCAGTTTCAGCGTTTGAAATTCCATGAAAATCTCCTGAAACGTTTTGAGCGGGGCAATCAGACCAAGCGCTCAACCTTGATGCCGGCATAGCCGTAGCTTTCCATGGCCGCCATTAGCTGTTTATGGTCGAATGCCTCGCAAGGGCTGGCGAAGCCCGCAACGCGGGGTATTTCCCGGCAGAGGCGGGCAGCACCATAGGCCTGCATCAGACCGGTGGAATAATAGCCGCCATTGCTGATCATGGTTGATTTGACCATCACCATGCTGCCGGTGCCGACGCAAACATCAATGGCGCGATGCACGTAACGGGATTCACGCGGCGGCGTGGCCGGGGCGATGGACGTGGCCATCGCATCCATCATGGGGTTGAGCTTTTCCTCAGGGATCCATTGCAGCGACACTTTGTTGGCGCGCTCAAGCTCCAGTTCCTTCTTGTAAAGTTCCTGGTTCCACATGGCGATCATCATCTTGCAATTGCGCACCCGCCCATCGCGGCTGAACCAGACAGGGTTGGAGGTGCCGCCCCATTGCGAGGCGCGCAGCACCCGGCCGGATGGGGTCGTCAGATCACAGGTCTCCACACCCGCATATTGAACCAGTTGGTGGTCTTTCAGATACACAGAGGGCTGGCGCACCGCATCCAGAATTGTCTGGGCCGAAGCCACGGTAGGCACCGCCACGGCAATGCCGGTCATGTCCAGGGAATCCACGCCAGGCGTGTCCATACAGAAACGCGCACCGACTTCCGACAAACCATACATATAGGACATGGATGGAACGATCAGACGCCCAATGCCACGAAACTTCTCGTCCCATTCACGCATCAGTTCTACCACCCAGTGCTGTTCCCCGGTGGTATCAAGGTAATGTACCTTGGCATTATAGGCAGCCGCCACAACCTCCCGCCCAAAACGGTTGAACGGCCCCACCGTGTTACAGACCACCTTGCGGCCGGCCAGCAGATTGGTCAGTGCCTCGACCGTGTGATCCAGGGCAACGATCTGGTAACGGGCCGATTCAATCCCCGGCACCATGGCCACGGATTTTTCAATTTTCTCCCGGTTGCGACCCGCAGCAATGAAGGAAATTCCCAGTTCCCGCAGGTGTTCCATGACCAGACGCCCTGTGTAACCGCTGGCGCCATAGACCACGACCGGATAATTGTCGGTCATGTTTTCCTCCCGTTGATGTCCGATTGTTCGTACCCCACTGTGGGGTGTTCAGGTGTGGCCCCAGGTGCCGGCGCGGTTCATCTGCGCCATCAGGAAGCCGTAGTGCATGAACAGGATATTGTTTTCGCCATCTTCGATCTGCATGGCGCGCGCATCGCGCATCAGTTTCTCAATGGGAAATTCGTCCGTCAGCCCGACGCCACCGAACAATTGCAGCGCTTCGTTCACCACATAGAACATTTCCGTGCTGCAAAAGGCCTTACCGCTGGCGGTGAAATAGGGGTGGGGTGACGGAGACGTCTTGGTATATTCAGCCACGTGGCGCGCCATGGCCTTGATGGCTTCCACCTTCGCGCCCAGCAGGCCCAGCCGATACTGGGTCAGTTGCAGGTCGGCCAGCAGGCCGCCGCCCTGCTTGCGTTCATTGGTGTAGCGCAGGGCCATTTCATAGGCCGCACGGGCCAGTCCGGTGGACAGGTGGCTCATTGCCGTGCCGGCCTGTGCCCAGGCCATGGCATGCTTCATTTCGTAATCATCGCGGGTGGCGACGGCGAAACGACGCGGCAGACGCACATTATCGAAGTAAATCTCCCCCTGCGGCAGCGGGCGCTTGCCCAGCTTGCGCAAGGGGCGTCCGCGGGAAACGCCCTTCACATCCAGCGGTACGATGATGTTGCAGCCATAGGTATTGCCGACCGCATCATGGTAGCCCTGGCCATAATCGGCGACGATATCCAGCAGCCCTACCTGGGCGACATAGCCGTTGGATACCCAGGCCGAACTCTGGCCATTCACGATGATCTCGTCGCCGATGAATTTGGCGGTGAGGTTGCCGACATTGCCGCAGGCACCATTGGCACTTTCCTGAGGGTAAAGCATCAACCCGTCCGACCCGCGGTCAGGCTGGGTGGCGATCCAACACCCCAGTTTGCCTTCGCACATCTGGATCAGTTCCGCCTGACCGCTGGCGTAGGCGGCACGGATAGGCATCTCTCCGGCCCCGGCAGAGACCGCAAGCCCGACATCGCCCCAGCCCAGTTCGGTGATGACCAGAGCTTCCAGCCGTGCCGCCGCCCTGGCGTCCAGCCCGTGGAACGCCTCCGGCCCCATGCCAAGGGCGGCGATGGCGCGATGGAATTCCCAGAAGGGCGAACCCTCGGCATAGGCCTTTTCCGCATCCATCCGGTCAAGCTGGCGACCGATGGGACGCATCACCTCTGCCGCAAAGCGGTGTACCACCGCCTGTGCCGCCGCTTCCTGTTCGCTGAAACCCGTGTCGAAGCCGGAAATTTCCACATGGGGAAAGGGCAGAACATGATCAGTCATGTTGTCCACCTATAGGTTGCCGGTCACGGCTGTGCCTGACCGCCGCCGATCAGATCAGCGGGTGAAGACATTGACGGTGACGACCGCTTCTTCGTAGCCGACCTGGCCACCGCCATTTTCCTGCAGCGCCACACGGGCACC
>JAIXTS010000522.1 GCA_027483805.1 Azospirillum sp. | reverse complement strand
TTGATCAGCTTGATATGCGGGTTTTCGGCCAGCATGCCCTTGGCATTGGGCCGTTCGGACCCGCCATCGCCGCCCGACGAGATGGAGGTGACAACAAATTCCGTGGCGACGACAGGGCTGTTCGGATCCTTGTCATCAAAGATCACGTTGCCGACAATGTTCTGATGCTCATCCCCCGTCAGCACGACAGTATTGCGGATATTGTTGCCCTGGATGTGCCGCAGCAGGCGGGCGCGGGCCACGCGGTAGGGGTCCCAGCTGTCCAGGTTGCGGATATTGGCCTCGCCCGGCTCCCGGTCGCACGGCATCAGCATCACCTGCTGTGCCAGCAGGTTGAAGCGCGCCTTGCCGCCCGCCAGCCCGTCGAACAGCCACTTCTCCTGCGCCTCGCCCAGGACGGTCAGGTTGGGATTGTCGACATCGGGGCAGGCGGGGCGGAACCCGTCGCGGCAGGGCTGGTCGCTGCGATACTGGCGGGTGTCCAGCACATGCATATCGACCAGATCGCCGAAGCTGAACTTCCGGAACAGCTGCATGCGCGCGCCGTCCGGCAGGGAGGAGCGGCGGAAGGGCAGATGTTCGTAATAGGCCTGGGCGGCGGCAGCGCGGCGCAGGCGGAAAATGTCAGGTGGGGTATTGTCCCAGTTGAAGTCGCTGACCCAGTTATCCACGATCTCGTGATCGTCCCAGACCGCGATCCAGGGAGCGGCTGCATGGGCCTTCTGCAGGTCGGTATCCAGCTTGTACCGGGCATAACGCATCCGATACTCGTCCACCGAATAGGGATCGGGCAGGTCGGTGCGGCGCGGGCTGGGGACGACATCGTCCAGGTAGCGGCTGAAATAGAAGGGCCTGGACAGGCCTTCATAGATATAGTCGCCATAATGGTAGACAAAATCCACCTCTTCCCGGGCCAGATGGTCGAAGGCGGTATAGAGGCCCTGGTCGTAATTCTGGCACCCGGCAATGGCAAAGCGCAGCTTGGCCAGCGGCGCGCCGGCCGCCGGTGCCGTCACGGCGCGGCCCTGCATCGACCGGTGGTCACCGCAGCGGAACCGGTACCAGTAGGGGCGGCCCGGCAGCAGCCCCGCCACCTCCACATGCACCGCATGGCCCAGTTCCGGATGGGCCAGGGCCGTGCCCTTGACGGCCACCTTGCGGAACAGCCGATCCTCCGCCACTTCCCAATCGACCGGCACGATATCGCCCGACATGCCATGGCCCGGCTCAAGCGGGCGGGGCGCCAGCCGGGTCCAGATCACGAATCCGTCGGGCCAGGGTTCACCCGAGGCCACCCCCAGCTGAAACGGATAATCGATGAAGTTGACGGCCCCGAAGGCCAGACGCGGGTCGGCCGGAATGGCCAGTGCCGCCACCGCCAGGGCTCCCGCACCGCGCAGCAGCTGTCGACGGGAGAGCGCGATGGTGGATGGCAGCACGGATTTCATCAGGCACAACCCATGAGAACGCCCGGCCCCAGCCGCCAGAGCGGCGGACCAGCGGACGGACACGGATGCAAGAGGAACGGACCGGACTTCCGGTTTCGTTACCCTTGCTTGTGACACCGGTGGGGGCGGATTGGCAAGTGTCCGATGCGTTGCAACATAATGTCACCGGGCCGGCCGTCGCCGGCCCGCAAGGCTCACGGTCCATGAGCGTCAGTATCATACCATTGGCCAATATTTTCGACCGATGGTATGGCGGCGACTGCCGCCGCGCGGCACATGCGGCACAGCCAAGCGCGCGGATAAGCCCGCCCGGCGACGGAGGGGCACGAAATCCTGACCATGGGTCAGGATTTCGTGCGGCTGGTATCAGACCCCGATCACGCCCCCGCCCTTCTTGGTGATCACCACCACCGACGGACGGGCCGGCATAGTGTCCTTGAAATCGGGCCAGCGGGTGCCGGGATCGGCGAAGGTGCCGCTGCGGTTACCGGACTTTGTCACCTTGTCCACCGCGTCCGATCCTGGATGCTGGACGGACAGGAACAGGGTCTGGTCATCGGGGGTGAAGGTGGGGCCGGTCAATTCGGCCCCGACCGGCACGCGGAAGAACAGACGGGCCGTGCCGCGCAGCGGCCCCTGCGTCTCTACCGCCCAGATGCCGTCGGATGAACCCGACGTCCATTGCCATTTGCTGCCCTGGTCGGTGCCCACCCACAGGCGGCCCATGCTGTCGAAGGCGCAATTGTCGGGGCAGGCGAACCAGCCATTTTCCGTGGTGGCCTTGTTGAAGCTGGCCCCCGTCTTGGGATCGGCGGGATTGCCGGCCTTGATCAGGATTTCCCACTTGTATTTCGCCGCCGCATGGTCGCCGCCGGGCGGGGTCATCTCCACGATATGGCCCCAGCTGTTGGCCGGGCGCGGGTTGGCGGCGTTGGGCCGGGCCTGGGCCGGGTGGATCGGGTCATCCGGCAGGCGGTCGTCATTATTGGTCAGCATCACATAGACCAGCCCCGTCTTGGGATTGACCTCCACATCCTCCGGCCGATCCATGCGGGTGGCCCCGACCAGGGTGGCGGCAATGCGGGCGGCAATCACGACATCGCCCTGATCCTTGAAGCCATTGGCCGCCGTCAGCGGCCCTTGCCCATGGACCAGCGGCAACCAGGTGACGGTGCCGTCGGCATCAAAGCGCGCCACCGACAGGGTGCCTTCATCCAGCAGCGTCATATTGGCCTTGCGATCGGCCGGGTTAAATTTGCCCTTGGAGACAAAGCGGTAGACATGCTCGAACCGCTGATCGTCCCCCATATAGACAATGACGCGGCCATCCTTGTTCAAGGTGACGCCGGCGCCTTCATGCTTGAACCGGCCCAGCGCCGTCAGCTTGCGCGGTGTGCTGGTCGGGTCAAAAGGGTCGATCTCCACGATCCAGCCATAGTGATTCGCGGCAAACGGTTCCTTGTTGATGTTGAACCGTTCATGGAACCGTCCCCACTGATAGAATGGGGACGGCACGGTCATGCGGTCATAATTGCGCTGTTCGGGGTGGGTCTGGTCGATGGTGCCCATGAAATACCCATCGATATTCTCCTCTCCCGACAGGACCGTGCCCCAGGGGGTGACGCCCCCGGCGCAATTGTTCAGCATGCCGATAACGGTACGGCCGTCGGGATCATCCTTGGTCTTCATGCGGGCATGGCCGGCGGCCGGACCGGTGAACACCATTTTGGTGTTGAGCGCATTGATACGGCGGTTAAATTTCCCGCCCTTTACATAGGACCACTTGCCATCCTTGCCGCGCTTGACCTCGACAATGCTGCCCGAATGGGCTGCCATCTCGATATCCACGATCTCCTTGGTGACGGCTTCGGGCGGGTATTTGTCCTGGCCTTCGGGCGCCAGACCGGGGAACATCATTTCCGCCTGGGTATATTCATGATTGACCCAGAGCAGGCCGTGATCGGCACTGTTGCTGCCCTGCGGTAAGGGGTAGAAGGCCGTGAAGTCGCAATTATAGCCGAACTGCTTCAACTGGCTCTCGGCGGTCTGCTTGTAGGGGTCGAAATCCGGGCTGTCGGCGAACAGCGGATCGCCCCAGCGGATCAGCACATCGGCATCATAGCCGGGCGCCACATGGTGCTTGGCATCAGTGCCCCGGGCCAGCTCCTGAAACACGAATCCAAAGCCGGCCTGCCCGCCGGCGGCCTGTGCCTTGGCCTCTCCGCCCATCAGGACAGCGGGAAGGGCGGGTGCAAAGGCAGCAATGGCGCTGGTGCCCAGCATGCCGCGCAGAATGTCGCGCCGGCCCAGGCGCTGCTGGACCACCTCGCCAAAGGTGGGCTCGCTGTCCGGCGACGCGCCCTTGTCCTGGATGGCCTCAAACTCTTCATGGGTCAGGAAATGCTGGTCGGACATGGGACAAGGGACTCCGGCGCAAAAGGGATTGCTATGGGATTTCATACGCCCGTCAGGCTACAGTTATTTGACAGCATCTGGGGGCTTTCGCAGGGCGGCGATGTGACACAGGCGGCAGATTCCGCATCGCCGAAGGGCAAGGCGGGCTTTGTCACCTTGCCGTGCGCCTGCGAACTGGCTAGCTTCACAGGCTGGTATGATTGCTGGGACCCTTTCCCGGTGGCGGTTGCGTCCCGAGGCCACCATGAGGGTTCCCCTGTTCGGAACGGAGCCGATGAAGTTTACCCGCCGTGCCGCCTGTGCGGCCCTTGCCCTTTTCATGTCCACCGCCGCCACGGTTGCGCCCGCCTTCGGGTTCGAGCCGGCGATCGTCTTTGACATGGGCGGGCGTTTCGACAAGTCCTTTAATGAGGGCGCCAATAACGGGGCCGAAAAGTTCAAGAAGGATACCGGCACCAATTTCCGCTGGTTCGAAGTGACGAACGAGGCGCAGCGCGAACAGTTCCTGCGCCGTCTGGCCAGCCGCAATGCCGATATCATCGTGTCGGTCGGTTTCTCCATGGCGCCCAGCGTGGAGAAGGTGGCGAAAGAGTTTCCGAGTGTCCGCTTCACGCTGATCGACGGCAATGTGGATCTGCCCAATGTGCAGTCCATCGAATTTGCCGAACATGAGGGTTCCTATCTGGTCGGTGTTCTGGCCGCCATGGCGTCGAAGACGGGAACCGTGGGCTTTGTCGGTGGCATGGATATCCCGCTGATCCGCCGCTTTGCCTGCGGATATGAGCAGGGTGTGAAGGCCACCAACGCCAAGGCCAATGTCCTGGCCAACATGGCCGGTTCCACCCCCGCCGCCTGGGCCGACCCGACGCGCGGGTCAGAGCTGGCCAAAAGCCAGTTCGACCGCGGGGCCGACGTGATCTTTGCCGCCGCCGGGCAGACCGGCATGGGTGTGCTACAGGCAGCGTCGGATGCCGGCAAACTGTCCATCGGTGTCGACAGCAACCAGAACCACCTGTTCCCTGGCAAGGTACTGACCAGCATGGTCAAGCGTGTGGATGTGGCCGCCTATGAGGCGTTCAAAACCGCGCAGGACGGTACCTGGAAGGCGGGTCACCGCCGCCTGGGCCTGAAGGAGGACGGCGTTGGCTGGGCCTTCGACGACAATAACAAGGCCCTGATCACGCCGGCCATGAAGGCCGCCGTCGACAAGGCCACGGCCGAGATCAAGTCCGGTACCCGCACCGTCGCCAACTATGACGACGCCAAGGGCTGCAAGTACTGATCCCCCCCTGACTGACTTCGCGCCTGAGCAGGACACATGTCGGCCGCCCCATCTCCCGTTTCCCCCGCCTGGGCGGTCGAACTTGTCGGCATCGACAAGCGATTCGGCCCCGTCCATGCCAACCGCGACGTGACGCTCCGTTTCTCCCCCTCCAGCATCCATGGGCTGGTGGGGGAGAATGGGGCCGGCAAATCCACGCTGATGAGCATCCTCTACGGCTTTTATGAAGCCGATGCGGGGGAGATTCTGGTGCGTGGCAAACAGGTCGATATCCGCACGCCGCAGGACGCGATCCGCCTGGGCATCGGCATGGTGCACCAGCATTTTATGCTGGTGGAGACCTTCACGGTCCTGGAAAACCTGCTGTTGGGGCATGAGGGCGGGCCCGTGCTGGGCCCCGCCATGGAGCGGGCGCGCGCACAAGTACGCGAACTGGAGCGGCAGTTCGGGCTGGAGGTGCCGCTGGACGCCCTGGTCTCCGACCTGCCCGTTGGTGTGCAGCAGCGTGTGGAGATCCTGAAGGCGCTCTATCGCGGGGCGGAAGTGCTGATTCTGGACGAACCCACGGCGGTGCTGTCACCGCCGGAGGTGGAGCAGCTGTTCCGCATCCTGGAACGGCTGCGCCAGCAGGGGCGCACCGTCCTGCTGATCACGCATAAGCTGAAGGAAATCATGGCCATCACCGACCGTGTGTCGGTGCTGCGCCGGGGTCAGGTGGTGGCCGAGTTCATTACCGCCGACACCGACCGCCAGGCCCTGGCCGACGCCATGGTCGGGCGCAAGACCTCCCTGTCCGTTGACAGGGCGCCGGCCCGTCCGGGCGAGGTGCTGCTGTCGGCCCGGAATGTGAACGTCATTGACGGGCGCGGCGTCACCACCCTGAAGGATGCCTGCCTGAATGTTCGGGCCGGTGAGATTGTGGGTGTGGCCGGCGTGGCCGGCAATGGCCAGTCGGAATTGCTGGAGGTCCTGTCCGGCATGTGCCGTTTCGACAGCGGAATGATCACGGTCAAGGGCCAGGATATCAATCCGTCGACGAAATATGACGCGGCCGATGCCCGCCGCCGCGGTCTTGCCCATGTGCCGGAAGACCGGCTGAAGCTGGCCGTGATCAAGGAATTCCCGGCGCATGAAAGCGCCATCCTGGGCTATCACCAGGACAAGAGCCTGTCCAAGGGCTGGCGGCTGAATTGGAAGCGGGTTGTCGCAAAGACTGTTTCGTTGATGGAACAATTCGATGTGCGCCCGCCCAATCCCCATCTGCGCACCGCGCTCTTTTCCGGTGGCAATCAGCAGAAACTGGTGATGGCACGCGAGATGGAGCGGGAGCCGGATATTCTTCTGGTCGGGCAGCCCACGCGTGGCGTCGATATCGGCGCCATCGCCTTTATCCACCGCCAGCTTGTGTCGCTTCGCGACCGGGGCAAGGCCATCCTGCTGGTCTCGGCCGAACTGGATGAGATCCTGGCTTTGTCCGACCGTATCCTGGTGATGTGCGACGGGGAGATCGTAGGTGAGTTGTCGGCGGCTGACGCAACGGAAAGCCGGATTGGCACGATGATGGCGGGCATCAAGGACGCTCCCGCCACACAGGCTGTTGCTGAAGGGGTTTCGGCATGAGTGCGGGTGGTTCCGACAATCTTCCCTGGTGGGTGACGGGCCTGCTGCTGCCCGCGATCAATGTGGGGCTGGCGCTGGCCGTCTCTGCCCTGGTCATCCTGGCCATCGGCGAGGACCCGGTGGGGGCGCTCGGCACCATGCTGCGCGGGGCCGTCGGTACCGGCGAGGGTATCGGCTATACGCTCTATTACGCCACCAGCCTGATCTTCACAGCGCTGGCCGTGGCCATCGCCTTTCATGGCGGGCTGTTCAATATCGGGGGCGAGGGGCAGGCCTATATTGGCGGCCTGGGTGTCGGGCTGGTCTGTCTGGCCCTGCCCGGCTGGCCCTGGTGGGCGGCCTTGCCGCTGTCGGTGCTGGGCGGTGCCGCGTTCGGCGCGCTCTGGGCCGCCATTCCCGGCTGGCTGCAGGCCTATCGTGGCAGCCATATCGTCATCACGACCATCATGTTCAACTTCATCGCGTCGTCGCTGATGGTCTATCTGATGGTCAATGTGCTGATCAAACCGGGCCAGATGTCGCCGGAGAGCGAGGCGTTCAGCGCCTCGATGTTCCTGCCCATGATGGCCGACATGATGGGCGCCATCGGGGTGGAGATGGACAGCTCGCCGCTGAACTTCTCCCTGTTTCTGGCGCTGCTGGCCTGTGTGGCCGTCTGGGCCTTCATCTGGCATACGCGCTGGGGCTTCGCGCTGCGCGCCACCGGCGCCAATGAGAATGCGGCGCTTTATGCCGGTATCGATCCCAAGCGCGTCATCGTGGTCACCATGGCCCTGTCGGGTGCGCTGGCCGGCCTGCTGGGCGTGAATGAACTGCACGGGGTGCAGCACCGGCTGATGCTGAATTTCCCGGCGGGCCTTGGTTTTACCGGCATTGCCGTGGCGCTCATGGGTCGCAACCATCCGGCCGGCATCATCCCGGCTGCCCTGCTGTTCGGCGCCCTCTATCAGGGTGGCACCGAACTGGTCTTCGATTACCCGACCATCAGCCGTGAACTGGTGGTGGTGATCCAGGGCGTGGTCATCCTGTTCGCCGGTGCCTTGGAACATATGTTCCGCCCGGCGCTGGTGCGCCTCTTCTCCCGCCGCCCGGTGGCGGTTTCCAAGCCGGCGGGAGCCTGATCCCATGGAGATGTTCCTCACGCTTCTGTCGCTGCTGGACAGCACGGCCCGCCTTGCCACCCCGCTTCTGCTGGCGGCGCTGGCCGGATTTTATTCGGAACGGGCCGGCGTGGTTGATATCGGGCTGGAAGGCAAGATGCTGGTGGCGGCCTTCGCGTCGGCGGCCGCCGCTGCCCTTTATGGCTCTGCCTGGGTCGGGCTGGGCGCCGGGATCCTGGCGTCGCTGGTCCTGGCCCTGCTGCACGGCTTTGCCTGTATCACGCACAAGGGCAATCAGGTCGTGTCCGGCGTGGCGCTGAACATCGTGGCGCTGGGCCTGACGGCGGTGCTGGGCAATGCCTGGTTCCAGATGGGGGGCCGCACCCCCAACCTGCCGGCCGATGCCCGTTTTGGCGAACTGACCCTGCCGCTGGCCGAGGCGCTGCGCGGGGTGCCGCTGCTGGGCCCGATCTATTACGAGCTGATCAGCGGCCATAACATCCTGGTCTATCTGGCACTCGCCATCGTGCCGCTGACCTGGTGGATCGCCTATCGCACCCGTTTCGGCCTGCGCCTGCGCGCCGTGGGGGAGAACCCTGCCGCCGTGGATACGGCCGGCATCTCCGTCACCCGCCTGCGGTATCAGGCCGTCCTGATCGCCGGATTGCTGTGTGGCATTGCTGGCGCCTATCTCTCCACAGCGCAGGGCGCGGGTTTCCAGACCAACATGACGGCCGGCAAGGGTTTCCTGGCTCTGGCCGCCCTGATCCTGGGCAAGTGGAAGCCGGTACCGACCCTGTTCGCCTGCCTGGCCTTTGCCTTCGCCGACGCGTTGCAGACGCGGTTGCAGGGCGTGGCCCTGCCCGGCATCGGCGAGGTGCCGGTACAGTTGATTGAGGCGCTGCCCTATCTGCTGACCGTGCTGCTGCTGGCCGGCTTCGTCGGCAAGGCCATCCCGCCCAAGGCCAGTGGCCGGCCCTATGTGAAGGATCGGTGAGGGGTGGCCGAAGCGCCCTACCACACCGTCATCCCCGCGAAAGCGGGGATGACGGTTGAGCAAACACCTACGACGCCTCCGCCTGGGTCTCCGCGACCGGCGCCAGGGCCAGCTTGCTGGCCACAATGGCGGCCTGCGTCCGGCTGACCACGCCCAGGCGGCGCAGGATGACGGTGACATGGGCCTTCACGGTGGTTTCCACCACGCCCATCTCATAGGCGATCTGCTTGTTCAGCTTGCCCTCCGCGATGCCGCCCAGCACGCGCAGCTGCTGCGGGGTCAGGCCTGCCACGCGGGCGGCCATGTCGGCGTCGGGGGCGGGGGCAACGGTGCCTGCCGAGGTGCCGGCCGTGGGCAGCCAGACGGCCCCGTCCAGAACGGCGCGGATGGCGTCACTGATATGGGTGATGGGGGCGGATTTGGGCACAAAGCCAGCGGCGCCATAGTCCATGGCGCGGTGGATGGTGGCCGCATCCTCTGATGCCGAGACCACGATGATGGGAATGGTCGGATGTTCATTGCGCAGCAGGGCCAAGCCGATCAAGCCATTCATGCCCGGCATATGCAGATCCAGCAGGATGGTGTCGATGGCGGGTTCGCGTTTCAGCACCGCTTCCACATCGGCGAAACAGGCGGCTTCCACCGTGCTGAGTTCGGGCATGGCGCCCGCCACAGACTGGCACAGGGCCGCCCGCATCAATGGATGATCATCGGCCACCAGCACCCGAATCGACATCTGTTCCGCTCCCCCCGACCGTTCATGCCCACGGCTGTTTCGCCGCTTTCTTGGAAAAAAGATTCAATGCGCATCCGGACGCGGACGCAAGCCCGCAATTGACAAAAAAGAATATGGCGGGTGGTTTTCACCACCCGCCAAGTCATCTGGGGAAATCGACATGAAGGCAGGTGACATCAATCATCGGCGTAGATGTCGATATCCTTGGTTTCCTTCACGAACAGCAGGCCGATAACCAGCGTGCCGGCTGCGACGATGATCGGGTACCAGAGGCCCGAATAGATGTCGCCAGTGGCCGCCACGATGGCCAGGCTGGTGGTCGGCAGGAACCCGCCGAACCAGCCATTACCGATATGGTAGGGCAGCGACATGGAGGTGTAGCGGATGCGGGTGGGGAACATTTCCACCAGCATGGCGGCGATGGGGCCATAGACCATGGTGACATAGAGGACCAGGATGGTCAGCAGCAGCACCAGCATGGGCTTGTTCATGGCCGCATTGTCGGCCTTGGCCGGGTATCCGGCAGCGACCACGGCGTCGCCGACAGCCTTGGTGAAGGCTGCACCGGCGGCCTTCGGGTCGGCCGGGGCGGCGGACGGGCCATGGCCCAGGTTCACCTCGGTCTTGGTGACGATGCCACTGCCATCATAGCTTTCGATCGTGGTGCCGCCGACCCGGATCTGGGCGATCGTACCGGCGGGTGCCGTCTCGTTGCTATAGGGAATGCCCTTGGCCACCAGGGCTGCCTTGGCGATGTCGCAACTGGTGGTGAACTTCGCCGTGTTGGTCGGATTGAACTGGAAGGAGCATTCGTTGGGATCAGCCACGACGACGACGGGCGAGGTAGCAATCGCCTGTTCCAGCGCCGGGTTGGCAAAGTGGGTGATGCCCTTGAACAGGGGGAAATAGGTGACGATGGCCAGGGCCAGACCCGCCATGATGATCGGCTTGCGGCCGATACGGTCGGACAGGCTGCCAAAGAAAATGAAGAAGGGCGTGCCGATGGCCAGCGCGATGGCGATCAGAATATTGGCCGTAAAGGCGTCGACCTTCAGGATGGAGGTCAGGAAGAACAGGGCATAGAACTGGCCCGTGTACCAGACCACAGCCTGCCCCGCGACCAGACCCAGCAGCGCCAGGATGACGATCTTCAGGTTCTTCCAGTTGCCAAAGGCTTCGGTCAGCGGCGCCTTGGAGTGCTTGCCCTCTTCCTTCATCTTCTTGAAGGCCGGGCTTTCACTCAGCATCAGGCGGATCCAGACGGAAATGCCTAGCAGCAGGATGGAGATCAGGAACGGGATACGCCAGCCCCAATCCTCAAACGCTTCTACCGACATGTTGGACCGGCAGGCCAGGATCACCAGCAACGACAGGAACAGGCCCAAGGTCGCCGTGGTCTGAATCCAGGCCGTGTAATTGCCGCGGCGGCCATGCGGGGCATGCTCGGCCACATAGGTGGCGGCACCGCCATATTCACCACCCAGCGCCAGACCCTGCAACAGGCGCAGAATGATCAGGATGATGGGGGCGGCAATGCCGATGCTGGCATAATTGGGCAGGATACCCACGACGAATGTCGAGGCACCCATGATGACGATGGTCACCAGGAAAGTGTATTTGCGGCCGATCATGTCGCCCAGGCGACCGAACACCAGCGCACCGAAGGGGCGCACAAAGAAGCCGGCGGCAAAGGCCAGCAGCGCGAAGATCAGACCCGCCGTGGGGTTGACGCCAGAAAAAAACTGCTTGGCGATGACAGTCGCCAGCGCGCCATACAGATAGAAATCATACCATTCGAACACGGTGCCGAGCGAAGAGGCGAAGATCACCTTCTTCTCTTCCTTGGTCATCGGGGCTGGTTCTGCCCCGGCCGTTGCCACATTAGCCATGTGCCCTCCCTTTTGCGCAGATCGGCGACAAACGGACCGGCCCCGGCGAGATTATGCGCCGGCCCAGGGGCCGCCTGTTATTGGCGTCCGGGTCGATCCTTGAGGTTTCCACGATGGGACAGACGGAAGGTTAACACAGCCCCGACCTTGGTCGCTTCGACCTTGGTCCAGAGGCTTGAAACCATTAGCTAATTTGTGCAGCGCAACATTTAACGCCGTGAGCCATCGGACAAGGGTGGCATTGGCATTTTCTCTCAGGCGCCGGGCCGGCAGTCACTGGTCCGCCCGGGTGATGCTCCTGCCCCCTGGCATGAAACCATGTTACTGCCGCCGCATCTCGCAATGCAGGTCGAAGGCCACGCCCAGCAGGATGGACATCTGTTGCAGGTACAAGGCGTCGGCGTCCGACCATTGCCGCATCCGCCCGCCCTGTTCACAGCACGTGACGGCAACGTTCCGGTCATGGGCGGAGACGACATGGTCCAGCAGGGAGCGCACATCCCGTTGCAGCAGATAGGGCCGCAGACAGGATGTCGCCGGATGGGTCAGGGCATCATCGGCCACAACCCGGCCCTCCTCTCTCAGGGCCACAAAATAGGCTTCACTGTCCGCCGCGCGCAGCCGCACGCCCCGCAAAACCCGGGCATCGCGGGCATCATACAGGGCGGCACATTCGATAGCGGTCCCGTCATCATCGAAAAACCAGACGCTGCCACTGCTGACGCCCAGATCGTCGACAATATCCCGGCAGGCCGCTTCGAAAACCGGGGGCAAATCCTCCGCCCGTCCGCGAAACGCCGCCAGGGCCGCCCGCACATGCCGCATGCACGCCTCCGCCCTCTGGCCGCGCGAGGGCGATCCCCACGGCGGCGGAGCGATTATTCATTGCAGCGTGGATAGGCGCAATACCGTGACGCGCATTTTCGGCTCACCACGAAACAGCTCTGCGAAGCGTGAAATGCCGACCCATCGGCAGTTCACGCCGCCGGTATCAGCCCATCAGGGCCGCGATACGCCGCGACAGGGCGGCCAGATGCGCCCGCTGCCCATCGGTCAGACCGGCCGGCCCCACCTTCAGCTGTTCCAGGACCGTCACGGTCCGGTCCACCTGACGCAGCGCAACCGTCACCTTGTCGGTGGACAGGCCCGCCGTCGGGGCGTTGGCCGGGGCCTGGTCGGCCTTTTCCGCCCGGATGGCCCGCACCGTCAGGGAACCCTGGCAGGCCCGGTCCCACAGCGCCATCTGCCGATCGGGATCATCGATGGTGGCCAGTTCCACCAGCATGGACCGCGACACCTGCCGTTCATGCTGGGGATAGGTTTTCACGATATCGGGATGCAGGGTCAGCAGGCGCAGGGTGGAACTGATCTGGCCCTGGGTGCGGCCGATGGCGCGGCCCAGCGCATCCTGGGTGTAGTGATGCTTGTCCATCAGCCGTTGCAGCGCCGCCGCTTCTTCCAGGGCGTTCAGATCCTGGCGCTGCAGATTTTCGATCAGGGCGATTTCGTCAACGTCGCCGCCGGTCACCAGGGCGGGCAGCCAGTCCCAGTCCAGCCGCCGCGCGGCGCGCCAGCGCCGTTCCCCCGACACGATCTCATACATGCCCTCTTCATCCAGGGCGGGGCGCACCAGCAGCGGGTGCAGAAGGCCGACGCGGGCCATGCTGGCCGCCAGCTCGTCCAGGGCCGCCAGGTCGAAATGCCGGCGCGGCTGGTCGGGCCGGGGCCGCAGCCGTTGCAGCGCCAGGGTCAGGATATGCGGCGCGTCGATACCGCCGCTGTCGATCTGGATCGGTGGAGTCGTCTGCACGGTTGGCGGGTCCGTCGGGTGGACAAGCCTTGGCATTAGATCAATCGCCCCCTGGCGTCAACGCAGGGCACGCGTCACGCCACCAGCTTGTCCAGCGGGGTGAAGATGGGCTGTGCCGGCAGCGACAGATAGGCCGACGGGGTCACCGTGCGGCGTTCATAGAGGCAGACCGGTGTCCCGTCGGGCAGGCGCATCGGCACCCAGCGGGTCAGGGCATGGCGCACCGTCATGCCCCCCTGCACATATTGCAGCCAGATCAGGCGCGTGGTGGCCATGGCCATCTCGCCCCCATAAAACTTGCCCTGGCTGTTCAGCATGGCGTCGGATTCCGCCGTCAGTTCCACCTGCTGCGGCGTCCGCGGCACAAAAAACACATCGCGGCCAAACGGTTGTTCCGCCACCAGCGCATCGCTGACTTCCAGGATACGGCTGGTCACGCCGACACGCGGGGCACGGTCACAGCGGAACAGATAACGGCTGGCCTTGCTTTGGCGGATCAGGGCGGAAAGCTGGGCCTCGCCCACGGGCTGACCCAGGAGATCGCGGATCAGGCGCTGTGCCGCCGGGTCGGGCAGATCCTCCCCATTTTCCCAGCTGCGCAGGGCGATCGGCGACACTTTGAGTTGGGCAGCCATCTGGCCAAGCGTCCAGAAGCGGGTGCCGCGCGCCATGCGCAGCATATCCGGCCAACAAACCCCATCAATGCCCGCCATCTTTCCGTCCATGTTTCCCGACATGAGTAAACGGATTGCCAAGACTCATTTACACTGATTCCAGACCGGGCATGAAGCAAGAAATGGAAAGGCTAAATAAAAATTAATGACCATCGGTCCGGCGTTTCGTAAGGCGGGCAGCCGCAGGGCGCATCGCTGCCCGCCTGTCCTTTATACTCCTTGGGGATGATGCGGATAATCCTGGGCGATCAGCCAGAAATTCAGGGCCACGCCGAAAAAGCAAAACAGCAGGCCCCCGAGGAACATGCCCGGGTCCCTTGCACCGGCCGCCAGGAACAGACCGAGGAAACCCAATAGGATTCCCACAAGACGCAGAACAACATTATTCAAGATGTTTCTCCTTGGAAGGGGGAGGAACGGGCGGCGGCAGCGGCTGCCCGTCATCGAAAAGGACGCGGGCACCCGCCCCGTCCAGGTCTTCGAACTGTCCGCTGCGCACGGACCAGAGAAAGGCCACCAGGCCCAGCAGGCCCATGACCAGCGCAATGGGAATCAGGAACAGCAGACTGGTCATGTCCGGACCTCCCGACGCCGTGACAGGCGCAACGCGTTGCCCAGCACCACCAGCGACGAACTGGACATGGCCAGGGCCGCAATCAGCGGCGTGGCATGGCCCAGCATGGCCACAGGCACCGCGCAGAGATTGTAGAAAAGCGAAAAGCCCAGATTCTGCAGCACCAGCCGGTCGGCCCTGCGCGCCACCTCCAGCAGTTCGGCCAGCGGCGCCAGCCGGTCACCCTGGAACACGGCGTCTGCGGCTGTTTGTGCCACGTCAACGGCGCTGCCGGGCGAGGCCGAAACATCGGCCGCCGACAGGGCCGCCGCGTCGTTCAAGCCGTCGCCGACCATCAGCACATGGCGGCCTTCGGCCTTCATCGCCGCCAGGGCCGCCGCCTTGCCGGCCGGGTCCACACCGGCCCGCCAATCGGCAATACCCAGACGGATCGCCATGGCGGCCACCACCGGCTCCCGGTCGCCGGACAGCAGGGCCAGCCGGTAGCCCCTGCGGCGCAGGTCCGCCACCACGGCCACCGCATCCAGACGGGGCGCATCGGCGAAGGTGAAGCGCAGCGGTTGCCGGCCGGGCCGGGCCAGCCACAGTTCCGGCCCCTCGATCAGCCCACCCGGTACGCGAACCGGACCGACAAAACCCCGACGACCCAGACGGACCGGGCCGTCCGGCCCCTGCCATTCCAGACCGGCCCCCGGCACTTCCCGCACGCCATCGGCCACGGGACCGGGACCGGCGGCGCGGGCAATGGCGCGCGACAGCGGATGGCGGCTGGCCCGGGCCAGCGTGGCGGCCAGTTCCAGATCGACCATGTCGATGGCCGGGTCGGGCAGCAGATCCGGGCGGCCCAGGGTCAAGGTGCCGGTCTTGTCAAAGACGATCGTATCCACCTTGGCCAACCGTTCCAGGGCGGTCGCCGATTTCAACAGAATGCCGCCGCGCATCAGGCGCCCGGTGGCCACCACCTGCACCGCGGGTACCGCCAGTGCAAGGGCGCAGGGGCAGGTGATGATCAGCACCGCCACCGCAATGAACAGCGCGCTCTGCCAGGCGAGGCCCACCCACAGGACCCAGACCAGAAAGGTGGTCAGCGCCGCGGCATGCACCACCGGCGTATAGGACCGGGCCACCCGGTCGGCCAGGGCCACGAACCGCGCCCGCCCCTGTTCGGCGGCTTCCATCAGGCGCACGATCTCGGCCAGCAGCGTGCCCTCGCCACACGCCGTGACCGTCAGGCGCAGCGGCGCCGACAGATTGACCATGCCGGCGAACAGGCGGTCACCGGGACGGGCGGGCTGCGGGTGGCTTTCACCCGTCACGACCGAGGTATCGATATCCGACACCCCATCGGCCACGGTCCCATCCACGCCGATCCGCTCACCGGTGGCAACCAGCACCGTGGCGCCGACGGGCACCTGTGCCGGGGCCGTGGGCACGGCCATGCCGGCATCGTTCAGCATCATGACCGGCGCCCGGCCCAGGGCCAGCAGATGTTCGGCCGCAGACCGCGCCCGTCCCCGCGCCCGGGCATCCAGGAAACGCCCGATCAGCAGGAAGAACAACAGCATCACCGCGCCGTCGAAATAGGCATGTTCGCCATGCCGCGCCGTCTCCCACAGGCTGACGCTGGTGGCCAGCGTCACCCCCAGCGAGATGGGCACATCCATGTTGGTGCGCCCGGCCTTCAGGGCATTGAAGGCCGACCGGAAAAACGGTCGCGCGGAATAGGCCACGATGGGAATGGCGATCAGGGCCGACAGCCAATGCATCAGGGTGCGTGTGGCGTCCCCCATGCTGCCCGCATGGCCGGACCAGACGGAAACCGACAGCAGCATGATGTTCATCATGCCGAATCCGGCCACGGCCATGGCGCGGACCAGTTCCCGTTCCGCCTGTTTGTGCGGATCGCCCACCCCATCCATGCCCGCCACGGCGGGGCGGTAGCCCAGGCGGCGCACAATGCCGGCCAGCCTTTCCGCCTTTCCCTCCACAGCGTCCGACCAGGTCACCGACAGGCGCCGCGTCGTCAGGTTCACCCGCGCCGCCATCACGCCCGGCTCTCGGCGCAGCGCGCTTTCGATCAGCCAGACACAGGCGCCGCAGGTGACCCCATCCAGCAGCAGCCGCAGACAGTGCGATCCGTCGGGCAATGTCTCCACCGCCGCCGACAGGTCAAGCGGTGCCGCCTCCTCCCCCGTCGGGGTGGGGGCGGCAGCGTCGCGGCGGGCGTAATAGGCGTCCAGGCCCAGATCATGGATCAGGGCATGGGCATCGGCGCAGGCCGGGCCGCAGAAACGCCCCTCGCCGGCCACCGGCTGTCCGCAATGGGCGCAGCCTAATGATGCACCGTGATCGGTCACAAGATTGAGCGCGGCCGCCTTCGTCGATGTCATTTCGGCACCATGATCCGCTGCACCAGCAGATACTGGTCATCGCCATGGCGCAGGGCCGCCTTCACATCCCATTGGCCCGGATGCGGCGTGTTCAGCCGTGCCACGAAGCGCCCGTCACCCATGGCGGTGAAGCCCAGCGGCAGGGTCGCCTCATTGCTGACGGGCCGTTCCAGATGCCCGGTAATGCCCAGGCGGTCCAGCGGCTGTCCATCGCGGTCCTGGATGCGCAGGACAAGCTGGTTGCCCTCCACATTCACCGACACGCGCCAGCCCAGCGCGTCCTGGCCCTTCTGGGCGGCCAGCACGTCATTATAACGTACACCCCGCTCATAGGGCTTATCCACCGCCAGCCCGGAAAAGGATGACAGGGCATAGGTCACCATCACCGCATTGACGGCGATGACAATCAGCATGGCGCCCACAAACACCCAGGGGATCCAGTTGCTTTTGCGCGGATGATCGATGGTCATGGCCATGGCTCAGTCCCTGTCGTGATGGTGGCGGAGATGGGGGCCGACGAACACCGCGTCATAGGCGTCGCCCTCCCCGCGTACCGGGTTGGTCAGCACAAATTCAATCTCCACCCGCTCATCCCGATTGCTGTCGGGCGGGGCCGTCACGAAGACGCGGAAGGTGGCGACCTTGTCGGGTTTGGCATGCAGGATGACCGATTGGCCGTCCCCCGCCTCCCCCACATCCTGGACCAGCAGATGGCCCTGGGGCAGGCCCTTCAGCGTCAGCAGGAAATCCACTTCCTCCCGCCGCTTGTTCAGGACCTTCAACGTATAGCCGTTGCGCACGCCCCCGTCCGAAAGGGTCACAAAAAGCGGTGCCCGGTCACGCAGGACATTCACTTCCACGGTGGTCCGCATCAGCAAAGCGGCCAGCATGACGGCCCCAACCAGGACCAGCAGCCCGGCATAGAGCAGGGTGCGCGGGCGCACGATCTTCCATTTGGCCCGCCCGCCCCTGGCGCGGGCCTGCTGCCGCGCCTCGGTGTCAAAGGTGATCAGTTCGCGGGGGCGGCCGATCTTGTCCATGATCTGGTTGCAGCTGTCGATGCAAAGGCCACAGCCGATACATTCCAGCTGCAACCCGTCGCGGATATCGATGCCCGTGGGGCAGACCGTCACGCACTGCCCGCAATCGATACAATCGCCGCGCCCGTCCCAGGACGTCCCCGCCTTGTGCGGTCCCCGCGTCTCCCCGCGCCAGCGCTCATAGGTGACGACCATCGACTGATCGTCCAGCATGGCGGCCTGGAAACGCGGCCAGGGGCACATATAGGTACAGACCTGCTCGCGCGCCCATCCGGCCAGGACATAGGTGGTGGTGGTGAACAGGCCCACAAAGAAATACTGGACCAGCGTCGCCTGACCCGTGAAAAACTGCACCACAAAGGTCGGCGCGTCGTTGAAATACAAGGCCCAGGCCCCGCCCGTGGCCAGCGCGATCAGCAGCCAGGCCGCATGTTTGGCCGTGCGCTTCAGCACCTTTTCGACACTCATCGGCGCCTTGTCCAGGCGCATGCGCGCCCCCCGGTCGCCCTCGATCCAGCGTTCGACCAGCATGAACAGGTCGGTCCACACCGTCTGCGGACAGGCATAGCCACACCACAGCCGCCCGAACAGGGCCGTGACCAGGAACAGACCCAGCGCCCCCAGCACCAGCAGGCCCGTGATGAAATAGACCTCCTGCGGCCAGATCTCGATCCCGAACAGATAGGCGCGCGGCACCCCCATATCGATCAGCAGCGCCTGGCTCGGCGCCTCCGGCCCCCGGTCCCACCGCACCCAGGGCGCCAGATAATACAGCGTCAGACAGAAGATCAGCACCGCCCATTTGATGGTGCGATACTTGCCCGCCACCGATTTGGGCTGCACCTTGACCCGCGCGGCATAGAGCGAAGGCGGCGGCACGTCGGCCCCCTTGGGCGCCGCCGCCGGCTTGCGCCCCGCCCCCGTATCAAACGCCGCCTGCGCCGCATCCGCAGCCGCCGCCTTCTCCAGCAATGTCTCCGGCCCGGACATCGGGGCACCCCTTGGAAACGGTCATGAACAGTTCGGTGGCCAACCCACCCTGACCGTACCCTAGG
>JAIXTS010000022.1 GCA_027483805.1 Azospirillum sp. | reverse complement strand
TCCACTCAGCGATGATCCCATCATCATGCTGTCCGCTGTGGCAGCATGATGCAACCGGCTAGACAAGCCGGAGAGCGCGATGACAACGCCGCTCCTACACCACGCACGGGGACGTGATCAGTCAGTACACTAGATGCAGCGGCGACCATCCGCGCCCTGTCCACGCATGTCGGCCTGCAAAAACCGCCAGCATGGCACAGGATCCATCACTAGGTGCTGGGGCAACCGACCAAAATTTGGTCAGGCCAGCGTAGCCGTCGGGACGGCCTATGGACAGCGGAAGTGGAAAACGCATTCGCGGCACGGAGCGGTGCGGACCTGAATGTCGCGATAGGATGTTCCGCCTATGTGGGATTTTCTTCTTGCACTTTCCTGCTGCTGTGTAATGATGGGCTTGCATGGTGCCGATCCAGGTGATCGCCCACCGCACCCACCTTGAACGGCCCGTCAGCCCTGCTGACGGGCCGTTTGCGTTTGGAAAGGCCGACATCGTGAATGCTTTTCAACTTGCCACTGACAATATGGGACGGGCCCTGCCCGTTCCGCCCCCGTGTTCGATGGGCCTTGCGGTCATCCTGACGGCCGGCACGCCAAGGCTGATCGCCGTGCCTACCAATGCCCGGCTGGTGCTGTTCAATGCGACACAGGCTTTTTGGGCCCGCTTTGGCATGGCCGTGACCTTGCCCACGGTCGACATCCTGGATGGCACGGCACCGGAGTTGAACCCCGCCGGCCGACGATTGGATGGCATTTCCCAGATCGGTCTGGTTGCCGCAACCGACAGCATCGTCAATCTCCTGTTTTATCGGTGATCCCATGCAGGCACTCTTTCATTTGCCGACCATTCCGGCCGCCATCCCGACCCGCAACCCCGCATTCACCGGACAGGTCACCCTGGCCGCGGGCAGCAGCACAGCCCCTGCGATCGGGTTCAGTAGCGACCCTGACACGGGCGTCTATCAGCCCTCCGCCGGTGTTCTCGGCCTGACCGCCGACGGCACGGAAATCGCCCGCGCCTCAGCCAGCGCCATCAGCCTCGGCGGCGTCCCCGGCGCCGAGTCCCTGCGCGCCACCCTGGTGCCCAACGCCGTCAATCGTGTCGATATCCGCGGCGGCGTTACCGGCGCCTCCCCCACCGTCCAGGCCCAGGGCAATGATGCCGACATCAACCTGACCCTCATGCCCAAGGGCAACGGCGTGGTTACTGGAGCGGGTGGGGTGGTGAAAGTGTCTGCGATAACTGACGGCCAGGGAATCGCAGGCTATGCAGGTGGGACGATGATCTGGGGGATTACACGGCTAGTCAACGGACCCAGAATTGCCGCGTTTGGAGATGCGTATGTTGCAACGGGAGCCATTGTGGGCCCATCCTCCGGGGCCGTACAGCTCACCGTCACCCACACGCCCAATTCAACACAGTATGTCACAGTGACCGGATCGGTAACCGGTGCGTCACCAAAGATTGGAACTACAGCCGGCCCTCTTTCCTTCAACCCAGCCCTTCCCGCTGTGATCTTTCCGAATTCCGGTGCAGCCCCCGCAGTAACAACGGATGGCGCCATTTACTATGACACAACACTTGCGAAACTCCGGGTTCGATCAAGCGGCGCCTGGATCGACCTATACTGAGTGTCTGTCCGAGAAGGTATCCAAAGAGTTCAGTGAGATAGGAAATGGGTTGCGGGCGGTGACGCTGGTGTGATTCTTTGATGGGCGTCATCCTCTGGACAATGGTCATGTGGACGCCCGAGAACCGCCCCCTTTATAACCGTGATCACCTTCGTTACCCGAGCGACCTGACGGAGGCGGAATGGAAGCTTGTGTCGCCACTGCTTCCCCCGGCCAAGCACGGTGGCCGTCGACGCAGCGTTGACCTGCGGGAAGTGGACAACGGCGTGATGTATGTGGTGGGCACCGGCTGTCAGTGTACGCGTCCGGTGAGCGCCGCCTTGTGTTCGGAGGTCGGTAGCTGGGAGTCTTTGCGTAAGCGCGATAGCGCGAACGCAAACGAGTGGCAAACGTGATGGCTTATCAGCGGCTGGAGGTCTTGACGGGCACAGAGCGGCGTCGGAAGTGGTCGGAGGCGGAGAAGGTCCGGCTGGTAGAGGCGGCTTTCAGGCCGGGCATGGTGGTCAAGGATGTTGCCCGGCGGTTTGGGGTCCATGAGAGCAGAGCTGGTCCCCAGTGAGTTGACAGTTTGCTAAGCTTGGTTCGGCCTTATTGAAGGACGAGCGACATGGCGGGACAGAGGAAACGGTATTCAGCAGATTTCAAGGCGAAGGTGGCGCTGGAGGCGATCCGGGGCGAGTTGACGATGGCGCAACTTGTGTCGAAGCACGGTGTTCACCAGACGATGATCAACGCTTGGCGCAAGCAGGCGATCGAGGGGATGGCGGCGTCGTTTTCCGGCAAAGCCGAGGCTGCGCCGATGGTTGATGGCGCCGAGATCGACCGGCTGCACGCCAAGATCGGTCAGTTGGTGGTGGAGCGGGATTTTTTGCGCAAGGCCTCCGGTCGATGAGCGCCGGTCGGAGGCGGGAGATGGTGGATCGGTTCCAGCCCGGCTTGTCGGTTGTCCGGCAATGCGCCCTGTTATCGATCAGCCGGTCACATTATTACGGGCCG